>NZ_CP036523.1:630474-945712 GCF_008151785.1 Peptacetobacter hiranonis
GTTAATAACTCTCAGGGATTGAAGTCATAGACAAACTCCTCTCCAGCTTCGACGTGTGTACAAGTAAATAGTTTTGTTGAAAAAATTCCTCACGTCTCCAGATTGTCGAGAGAGTTTTGTCTATGACTTCAATCCACTAAGTTAGTTATTATCCCTATAAAATTAGATTTGAACAAATCGGATAAGTTAATAAAATTTTAAGCAGCTTTTTATTTAAGTTGTTACAATTTTACTTTCTTTTTAACCATACGTAAAATCAAAAGTTTACCAAGAATATTGATAATATGTAGCATAGTAGTATATAGACAAAACGCACTCGACAATCTGCAGACGCGTATTTTAATAGAAACAAAACTATTTTTTGCTCACGCGTCGAAGTTGGAGAGAAGTTTGTCTATATCTACTATGTTTCGCATATTAACAATAGAATAGGTAAATTTTGATTTAATCGATTTCATTATTATCCATTCCTGAGTTTCCTGGCATAAATCCATATCCAAATTCTCTGTAGATTGAAGAAGTTGGAGCTAGCCAAACTTTTCCTGTTCCAGAGTAAGTGTTAAGGAATCCTTCACCACTCATTGCAGATTTGAATAATGATTTCTGAGATTTAGTGACAGAGAAATTAACAGATGCAGTTCTTGCAAATGAGAAATCTCCATCGACTTTTAATTCTTCACTTCCATTTAATTCGTATTCTACGATTTCGTTTTTAGGAACTGATAATTCTAATATAAGTACTCCTGTTCCAGAAACCCGTAGCTGGAATATTCCATCTCCACCAAGTATTGCTGAAGATACATTTTTCTGAGAAACAGCTTTTAATTCTAATGAGTCAGAGCAGCAGTAGAATACACCTTTATCTATAATTATTGTTTCGTTTTTTAGTTCCATTATATAGTAGTGTTTAAAAGATGGTTCTAGGTAGATTTCACCAGTTCCTTTGTATGAAGGTTTAACTAGAGATTCGCTAGTAAGTGCACCAGAGATTCCCTTTTTGAAAAATCCTCCAACGCCGCCCATTTTGGCATCTGATACAAGATTTCCTTTAGAGTAGTAAAGAGCACCAGCTTCTGTTTTTACAGATGAGTTGTTTAATTTAACTCTCACAATTCTAGATCTTAAGCCAGACTGTTTTGCAAAATAAAGTGCCATAGCCATTGCAGGATCTGAAGCTCCGTCTAAATTATCAAATTCAAGAACTTCAAAAGTAGAGCCACCGTCGCTTACACTTTCAATAACTTTCATTTTTTCTTTTAAATCCATAGAATCATCTCCTTTCAAGAGTTTGGAAAAATAAATTTTGTTTAAAAAATTAGTAAAATAAATACTGAAAATTCTATCAATATTTATACTCTAATTATATAATATTTTGTTTTTATGATAAAGATTTTTATTTTTCTTTGAAAAAATTTTAAAATAAGTTATAGGTTAGTTTTAATTAAAAATAAATTTGTCTAAATAATTGACACAAATTTTTTGTTGTGATATAGTATAAGTTATCTTAAAAGTATTTTGTGAAGAAGGTGAGAAGATATGGCAGGAGTAAAGGTACTTGCAACAAATAAAAAAGCTAGACATGAGTTCTTTATTGAGGAAACTTATGAATGTGGTATAGAATTAAAAGGAACTGAAGTTAAGTCTATTAGACGGGGTAGAGTCAATTTAAAAGAAGGATACTGCTCAGTTGATAATGGCGAAGTATTTATGAAGCAGGTTCATATAAGTCCTTATGAACATGGAAATATCTTCAATGTCGATCCTCTTAGAGTTAGAAAACTACTTCTTCATAAGCATGAAATAAGAAAACTTATCGGTGCAACTACTGTTAAGGGATACTCATTAGTTCCGCTAAGTATGTACTTAAAAAATGGTAGAGTTAAGGTTGAAATAGCTCTAGCAAAAGGTAAGAAATTATACGATAAACGTCAGGATCTTGCTAAGAAAGATGCTAAGAGACGTATAGAAAGAGAAATGACTGGCAAATATTAATTATTTGTGTTTTTTATGATTAGTGGTATAATATACTTACATTAAAGTATATTAATACTTAATATAAATAAAAGCTTTTGGCTTTTAAAAGTTAATTATAGTTTGTGTAATAACCGATTTACTTCCAAGAGCATTTGCTTCTTTATACAATAAGGGGGTGTAAAGGTTTCGACGGGGGTTTAGCACCTGAGGTGGCGTGTCGTGTTACTCTGGGTCACGTAAAAACTGGGGAACTTAAAATAAACGCAAACGATAATTACGCATTAGCTGCCTAATTGCAGCTTGTCCCTCTTAACCCTCCTGCCGGTTAAGACTGGACATCATCTATGCAGGGAACTACTTTTTGGATGCCGCGACTAAAAGTGGACTAATTGTGGCTGGTTGATAGCATCGCCTGTTGCTCGGCTATACTTGAGACGAGATAAATAAAGAGACAACTACACACGTAGAAGCAGCGGGGAAAGAGCTTTCGGACAGGGGTTCGACTCCCCTCATCTCCACCAATTAGATTATTAAAAATGTGGAAATATTGGAAATACTGACTTTCAAAGGTCAGTATTTTTTATTTTTTGCTATTTGTAGAATAACTGTAACTCAATTTTAAATGTAAAGGATTTATTAAAAAAGAAAAATATACTCCACACCTTCTAAAAAATAATGGTATAATTAAGAAAAACTAAAATTTGGAGGGAAATTATGAAATTTTCATTTGCACACAATAACATAAACGTATTAGACTTACAGAAAAGTATAGAGTTCTATGAAAAAGCACTAGGACTAAAAGAAACTAGAAGAATAGAATCAGAAGATGGAAGCTTTACAATAGTATATCTTGGAGATGGAGTGACTCCTCACGACCTTGAGCTTACTTGGTTAAGAGACTGGGATAGACCATACAACCTAGGTGATAATGAGTTCCACCTTGCATTAAGAGTTGACGATTTTGAAGCAGCACATGAGCTTCATAAAGAAATGGGATGTATATGCTTTGAAAATGAAGCTATGGGAATATACTTTATAGCGGATCCTGATAACTACTGGGTTGAAATAATACCAAGTCATATGTAATAAACAATTGGCTTTGATATAAGTTAATAAAATAGAATATAAATAGAGAAAAATACTACCGCATATGTTAAATGTGGTAGTATTTTTTTGAGAAATTGAATTCATATGATATACTTTAAAAGAAGGTTAAAAAGAAGTATTAAGTAAGGAGAGAAAAAATTGGATTATTTAAATATATTATTTCTATCAATGATGCCTGTTACAGAGCTTAGAGGAGCAATTCCAATAGGAATTGCAATGAATCTAGATCCTCTTGGAGTATATGCAGCAAGTGTAATTGGATCAAGCTTGATATCAATACCACTTATATTGACATTTAGGCATATACTTAGCTTTATAAGAGGTATTTCATTTTTAAAGAACATATCAAAAAAAATAGATAACAAAATAGAAGCATCTATGAAAAAACTAAAAAGTGCTTCAGTTTTAGGGATTATACTATTTGTTGGAATTCCGCTTCCAACTACAGGATCTTGGACAGCATCAGCTATAGCATCAATTTTACATATGAGAATTAGAGATGCGTTTATTGGTATTGTATTAGGAAATATGATGGCTGGTGTAATTGTAACAGGAATTTCTATGCATATAATATAATCATTTGATTTTTAATAAAAAATAGATTTTATAAGAGGATGCTATTATAATTATCCTCTTTTTATGAAATGTGTTTTAAATAATAATACAGTATTGAAAATGAAGAAAATATATTGTATATTGAAATGAGTATTTATGATTTTAATATGAAAATAAACGTGAAAAGGTGATGTTTTGGAAAGATTAAGAAAATATAAAGAAGGGATATTATATCTCTTTTTTGGAGTATTATCTACAATAGTAAATTTGGGTACATACTTTATAGCAACGAGGGCATTTGGGATTAATTACCTAGTTTCAAATGTAATAGCTTGGTTTTTTGCCGTAATATTTGCATATGTGACAAATAAATTTTTTGTTTTTGAGGTGAAAAACGTAGAGATAAAGTTTTTAATAAAGGAGTTTCTATCCTTTATAAATTGTAGAATTGTATCAGGTGTGACGGAAATAGTTTTAATATACCTAATGGTTGAAATTTTTTGCATAAATGATTTTATTGTAAAGATAATCACAAATATTGTTGTGGTTGTATTAAACTTTATATTTAGTAAATTAATAATTTTTAAGAAAAAAACGAATTAGGAGGAAATTAATGGGAGAAAATTCAAAAAAAATAGCAGTTTTAGTTCCTTGTTATAATGAAGGATTGACAATAGCTTCTGTTATAAGGGATTTTAAAAATGTAATACCGGAAGCAGATATTTATGTTTACGACAACAATTCTAGCGATGATACATACGAAATCGCTAAAAGAGAAGGCGCAATAGTTAGAAGAGAATATAAACAGGGAAAAGGTAATGTTGTAAGAAGTATGTTTAGAGATATAGATGCTGATTGCTACATAATGGTAGACGGTGACGATACATATCCTGCAAAAGATGCTTATGAAGTAGCAAAATTAATTCTAGATGGAAGAGCTGATATGTCTATAGGAGATAGATTATCTAGTACATACTTCACAGAAAATAAAAGACCATTCCACAATACTGGAAACAAATTAGTTAGAACACTTATAAATAGAATATTTAAAAGTGATATAAAAGATATAATGACAGGATGTAGAGCATTCAATAAAAGATTTGTAAAATCATTCCCAGTATTATCAAAAGGATTTGAAATAGAAACTGAAATGAGTATACATGCTTTAGATAAAGGCTTCTTAATAAAAGAAGTTCCTATAGCATATAGAGATAGACCAGATGGAAGTGAATCTAAATTAAATACATTCAGCGATGGATATAAAGTTTTAAAAACAATATTGAAATTATATAAAGATTATAAACCATTATCATTCTTTGGAAGAATATCAGCTGTATTATTCTTAGTAGGATTATTGCTATTTATACCTGTATTATTAGAATATTTTAAAACAGGTTTAGTTATGAGATTCCCAACATTAATTGTATCTATGGGAATTATAACATCGTCATTGGTCATGCTTGCGTGCGCATTAATCCTAGATACTGCTAAAAAATATGTAAATCAGTTCTATGAAATCTCTCTTAATATATTGAGTGAAAAGGAAAAAAATGATGAAAGATAAATTAAAGTTTATTTCAAAAAAGGTAGGAATTATATTAGTACTTTATGTAGTTTTAATGGCTGTATTTACAGGAGCTATGACTCGGTCATATTCTTTAAATAATAAAAGAATTGTAAATCATGTATATGAATCAGCTCAGACTATAGAAAAAGAAGGTGTATACCCAAGAGTAATTTTGAATGCTGAAAAAGCACAATTGGATAACTTTACAGATTCATGGATGTTAACTATAGCTATGGGAATTGATGGAAAAACACCTATTGATAGTGCTATGAGTTGTTATTATAAATTTAATGAAGACTCAGAAGACAAAGCGGAAAATCTGCTTAGTGTTGTCAGAGGTGAGAAAACAGAGGAGTATGAATACACTAGATATTGGCATGGATATCAAGTATTTTTGAGACCATTGTTACAAGTATTTAATTATGAAGAAATAAGATATATAAATATGTTTGGGATAATGGGATTATTTATGATAGCAACATATTTATTAAAAGAAAAAATAGGTGCAGGATCGGCTATAGCATTTGTAGTTTCCATGCTTATGTCTATGATAATAATTGTTCCTATGTCTATGCAATTTTCATCTCTTTATTATGTGACAATGATATCAATAGTATTATTGGCTATGTTTAGCAAAAAAATTATGAAAAAAGATTTAATGTATGTATTTTTCTTTTTAGTAGGGGCATTTACAAGTTTCTTTGATTTACTGACAGCTCCAATTATGACACTAGGATTTTCTCTTATAGTATACAGTTATTTGGAATTAAAAGAGAATAGTATAGGGAAAAATACAGTTGAAATTATAAGTAAATCATTTAGTTGGAGTATGGGATATATTATGACTTGGTCTGGCAAATGGATTATTGCAGAGTTGATAACCAAAAAGAATGTTATAACTAATGCTTTAGATCAGGTACTTTCTAGAACATCTAGCCAAGTAAATGAGGTTAGTATAAGTAAAATAGATGTAATAATAAAAAACGTTTCTAAATATATAGAGGGTTTAAATATAAAATTAATATTAGTAATTATTGTAATAGCGCTGATTTTCTTCATAATTATGAAGAAGAAAAACTCTATTAATATGCTTCCAACGTTATTAGTTGCATTCTATCCAATAGTATATTATGTTGTAATGACAAATCATGCATTTATACATTTCTGGTTTACATACAGAAACTTAACAGTTTCGTGCTTTGCAATATTGTCATTTATATTGTATACGATAGATTTTGATAGGTATAAGAAACGAACAACTTAAAATAAAGAATAGAGGGAGGATACATTTGTATCCTTCTTTTTTTATGAATTAATATATACAGCCTTTACTAGAGCCAAAGAAAACCTTATTATATTCAATAGAGGCAATAGAAAAATAGATAAATTCTTCAACGAAAAAGTAGAATACACACCTATTTAAGAACCTCTATCTAAAAGCAAGGAGTGAAAAAAATGTTAGGAGCAATAATTGGGGATATTCTAGGAAATGGATACGACTTCGGTCTAACAATCCCTAAATACGAAGAAGTACAGAAAAAATACGATGAGCTATTCAAAACAGGAATAGAAATAAATCCAAGAGTTAGGGAAATATTTACCGACGATACAGTAATGACTGTAGCTGTTGGAAAAGCCCTTTCTCAGACTTTTGACAAACCTGCAGAAGAAATAAAACTATGCCTAAGATACAATATGCAGATGTTTGGAAGAAGCCACATAACTGCTGGATATGGAACTTTATTTAGCAATTGGCTAATTTCTCAAAAGCCAGAGCCTTACGAAAGTATAGGAAACGGATCTGCTATGAGAGTATCTTCTGTTGGATGGCTAGCAAACAATCTAAATGAAGTGGATATATATGCAAGGCTAACTGCTGAAGTTACACACAATAGTGAAGAAGGAATAAAAGGGGCACAGGCAATTGCGAGTGCAATTTTCTTAGCTAGAAATGGTAGCAAAAAAGAAGCGATAAAGAAATACATAGAAAAAGAATATGGATATGACCTATCCAAATCTGTAGAAGAATACAGAAGTGTAGATATAATGAAGAGAGATGCTCTATGTGAAACAGCTGTTGTTCAGGCTATGGCGGCATTTTTAGAAAGTGAAAACTTTGAGGATGCTGTAATTAAAGCTGTTACAATCGGTGGAGATACTGATACAATAGCTGCAATTACAGGATCTATTGCAGAAGCATACTACGGAATAGATGAAAAAGCAAAAGAGCTTGTCCTTACTTATATTCCTGATGATTTAAAAAGAGGGATAACTGATTACACATATATTGTAATGTATAGAAGAAATGAAAGAAAAAAGGCATATGATAAGATATTTGACGACATAAAATATTTCAAAGAAAGAATTAAAGAGGATACAGGAAGACCAGTTCCTATGTTTATGTTTAATCAGCCAGAGATGTCAGAAGAAGTTGAAAGACTTATAAATACAGCTCACCTTCCAGAGATAACAGATAAGGCATATATAGATACATTAGACCTTCACAACATAGAAATGGACTCTGATTTATATAGAGAAAATGCAGCCGACTCTGGAGTATATCTTTTAAGAGCGATGCTTACTAGCATTGTAAGACAGGAAATATTTAATCCTGGAGCTGTAGACAAATGCGTAGATGATGGAACAGTTTATGTCTTATTAGATGAAATGAAGAAAAAGAAAGTATATAGATAATAACGATATTTTCTAAAGCAGAATGAAAAAATAAATAGAATTTGATATAATTAATATAGTCTGTAGTATTATGCTACAGACTTTTTAAATGTAAAAACACAAAATTTATTCAAAAGGGTGATTAAATTATGCTAAAAAAGGTAGATACAATAGAGAATAAAAATATCGATGACAATCAACTTATGGCTGAAAAAATAGTGGATATAATAAATGGCTATGGTGTGGAAAACTGTGGATTAAGAATCAGTAATGGTATAATTTTGGTATCGACTATAAATAAATACAGAGGATTAACATACTCTGCTTCGATACATACGGGTAAGGATACATTTACCAGCATAGTAATAGATTTGGATGAGCAAATATATATAAATAACGAAGCTGAGAGAGACATATTTTTAAATATGATTTATGAAAGAAACGACTACTATGCACAAAAACACTCTGGAAAAAATATTAGTCAGGGAATAGGGGTAAATAAAAACTACAAGTTTGAAATGATAAAAAACGAAGTAGTTAAATTTAATTCTCAGAGTATAGTCAACTCATTTGTATCTACTGTAAATGAATTTATAGAAGAAGTAGATCGATTTGAAAAATTTCTATTCCAAAAATAGAACAATAAAAACTTAGATATATATTAAATACTGGACAATATAAAATATTAAAAAGTGCCAACTATAATATAAATGAAGATAATAAGAAGAACTTGAATCAAATTAGAAAAAAATTTGAAAAAAATTGCTCAAAATGCTTGACACTAAAATGTGAAAATGTTATCCTATAAACAGTTAAAAATGGATATGACAATTTGGAGTGTTACTGGTAGAGCAGGCAAGACCGAATTTTATAGAATGCACTATAGGTGTATTGTATAAAGTTGGGTCTTTTTTTTATTCTTATGATAATCTTATTATTTTTAAGATATAATAGTATGATGTGGATTTAATATTATATCTGGAAAGGCAAGGAATGTTTATGAAAGTTACAAAAGTGATAAATAACAACTTTGTATGCTCATGTAATGAAAAGAATAAAGAGATTATCGTTATGGGAAAAGGAATAGGATTTAAAGCTAAAGAAGGCGACGAGATAGACAAGTCTAAGGTGGAAAAGGTATTCACGATGAATGGCAAATCTGCAATAGATAAGTTCAAACGTTTAATAGAAGAGCTTCCTATCGAGCATTTTAAAGTGTCTAATGACATAATAAACTACGCAAAACGTACACTTGGAAAGAGATTAAATCAGAACATATACATAACTCTGACAGATCACATAAACTTTTCAGTGTATAGATTTAAAAATGGTATGAAATTTAGTAATCCTCTCTTATGGGAAGTAAAGCATTTTTATAATCCAGAATATATAATTGGAGAATATGCTGTAAACCTAATAAAAGAAAAACTAGGTGTGGAAATGGGTGAAGATGAGGCAGCTAATATAGCACTTCATATAGTAAATGCTGAGTACAATACAGAGATGAACGATGCATTAAAAATCACTACTCTTATAGGAGATATACTAAAGATAGTAACAGATACTTTTGATATACAACTAGATGAAGAAAGCTTACATTATTCAAGACTTATTACACATCTGAAATTCCTTTCACAAAGGATATTTATGGGAGAGATGTTAAAAGATTCTGACGATGTGTTTGCAGAAATGATAGCAACAAAATATCCTGAAGAATTTAAGTGCGCACTAAAAATAAGGGATTATATAGAAGAACAGTATAATCAGAGGATATCAAATGAAGAACTTGTATATCTTGCGGTGCATATAAGACGTGTTTCTACAATAGAGGATGAAAATTAAGAATTTTGAGGTGTAATGATGTTTAAAAAATTATTTGGTAAAAAAGATAACTCTTGTAAATTAGTTTCTCCAATAAACGGTGAAACAATAGCAATAGAAGAAGTAAACGATCCTACTTTCGCAAGTGGAATGTTAGGAAAAGGTGTAGGAATAAAACCAGCTGAAGGTAGAGTAGTAGCTCCAGTAGCTGGTGAAATAACAATAATGTTCCCTACAAAACATGCTGTTTCTATATTAAGTGAAGATGGCGCTGAAATACTAATACACATAGGATTAGATACTGTAAACCTACAGGGACAGCACTTCACAAGCCATGTAGAAGTTGGACAGAAAGTAAATGTTGGAGATCTTTTAGTAGAATTCGACGCAGAAAAAATAAAAGAAGCTGGATACGATATAACAAGCCCAGTACTTGTTTGTAACCCAGATGCTTTTGAATCAGTTGAACCAACAGAGTACGGTCCAGTTAGCATAGGCGATGAAATAATAAAAATAACTAAAAAATAGTTAAAAGCAATTATAAAAATAAAAAAGTCTTTAAATCAAAGAGATTTAGAGTATTAAAAATGTCTATTTTGCTCAAAAATAGAGCTGAAATAATAAAAAATTATACATGAAAGGAGAATATTTCTTATGATGAAATATTTACAGAAACTAGGTAAAGCTTTAATGCTACCAGTTGCTGCACTTCCTGTTGCAAGTATATGCATGGGTATAGGTTATTGGATAGACCCAAGTGGTTGGGGTGCTAATAACGTAATAGCAGCATTCTTATTAAAATCAGGTGGAGCTCTTATAGATAACATGGGTATCTTATTCGCTATAGGGGTAGCCGTTGGTATGTCAGATGATAACGATGGTACTGCAGGTCTTGCAGGTCTAGTATCATGGTTAATGATAACTACATTACTTTCTCCAGCAGTTGTTGCTATGTTCAAAGGTATACCTGAAGATCAGGTTGCAGCAGCTTTCACTAAAACTCAGACTCAGTTCATAGGTATCTTAGCTGGTCTTATAGGTGGAACTTGCTATAATAAATTCAAAGGTACTAAATTACCAGACGCTTTATCTTTCTTCAGTGGTAAGAGAAGTGTTGCGATAGTTACTTCAGGTTGCTCAATGTTAGCAGCTGCTATATTATTCTTCGTATGGCCAGCAGTTTACAATGCACTAGTTGCATTTGGTGAAGGAATAATATCTTTAGGTGGAGTAGGTGCAGGTGTATACGGATTCTTCAACAGACTTCTTATACCAACTGGATTACACCACGCTCTTAACTCAGTATTCTGGTTCGACGTTGCAGGTATAAATGATATCGGTAACTTCTGGGGTGGAACAGGTCAGTTAGGTGTAACAGGTATGTACATGACAGGATTCTTCCCAGTTATGATGTTTGGTTTACCAGCAGGTGCTTTAGCTATGTACCACACTGCAAAAGATAGCAAGAAAAAAGCTGTTTACGGATTATTATTAGCTGCAGCAGTTGGTTCATTCTTCACAGGTGTTACAGAACCTCTTGAATTCTCATTCATGTTCTTAGCTCCAGCATTATACGTAGTTCACGCTTTATTAACTGGTATATCAATGACAGTTTGTGCAATGTTACCAGTAAGAGCTGGATTCAACTTCTCAGCAGGGTTCGTTGACTGGTTCTTAAGTTTCAAAGCTCCAATGGCATTAAACCCATTATGGTTATTAGGAATAGGTTTAGTAGTTGGTGCTGTATACTACGTAGTATTCAGATTCGTTATAGTTAAATTCAACTTAGCAACTCCAGGTAGAGAAGAAGATACTGTAGAAGCAGAAAAAGCTATAGTTTTAGATAACAACGACTTCACAGCTATGGCTCAGGTTATATTAGAAGGTTTAGGTGGAGCTGAAAACGTAACATCTATAGACAACTGTATAACAAGATTAAGATTAGAAGTTAAAGATAGTACAAAAGTAGACGAAGCTAAAATAAAATCTTCAGGAGCAGCTGGTGTTATAAGACCAGGTAAAACTTCTGTACAGGTTATAATAGGAACAAAAGTTCAGTTCGTTGCTGATGAATTCAAAAAACTTTGCAAATAAATAAAACTTTGATATAAGAGCTATTGCAATTTTTGCAGTAGCTCTTTTTTCGTGCAAAAAATAATAGCCACCTTGTTCTCCAGGCTTCGACGACTCGTCCATATGTGTAACACATTTATATGTTACGAGTCGTCTCCAGATTGTCGAGTTAAGGTGGCTATTTATTTTTTGCAAAAGTTAGTACTATATGCAAAGACTTGCAATAGACTCTTATATCTTCAGTTTTGTACAAAAACCTTCGGTTGATTGCTTTTTGGCAATTTTCCTAATGAGTTAGGAATTTTCCTGTCTGTTAGGAAATAGAAATAGTAGATTAGGAAAGGATATTAGTATATTATTAATATAGTAATTAAAATAAAAAAAGTTAGTAAAATAGTAAAAAACAATATAAAAATTAGCAAAAGTATTGTAAAAATATAAAAAAAACTAATAAAAGTAAAGTTTAGGAAAGGAAGATGAGATATGCTGAGTAATAGGCAGATGAATGTTATAAATATACTGAGTGATTCAAATAATTGGATGACTGGAAAAGAGATTGCGAAGATTCTTAATGTTACGGATCGTACTATTCGCTCAGATATTGAATCTATAAATAAATATTACGATTGTCAGTTAATAGAGTCTAATAGGAGAGCGGGGTATCATATAGACGATATTCTTTTGGCTAAGCAGGATATAGAGGTTAAGGAAATAGTTCCTCAAACTTCTCATGAGAGATGTATTTGGATTATTCAGGAGCTTCTTTTTAGAAATAAAGAGATTAATTTAATTCAGCTACAGGAGAGAGTTTTCGTAAGTGGATATTCTATCGACAACGATTTAAAAAAGATAAGAAAGATTATAGAGAATTATCCTAGTTTAAAGCTTATTAGATCTAAGAATCATATTAGACTTGAGGGTGAGGAGATAGACAAGAGAAAGTTATATAAATATCTTCTAACAGAGGAAACTCATGGTAATTTTATGAACTTAAATTCTATAGCGGATTTTTGGACAGATTTTGACCTTCTTGCCATAAAAGATATTTTTGAAGAAGTATGTGAAAAGTACGATTATAAGATAAGAGAGACTACATTCCCGATGATTATGATGCATGCTGGTGTAGCGATAGAGAGAATTATAAATCATAACTACCTTACAAGTGATATAGATGATAGACTTGTGGAAAGTACAGAGTATCACGTTTCTTATGAATTCTTTGAAAGAGTGAGTAAGCTTTTAGATATTGAAATAGTAGACGATGAGGTTAAGAGATTTTCACTTCTCCTTTTAGGGAAGAGCTCAGGAGATTATAGAAAATCAAACAATAATAAGGAAGATGTTAAAAGACTTATAGACCGGTTAATTGAGCAGATTGCCGAGTATTTCGGGGTTGATTTTTCTAAGGACTGGGATTTAAAAGTAGGACTTGAGACACATATACGGTCACTTATAGAAAGACAGAGAAATAAGGTGGATGTTACAAATTTATACTTAAAGGAAATAAAACGTAAATATCCTTTAGTATTTGAAATGGCGATACATTCAGCTAAGGTTATAGAAAAATTTACAGGATATGTAATAGATGAGCCAGAGATTGAGTTTTTAGCGCTTCATCTTGGAGCTGCTTATGAAAGAATAGACAGTGTGCAAAAATATAGAGCAGTTGTTATTATGCCACATAATCAGATGCTTTCAAAACCATGTATTGAAAAATTAAACAGTCGTTTTGGAGATAGAATGGAAGTAGTTAAGATGTTTACATTTTTTGAAGAAAGTCAGGTTATGGAATATGAACCAAACTTTATAATAACTACTTTGCAGATTAAGCATAATTTGGATGTACCTACAATACAGATTAGTCTATTTTTAAATTATGAAGATGAAAGTAGAATTTTCCAACTTTTAAATCAGCTTGATAAGGAAAGATATAGCGCAGATTTTAAAATTCTTGTAAAGAAAATGATTAGAAAGGATTTATTCCATGTTCATGAAACATATGAGTCATCAGATGAGATAATAAACAAATTGTGCAACGAGCTAGTGGAAAAAGATTTGGCTGATGAGAGATACAAAGAAGATGTGTTTAGAAGAGAGAGCATGTCGGCGACATCATTCTCATATGGATTTGCAGTGCCTCACTCAATGGAGGTATCTACAAAAGAGTCATGCCTTTCAGTTATGGTGCTAGATAAGCCAGTAAAATGGGGGGATTTCGATGTAAGACTGATAATCCTACTTGGAATAAGGGATACTGATAATAGCTTATTAAAGATATTCTTTGAATGGCTATCAAATACGGTGACAGATTCTAAAAAATTGGCTAGACTTTTAGCAGTAAATAATTACGAAGATTTTATGAAAGAAGTATTAGAGTAAAAATATTATAAACGTGGAAATTATATAGGAGGAAATATGAGTAAGAAAAATAAGAAAAGTAGTAACTTGGTTAAAAAGATAGATAAAAGCCCTAAAAAAATGTACGAAGATGTACCTTTAACAAGAAGATTTTTAAGTTATTTAATAGATTGGTATTTAGGTGGTCTTGCTACAGCGTTTCCAATAGCTATGATTTCTCAGAAGCTTTTTGGAAGTATGCTTAAACAGAATATATTAGAATTTCCTAAGCCTTATGGTTTGATAGCAGGATGTTTAGGTTTTGTGTTTGCTTTATTTTACTTTGTAGTAGTCCCAACATGGATTACTAAGGGACAGACTTTAGGTAAAAAAATATGTAAAATCCAGATAGTAAAGGATAATGAAGAAGAAATTACTTTTAAGAATATGTTCCTAAGACAGTTAGTAGGAATAATAGTAGTAGAAGGTTCTTTAGTAACAGCTAGTGCTATATGGCATCAGATATTTACATTATTAACAGGTATAGATATAGTATCTGGATTAATGTATGTTGGTTTAGCTATATGCGTTGTAAGTGCTGGTATGGTTATATTTACTAAAGATCACAAGGCAATTCACGACTACATAGGAAGTACTAGAGTAGTTATGTGTAAATAATTTCCTAAGTTTAGGAAATGTGAGTATCGACATAGGAAATCAATTGCCTAGTATAATTGTATTATAGAAAGTGGAGGTAAAGTTAATGAATGAATTAGAATTAATAAGTTTTCAGATAATATCAGCAGTAGGAACTGCTAAATCAAATTATATGGAGGCTATGAAATTAGCTGGAAAAGGTGAGTTTGAAAAAGCTGAAGAATTGATAAAAGAAGGACAGAAAGTATTCTTAGAAGGGCATAAAGCTCACGCAAGCTTAATACAGAAAGAAGCTGCAGGAGAAGCAGTAAATATAAATATATTATTAATGCATGCCGAAGACCAGTTAATGGCAGCTGAAACAGCTAAACTTATGGCAGAAGAAATAATTAAGTTAAATAGACGCATAGCAGCGTTAGAAAAATAGGAGGATATATAAAATGAAAAAAGTTTATTTATTTTGCAGTAACGGAATGTCAACTAGTATGTTAGCTAGTAAAATGCAGGGAGTAGCAGATAGCCACAAATTACCAATAAAAGTTGCAGCTTTCCCTTACCCACAGATGGGAGATATATTAAAAAATGACTGTCCAGATTGTATACTTCTTGGACCTCAGATAAAATTCATGTATGAAGAAATAGTTGAACAGTACGGTTCATTAAATGTACCAATAGCTCTTATAGATCAGGGAGATTACGGTATGATGAACGGAGAAAAAGTTTTAAAAACAGCTATAAAATTAATAAAATCAAACAAATAATTAATTAATAAAAATTAATATTAAATAAAAGTAATATCACAGTTTACAAAACATCAAAACACAAAATTAAAAAGAAAAAACACAAAAGTTAAAAAAGTAAAATGAAGTAGCAAAACTAAGAATTAAAAACAATATCAAAATACAAAAATCAAAACAACAAAACACAAAAATTAAAAAGGAGAGATAGGCTTATGATGAAAAAACTTGAAAAAGTTTTAATGCCTTTAGCAGAAGCTATAGGACGTAACAAATACTTAATGTCGATTCGTGATGGTTTCTTACTATCAACACCTCTATTAATAGGTGGATCTATATTCCTATTAATAGCAAACTTCCCTATCCCAGCATGGATAGAATTTCTTGAAGGAACAGTTGTAAATCAGGCAACTGGACGGACTTTAGCAAGTTATATAGCAAAACCAGCAGACGCTACATTCACAATAATGGCAGTATTTGCAGTTATGGGTATTGCGTATTCTTTTGCAGAAAAATTAGGTACGAATAAATTATTCGGTGCTGCTACAGCATTAGTTTCTTGGTTCTTAATAATGCCATATACAGTAACTGGTGAAGTTGATGTAAATGGTGTTGCTCAGGCAGTTAGTTTAACTGGTGTGCCTCTAGGATGGTTAGGAGCTAAAGGTATATTCGTTGGTATATTCTGTGCATTCATATCAGTACATATATATACATTTGTTGAAAAAAGAGGTTGGACAATAAAAATGCCAGCTGGTGTACCTCCAACAGTTGAGGAATCATTCGCAGCTTTAATACCAGCAGCAGTAGTTATGACAATATTCTTTGCTGTTAACTTAATATTCGGATACATGGGAACAGACGTATTCCAGATAATATTCGAATTCTTACAGACTCCACTTCTAAACTTAGGAGATACTTTAGGAGCAATGGTAATAGCTTACATATTCTTACATATATTCTGGTTCTTCGGAGTAAATGGTGGATCTGTTGTTGGTGCGGTATTCAACCCAATACTTCAGACTCTATCTGCAGGAAACGTAGCTGGAGAACATCACATAATATGCCAGCAGTTCCAGGATTTATTTGCAACATTTGGTGGTGCAGGTTCAACATTATCACTAGTAATAGCAATGTTATTATTCTGTAAATCAAAACGTATAAAAAATCTTGGTAAAATGTCATTAGTACCAGGTATATTCGGAATAAATGAACCAATACTATTCGGTTTACCAATAGTTTTAAACCCTGCTATGTTAGTACCATTCATATTAGTGCCAACTATAAACATAGTAATATCATACTTTGCAATGGCGATGAACTTTGTTCCAATATGTTCAGGTGTTAATATACCATGGACAACACCACTTGTAATATCAGGATTCCTTGCTACAAACTGGGCAGGTGCGTTACTACAGGCGGCACTTCTAGTATTAGGTGTATTCATATACATGCCATTCATAAAAATACTAGACAAACAGTACTTACAGGAAGAAATGAGTAATGTTGAAGAAGATGATGAAGATATATCATTAGATGACCTATCATTCGACGATCTATAAGATTTAGGAGATGATTTAATATGAAAATTATAATGATTTACGATCAGATACAGTCAGGTGCAGGTATAAAAGATGACCACGATGTACCTCTAGGCGCTAAAAAAGAAGTAATAGGGCCTGCTGTAATGATGGAACAGTCTTTAAAGAAAATAGGCGGAAAAGTAATAGCTTGTCTTTACTGCGGTGACGGTACTTATGCTGCTAACCCAGATGAAGTAAGTAGAAAACTTTGCGCAATGGTAAATAAATTAAAAGCAGATGTTGTAATGTGTGGACCATGCCTAAACTACTTAGGATATGGGAAAATGGCTGCTAGAGTAGCTAATGACATAAACAATACAACTGATGCAAAAGCATTTGCAGCTATGTCAGTAGAAAATGAAGAAACAATAGCTGAATACAAAGACAAAGTGCATATAATAAAAACACCTAAAAAAGGTGGATTTGGATTAAATGAATCATTAGACGCTATGTGTGAATTAGCAAAAGCTATGCACGAAGGCGCTGATTGTTCAGAAATAGTATCAAAATATTGTTTTTAAATTAAAAAATGGGGGAGGATGCTTTTTAGGAGGCATCCTTTCTGTATAATTATAGGAGGTAACGAACATGTGGGGAATAATAGCAACATGGCGTATGGCAGTAGAAGGAATAACAGAAGCAGATAAAATGCTAAAAGAAGGTGCTGATGCAGGGGATGCAATAGAAACAGCAATAAAAGAAGTAGAAGACTTCCCATTCTACAAATCAGTAGGATACGGTGGACTTCCAAATGAAGAGATGGAAGTTGAACTAGATGCAGCATACATGGATGGAGATACATTAGATATAGGTGCAGTAGCAGCAATAAAAGATTATGCAAACCCAATATCAATAGCAAGAAGATTATCTCATGAAAAAGTAAACTGTATGTTAGTTGGAGATGGAGCTGAAAAATTTGCTCATAAAGAAGGATTTGAAAGAAAAAATATGCTTACAGATAGAGCAAAAATACACTACAAAAACAGAGTTAAAGAAGTTAAACAGCAGGAAATAAGCCCATATTCAGGACACGATACAGTAGGTATGGTTTGTCTTGATACTCATGGTAAAATGACTGCAGCTACTTCTACAAGTGGATTATTCATGAAGAGAAAAGGTAGAGTAGGGGATTCTCCAATATCAGGATCAGGATTCTACGTTGACTCAAAAATAGGTGGAGCAAGTGCAACAGGACTTGGTGAAGACCTTATGAAAGGATGTATATCTTATGAAATAGTAAGACTTATGAAAGAAGGAAAACATCCTCAGGAAGCTTGTGAAATAGCGGTAAACGACTTAAACAAAGAATTAATAGAAAGAAGAGGAAAAGCTGGAGACTTATCTCTAATAGCTATGAACAATAAAGGTGAATGGGGAGTTGCTACAAATATAGAAGGTTTCTCATTTGCAGTAGCTACAGAAGGACAGGAACCAATAGTATACTTAACTAAAAATGTAGATGGTAAATGCATACATGAAGTAGCAAGCCAGGAATGGTTAGATAACTACATGAAAACAAGAACAGCACCATTGGAGGAAAAATAAATGGAAAAAAAGATAATTCGGCAGATTGAAAAAAATTCATCAGAAATGATTGAAGGAATTAAAAAGATTGTCAAGATGCCGAGTGTCGAAACAAAAGCCGAAGAAAATGCTCCATTTGGTAAGGATATAGCCTTAACTTTAGATGAAACATTGAAATTAGCAGAGAGCTTAGGTTTTGAAACTAAAAATCTTGATAATTACATTGGATGGGCACAGTATGGAGAAGGTGAAGATTATATAGGGATAATAGGTCACTTAGATGTTGTTCCAGTTGGAGAAGGCTGGAAACACGATCCATTTAGTGCACATGAAGAAGAAGGATATATTTACGCAAGAGGGATATTAGACAATAAAGGACCGATACTATCTTGTTTATACGCTTTATATGCAATAAAGCAGTTAAATGTAGAATTAAAAAGACCGGTCAGAATAATCTTTGGATGCGATGAAGAAACAGGATTTGAAGATTTAAAATACTACCTAGAAAAAGAAAAACCACCTGTAATGGGATGGACACCAGACTGCAAATACCCAGTAGTATATGCAGAAAGAGGTAGAGCTGTTGTAGAAATTTCAACAGAAGAAAAAAACATAGCTGAATTCTTTGCGTTTGTAAATACATACTTTATGAACGCTAAGCCAAATGCGGAAAGCTTAGGTCTTGATTATAAGAGCGAAGAATTTGGTGTAAATGAAATGAGAAATTATAAATTAAGATACGAGGACGGCAAAGTTATTTTCTCTGTAACATTCTCATATCCTGTGGGACTTACTGTAGAGAAGATAATAAGTACGATAGAGGAAAAATCAAATGGAATGGAAGTAAAATGCGTAAGTCATTATACTCCAGTTAGATTTGAAAAAGACAGCGATATGGTTAGAAGTCTTCAGAATGCGTATGAGTTGGTTACAGGACTTGACGGAACTCCTGTGACAACAACTGGCGGAACATACGCAAAACTAATGCCTAATATAGTTCCATTTGGGCCAAGTTTCCCTGGACAGAAGGGAATAGGACATCTTCCAAATGAATGGATGAAGGTAGAAGATATCATATCAAATGCTAAGATATACGGACTAGGTATATATTACTTAGCCAATATATAGGATTGTTTAGTTATTAAAATTATTTAGAGGATTATTTTAAAAGTATATAAAAGATTATTTAAAGGTTGATTGTAAAAAAGATTTGATTTAAAGGTTACCAGAAACACGCAAGTTAAAAACGACGGCATTACGTCAAAATAAGGATTATTATTTAATAGATAGGATTTGATAAAATGGAAAAAATAGTTGAAATATGCTGCGGAAGTTATGAAGATGCGTACAATGCAGATAGAGCGGGTGCAAAGAGAATAGAGTTAAACAGTGCATTACATCTAGGAGGACTTACACCTTCTTTAGCTACATTAGTATTAACTAAAAAGAATACTAATCTTTCAGTTATATCAATGCTTAGACCAAGAGGTGCAGGTTTCCACTACAGCGATGTAGATTATGAAGTGATGAAGATGGATGCAGAGCTTCTTATGAAAAATGGTTCAGATGGTTTAGCATTTGGATTTTTAACTGAAGATGGAGAAGTAGACAAAGAAAAAACTGCTGAGATTGTAAAAATAATAAAAGAATACAACGGAGAAGCTGTATTCCACAGAGCTTTTGACTGTGTAGCAGATCCATACAAGACTATGGAAACTTTAATCGAGCTTGGAATAGATAGAGTTCTTACAAGTGGATTAGAGCCAAAAGCTATAGAAGGAAAAGAAGTAATAAAAAATCTTCTGGAAAAATACGGTGACAAAATAGAAATACTTGCAGGTAGTGGAGTTAATATAAGCAATATGGACGAAATAATGGACTATACTGGAATAAATCAGGTTCATAGTTCTTGTAAGGCTTGGGTTGAAGATCCAACAACTCACAAGAATAATGTAAGCTATTCTTATGCAAGTGCGCCAAATGAAATGAACTACGATGTAGTATCATACGAACTAGTTAAAAATATGATAGAAAATTTATAGATTAATATATCTTGGGAATTGAAAACATAGACAAACTCCTCTCCAGCTTCGACGTGTGTAAAAGTAAAAAGTTATGTTGCAAACAAACTGCACGTCTCCAGATTGTCGAGGATGTTTTGTCTATGTTTTTCAATCCACTAAGTTACATTAACTTATAAACGAGGACTTGTTGCAAGTTTTGCAATAGGTCCTTTTTTATTACTATATTATATGTTTCGTAATATCTTTAATCTTGGCAAACTTTTGATATTATAGATATTCTATAGAGGTTAAATTAAAAACATAAATAAAAGGATAATTATATCGATGTTTTGTGATTGATAAGTAAAAGTTATTAGCTAGAATTGTCTGAATAGTGAAAAAGCTATTTTTAGAAAGGAAAAGTTATATAGGCTTAAAAAAAGCAAGTTAAAAAATTATCTATTAGGCGCTGTGGATATTTGTATTTATGCTCGAAAATCTATAGATAGGCATAAAAGTAATGTAAATTGTATACAAAAGAATAAGAATTATGAGTTAAATTAATAGAAAAAGAGTTGATTGATAAAAAAATAGCTAAAAAAATAAAAAAAGTAAAATTCAGAAAAAAGAATAATTAAATATAAACAACTTGCAAAAAGTGACAAGTTGTATATATTTTTGAAAACTGTAATACTTCAAATTGTTTCAAAAAAAATCAAAGTTAAAATTACAGTTTTTCAAAATTATGACAATTCACAAATAGAGGGTATTGAAAGTAAAAATTGAAATTTCAATAAATATAGATAAAAACTATGAAAAAAATATATGCGAAATAAAAACTTTATGCAAAAAATTATTATCTAGCTTAAAAATGGAAAACGTATTCAAATTAAATTCAAAACGATAGAAAGTAAAAATGATTATGCAAAATAAGTTAGAAAATTGAAGAAATGCTTAAAAAACGATGCAAAAATTTAGATTTATGAAATTGACAAAATCGTAAAATAAAAATATAATAAATATAATCTAAGAATATTATAAAAAGTTTGGCCAATTTCAAAAAGACAGGTGGTGAAGAGATGTCATCTATTGAATTAATAAAAGTTATCAATGAAGCAGAAGAACAGGCCGATAAAATTAAAAAAGATGGAGTTCAGGAAGCGAAACAAATCGTAGCTGATGCAAATAAAAGAGCATCGCAGTTAATACTTGAAGCAGAAGACAAGGCAGATGCTGAATACAATTTAGCAATAAGCAAGGCCGAAGAAGAAGCTGGAAAGGTATATGATAATACTATTGAACAAACATCAGAAAAGAGCAGAGTGATTTTATCAGAAGCTGAAAAAAACATTCAAGCTGGAGTAAAGGTTGTTCTAGAAAGGATTGTGAAGTCTAATGTCAATTGTTAAGATGAAAAAACTTTCTGTCATAGGACTGAGCAACAATAAAGAAGAGCTTATAAAACATTTAATGGATCTTGGTGTAGTTGAATTAAGTGCACAGGATCAAAAACTTCTTGATGAAGAGTGGGCTAATATAGTTGTAAAAGATGGTAACGAAGATGAAGTAAGTAGAATTGATTCAGAGCTTCAGAAAATTTCTACAGTACTAGAAACACTTGAACAGTACGATAAATCTAAAAAACCTCTTATAAAGACTAGAAGAGCTATTACAAAGAGAGAATTTAAAAAGGTTATGGAGGATAAGGAAAATATCCAAAGTACAGTGGAAAAGGTTTATAAGCTTTATAATAGTCTTGTGAATCTGAAAGGACAAGAAAATAAAATAGAAACTAATATGGTTTCATTAAAGCCATGGCTTTCTTATGACATACCTGTTGAATTAAGGGAAACAGAAAGTACTGAGATTCTAATGGGGGTTGTTCCTAGCGTAACAGAGATAGAAGCTATGAGAGCTGCTGTAGAGAAAGCTACAGATAGAACAGTATTTAGACTTATCGGAAGCGATGCAGATCAGCATTACTTATCTATAATAGCTCTAAAAGATGATATCGAACTTGTTTTAGATTGTGTTAGACAGTTTGGATTTAACAAAGTTACATTCTCAAACATGTACGGAACACCAGCTGAAATAACAGGAAGCTATGAAAAAGAGCTTGCTGAAATAGCAAAAGAAAAAGAATTAGTGGAAGCGGATATAACTTCTATGACAGGAGAAATCAAAAAAGTAGAATGTTTATACGACGATACTATAATAGAAAAAGATAGAAATCAGATAAGAAATAGGCTTTTAAAAACAGAAGCTTCTTTCTATTTTGACGGATATATGCCAGCAGCGGCAGAAAAAAGCGTTCAGAGAGTGCTAGAAGAAAATGAATGTTATTACGAATTTAATGAAATTCCAGAAGGAGAAGAAGCACCAGTATTACTACACAATACAGGAGCTATATATCCATTCGAAGCGATAACAAACCTTTATGCATTACCTGAATACAAGGAAATAGACCCTACAAAATGGTTAGCACCTTTCTACTTTATATTCTTCGGTATGATGCTAAGTGATGCGGCATACGGAATAATAATGGCAGTTGGATGCTTTATAATATCTAAGAAATTCAGACTAGAAGGAATGACTAAAAAACTTATAAATATGTTCTTCTGGTGTGGTATTTCAACAGCAATATGGGGAGCACTGTTTGGTGGTTGGTTTGGAGATTTACCTACAGTTGCAGCAAAGACATTCTTTGGAATAGACAACTTTGTAATCAAGCCACTTTGGTTTAACCCAGTAAGTGACCCTATGAAGTTATTAATATTCTCATTCATACTAGGTGGTATACATTTATTCCTAGGTATGGGAATACAGGCATATATGCTTATAAGAGATGGTAAACCATTAGACGCATTATTTGATATAGGTTTATGGTACGTACTTTTAGTAGGTTTAGTTCTATTTGGTGTAGGTGGAAAGATAGGACCAGCATTTGCTACAGCAGGTAAATATATGTCAATCATAGGTGTTGTAGGAATCCTTCTAACAGGAGGAAGACGGAAAAAAGGAATATTCGGAAAGATTACAGGCGGTTTAGGAAGCTTATACGATATAACTTCTTATTTAGCTGATATTCTTTCATACTCAAGACTTCTTGCTCTAGGTCTTGCCACTGGAGTTATAGCTCAGGTTATAAATACAATGGGAAGCTTAGCAGGCGGAGGAATAAAAGGATCTATATTATTAATAGTAGTTGCTGTATTTGGACATTTATTCAACCTAGCAATAAATGCACTTGGTAGTTTCGTTCACGCCAGCAGACTACAGTACGTTGAATTCTTCGGTAAATTCTACAAAGGCGGAGGAACAGCGTTTGAACCATTTGATAAAAAGACAAAATATGTCGACATAGTTAAGGAGGAAGATTAATATGTCAATCGGTACAATGTTAGCAATTTTAGGAGCATCATTAGCAGCAATAGCAGGTATAGGAAGTGCGATAGGTGTAGGTATAGCTGGGGAAGCAGCAGCAGGAGTAGTAGCAGAAGACCCTAAAAAATTCGGTCAGACACTAATCATGCAGGCTCTACCAGGTACTCAGGGTATATATGGATTATTAATAGCTTTCATCATAATGCTTAAAATAGGTCTTATGGGTGGAAGTGGAATAGCAGAATTAACAGTTGCACAGGGTGCAGCAATATTAGCAGCAGCAGCACCTATAGGAATAGTTGGTGTATTCTCAGCTATAGCTCAGGGTAAAGCAGCAGCAGCTGGTATAATGCTTATAGCTAGAAAACCAGAAGAATTAGCAAAAGGTATGATATATGCAGCAATGGTTGAAACATATGCCGTATTAGCATTACTAGTATCTTTCTTAATGTTAAACGCAATAGCTTTATAATAACAACAGTAACAGTTTAAGGATGTGGATATAATGAGTATTGAAAAAATAACAGAAAAAATACTTTCTGAAGCTCAGGGATATGCAGATGATGCTGTTGCTGAAGCAAGAAAACAGGAAGCAGAAATAATAGCTAAGGCACAGGCCGATGCAGATAAAATACTTTTAAATGTCCAGAACAAGATAAAAGCTGAATCAGAAAAAGTATTCAGCAGAAGAAATTCGCTTGCTCAGCTTGAAACAAGAAAAATGCTTCTAAAAGCTAAACAGGATGCAGTTAATGAATGTTTCGAGAGAGCAGTTGCAGAAGTCCACAATATGGATGAGGAAAAATACATAGAGTTTCTAGCAGATACTTTATCTGACATAGGTGTTAAATGTGGAGAAGTTCTTTTCAATGCTAAAGACGCTGAAGCTGTTGGAGAAAAAGTAGTTGTTCTGGCAAATGAAAAAGGAAATAACTTTTGTTTATCAAGTAAAACAATAAATGCTAGTGGAGGATTCAAAGTTGTAGCTGGTAAAGTTGAAATAACTGCTACTATAGAATCTATAATTGAAGATATAAAAGAAGAAATAACACCTGATGTGGTAAAGGCATTGTTCGAATAATACAAGGCTTATCCACTTTAAAGAAAGGGGATTGATTGATTTGGCAAAGATTAACGATAGAGATTACGTATTTGCCACTGCCTGTGTAAGAAGCGGAGAAAAAAATATGCTTAGCCACGACAAAATCGAAAAAATGGTTGAAAGTAAAAATCCGGAAGAAGCACTAAAAGTACTTACAGAAATGGAATACGGTGGAGCTATTCCGGATGTAAAACCACAGGATTTCGAAGTGCTCTTAACACGGGAACACAAAAGAACTTACGAATTTGTTAAATCAATAGTTCACGATCCTGAGTACTTTAACATATTTTTATATCAGTCAGACTACCATAATATAAAGGTTATATTAAAAGCAGAATTTTTAGGAACAGATCCTGAACCATTCTTTATGGGAAGTGGAAGTATAGATACTAAAGATCTTGTTAATATGGTAAGAGAAAGAGACTTCGTTGGAATGTCTACAGAGATGAAGGATGCTATAGAAGAGGTTCTAGACGTATTCGGAAGAACTAAGGATCCTCAGCAAGTAGATATAATTCTTGATAAAGCATGCTATAAAGATATGATAAGACTTGCGGAAAAATCAGAAAATGCATATTTAAAAGGATATGTAAAACTTCTAATAGATACTATTAATTTAAGAATATTTGTCAGAATGAGAAGAATGAATAAATCTTGGGACTTCTTCTCTAAAGTGTTTATAGAAGGTGGAAATATAACAGAAAAATTCTTTATAGCAGGATACGATGAACAGCTTGAAACATTTGCTGAAAAGCTAGTTTCTTATGGACTATCAGATGTCCTAGCTGAAAGTATTCCAATGCTTAAAGAAAGTGGCAGTTTCACAATGCTTGAAAAATTATGTGATAATCGTTTGATGGAATATGTAAAAGATTCAAGATATAAATCTTTTGGAATAGAAGCAATAGTTGGCTATATATTAGCTAAAGAAAACGAAATAAAAGCAGCCAGAATAATAATGGCTGGTAAGTTAGCTGGACTTCCATCAGATAGAATAAGAGAAAGGCTGAGAGTAAGTTATGTATAGAATAGGAGTAATAGGTGACAGAGATAGTGTTGTAGGGTTTAAAGCTGTTGGACTAGATACATACCCTTGTATGAACTCAGACGAAGCTAAAAAAATTCTACACAAACTTGTAACTGAAGGGAATTTCGCTATTATCTACATAACAGAAAGTCTATGCAAAGATATGATAGAAGAAATAGACAGCTATAAATCACTAATGACACCAGCTATAATCCCTATACCAGGAGTTGACGGAAGCTTAGGAATAGGAATAGCAGGAGTTAAAAAGAATGTAGAAAAAGCAGTTGGAGCTGATATTCTTTTCGGAGATAAGTAAGAAAACAAATTATTAATTTTAATTAATATAGAAAGAAACGGTGATAAAATGAGCCAAGGAAAAGTAGTTAAAGTATCTGGACCACTTGTTGTTGCTGAAGGTATGCAAGAAGCCAACATGTTTGACGTGGTTCGTGTCTCAGATGAGGGACTTATAGGTGAAATAATCGAGATGCGTGGAGATAAAGCATCTATTCAGGTATATGAAGAAACAGCAGGTCTTGGACCAGGAACAAAAGTTGTATCAACTCACGCTCCTCTAAGTGTTGAGCTTGGACCAGGACTTATAGAAAATATGTACGATGGTATCCAGCGTCCACTAGAAAAAATGGTGGAAGTTGCAGGATCTAATATATCAAGAGGTATAAATGTTTCAGCAATAGACAGAGATAAAAAATGGGAATTTGTTCCTACTGTAGCTGTTGGAGATGCTGTACAGACTGGAGATATAATAGGTACAGTTCAGGAAACTGTTGTTGTAGAACATAGAATAATGGTTCCTGTAGGAGTAAAAGGTACTGTTAAAGAAATAAAATCTGGTGAATTCACTGTAGAAGAAACAGTTTGTGTTCTTACTCTTGAAGATGGATCAGAAAAAGAATTAACTATGATGCAGAAATGGCCAGTCAGAGTTGCTAGACCATACAAAGAAAAACTAGTTCCAGATATGCCTCTAGTAACTGGACAGAGAGTTATAGATACAATGTTCCCTATAGCAAAAGGTGGGGTTGCAGCTGTACCGGGACCTTTCGGAAGTGGTAAAACAGTTGTTCAGCATCAGCTTGCTAAATGGGCAGACGCAGAAATAGTTGTTTATATAGGTTGTGGTGAACGTGGAAACGAAATGACAGACGTTCTTCGTGAGTTCCCAGAACTTCAGGACCCTAAAACTGGTGAATCACTAATGAAGAGAACTATACTTATAGCTAATACTTCAGATATGCCGGTTGCAGCCCGTGAAGCATCTATATATACAGGTATAACAATAGCAGAATACTTCAGAGATATGGGTTACTCAGTAGCACTTATGGCAGACTCTACATCAAGATGGGCCGAAGCTCTTCGTGAAATGTCAGGACGTCTTGAAGAAATGCCAGGTGAAGAAGGTTACCCAGCATACTTAGGATCTCGTCTAGCTCAGTTCTATGAAAGAGCTGGTAGAGTAGTAAGCTTAGGAACAGAAGGAAGAGAAGGTGCACTATCTGCAATAGGTGCCGTTTCACCTCCAGGTGGGGATACTTCTGAACCAGTTTCTCAGGCTACTCTTCGTATAGTAAAAGTATTCTGGGGACTAGATAGTGACCTTGCTTACAAACGTCACTTCCCAGCTATAAACTGGTTATCAAGTTATTCTCTATATGTAGACAGATTAAACAAATGGTTTGATAAAAATGTTAATAAATACTGGTCAACAAATAGAGCAGACGCTATGAAGTTACTTCAGGAAGAAGCAGAACTTCAGGAAATAGTACAGCTAGTTGGTGTGGATGCACTTTCATACTCAGATAGATTAAAACTTGAAATAGCAAGAACAATACGTGAAGACTACTTACATCAGAATGCTTTCCACGATGTAGATACATATTCTTCACTAAACAAACAGTTCTTATTATTAAGATTAATAATGCTATTCTACAACAGAAGTGCAGAAGCAATAGCAAACGGAGCTGATTTTGATAAATTAGTAGAACTTCCAGTAAGAGAAAGAATAGGAAGATTCAAATACGTAGAAGAAAAAGACGTAAATGAAGTTTACGCAGCAATAGATGAAGAAATGGTAAGTTGCTTAGCAGACTTAACAGCTAAGGAGGTGGAGTAATTGATAAAAGAGTATAAGACTATTGCAGAAGTGGCCGGACCACTGATGCTTGTTAAAGACGTAGAAGGCGTAACATATGACGAACTTGGAGAAATAGAACTTCCTTCTGGTGAAAAAAGAAGATGTAAAGTACTAGAAGTTAATGGGAATAATGCTCTTGTTCAGTTATTCGAAAACTCAGCAGGTATAAACCTAGCTGAAAGTAAGGTAAGATTCCTTGGACATGGTATGGAACTTGCCGTATCAGAAGAAATGTTAGGTAGAGTATTTGATGGTATGGGTAGACCAAAAGATGGTGGACCAGACATAATACCAGAAATGAAATTAGATATAAATGGGTTACCTATGAACCCTGCAGCTCGTGACTATCCGTCTGAATTCATACAGACTGGTGTATCTGCAATAGATGGACTAAACACATTAGTTAGAGGACAGAAACTTCCTATATTCTCAGGATCAGGTCTTCCTCATGCAGAATTAGCATCTCAGATAGCTAGACAGGCTCAGGTTCTTAACAGTGAATCTAACTTCGCAGTTGTATTCGCTGCAATGGGTATAACATACGAAGAAGCAGATTACTTCGTATCTGACTTCAAAAGAACAGGTGCTATAGATAGAACAGTTCTATTTATGAACTTAGCCAATGACCCTGCTGTTGAACGTATATCTACTCCACGTATGGCGTTAACAGCTGCTGAATATCTTGCATTTGAAAAACACATGCACGTACTAGTTATATTAACAGATATAACAAACTATGCAGAAGCTCTTCGTGAAGTATCTGCAGCAAGAAAAGAAGTTCCAGGTAGAAGAGGATATCCAGGATACCTATATACTGACCTTGCTACAATGTATGAAAGAGCTGGTAGAAAAATGGGTTGTGAAGGTTCAATAACAATGATACCTATATTAACAATGCCAGAAGATGATAAAACTCATCCAATACCAGACTTAACTGGATACATCACAGAAGGACAGATAATACTTTCTCGTGAACTTTATCGTAAAGGTGTTACACCACCAATAAACGTACTTCCTTCACTATCTCGTCTAAAAGACAAAGGTATAGGTAAAGGAAAAACTAGAGAAGACCATGCAGATACAATGAACCAGTTATTCGCTGCATATGCTCGTGGTAAAGAAGCTAAAGAGCTTATGTCAATACTTGGTGAAGCTGCACTTACAAACATAGATAAAAAGTATGCAAAATTTGCTGATGCTTTTGAAATGGAATATGTAAATCAGGGATATGAAACTAATAGATCTATAGAAGAAACTCTTGAAATAGGATGGAAATTATTAACTATACTTCCTAAGAGTGAGTTAAAACGTATAAAAGATGCTAACATAGAAAAATACTACCCTGAAGAAACATATGATCCAGATGCTAAATAAAAGAAGGGGGAGTAGGCTATGGCAAGACTAAATGTAAATCCTACCAGAATGGTACTTGCTTCTTTAAAAAAGCGTCTGAGTGTTGCCAGTAGAGGACATAAACTTCTAAAAGACAAACGTGATGAGCTAATGAAAACTTTCTTAGATTTAGCAAGAGAAAATAAGGTTTTACGTGAAGAAGTTGAAATAATGATAAGCGGTGTTTATCAGAACTTCAGTATAGCAAATGCTGTAATGTCATCACAAGCCGTTGAAGAAGCACTTATGTATCCAAAACAGGGTGTAATAGTTAATGTTGACAAAAAGAACGTAATGAGTGTTGATGTACCAGTATTTGACTTTGAAACAACTACAAATGACGTTACAGATATATACTCATATGGATTTGCAACAACTTCAGGAGAACTAGATGCAGCTATAAGTGAATTATCTAGGGTATTCCCAGTAATGCTAAAGCTAGCAGCTATGGAAAAAGAAGCAAATCTACTTGCTGATGAAATCGAAAAAACAAGACGTCGTGTTAATGCACTTGAATATGTAATGATACCTCAGCTTCAGGAAACTATCAAATACATAACAATGAAACTTGACGAAAATGAAAGAGGAAATCAGACAAGACTTATGAAAGTTAAGGATATGATGCTTAACGAAGCCATTGAAGAAAAAAGAGCTCAAGATGAAGCTATGTATAATGAGTATAAAGAAACACATCAATAGAATTAATCAGGCTGTTGCAATTTTGCAACAGCCTTTTTTTGAACAAATATATTATAAATTTACTCCTTATGAGCAGGTGAATCAAAATTTGCTAATCCTTTGTTATTATGCGAAGCATATGAGATATAGATAAACTTCTCTCCAGCTTCAACGCGTGAGCGAGAAAAAGTTTTGTTTTTAATAAAATACACGTCTCCAGATTGTATTCTATTATTTGTTCTTTCAAGTATGAAATAAAGTTGAAAAATGAGAATGAGATTTATATTTGTAGGCTTATTGTAATGAAGATAAAAAGTCTATATGGTATAATTAAAAATAAGTGAAATGTAATGAAAAAGAGGAAAAAGTTAAACTTTATAGAGAATAAAAGATAAATAGTAAGTCCAAGAGAAGAAAGAAGGAAAATTATGCTTCCTAAGAGAGTAAGACAGTTTGTAATGAATTTAACTGATAGAATTAATGAAGATGATTACGAATACGTAAAGTCAAAGTTAGATGATAGAGAGTATGAAGTTTTTAATACTATTTCAAAGTCTGAGCAGAAACACAGTGTGAGAGTTGCTCGTGAGATAGAGTGTATAATAGATGAAGTTGAAAAAGGAAATGACTTTGAGAGCGGTTATACACTTACAAATGGGGAAATATTATATAGAAAGGTAATATTACCCGTATGTGATGATATTTTGAAAAATAAGGATATGCTTGTAAAGGTTGGACTGCTTCATGACGTTGGCAAGAGCAGACAGAGAATTAATATAATAGATAAATCTATAATAGTTATACTAAATAAATTGACTAGCGGAAAACTTAGAAATATAAATTTAAAGAAAATTCAATGTTACTATAATCATTCAGAGTATAGCTACGAGATATTAAAAGAAATAAATGAGGATAATGTTTTCTTAGGGATTGTGAGAAATCATCACAATGAAAATTATTCAAATGATACGTGTGTAGATGAAAAATATTACCTGGGAAATATAATTAGGTTTTTCCAGGGAGTAGATGATGGCAATTAAGTAACTACTAGATAAATTAACTGATAGTAATAGCGTTAAATACTATAGTAGTTAAAATGTATAGTGAATAAAATATATAGAAATCGAGGTGTTAATATGTCGAATACAAAATTAAATATGGATAACATAAAAAACAAATTAAACTCACAGGAATTTAAAGCTCAGATTGAAAAAATTTCAACTGTAAATTCTTTAGTGGAATACCTGAAATCTGAAAACATGGAGTACAAGACATATGAATGCTTCAAAATGATTTCAGACATACCTAGAAATTCTGGTAAAGAAAAGGAAATAAGAGATTTTATTAAAAAATTTGCAGAAGATAGAGGATACAAAACTTATCGGGATGAATTTAATAATCTTATTGTGTATGTGCCAGCATCTGAAGGAATGGAAGATAGAGATTCTATAATGATACAGGGACATACTGACATGGTTTGTGTAAAAGAAGGTGGAAATGTGCATAACTTTGACATAGATCCGCTAGAATTATACACAGAAAATGGAATGTTAAGAGCAAGAGGGACAACTCTTGGTGGTGACGATGGAATTGCAGTCGCATATATGATGAGCATAATGGATAACAAAGACATAAAACATCCAGCATTGGAATGTGTATTTACATCAGATGAGGAGGGAAGTTTTATAGGTGCTGAGAATTTAAATATGAGCAAATTAAAATCTAAAACGCTATTAAACATAGACTCAGAAGACGAAAATGTAATGATTGTGAGTTGCGCTGGCGGAATGGCATTTGAAAACAGAATAAAATTTGAAAGAGTAAATTCAAAACTAGAAAATCCATCGTCTTGTAGGATAAAAATATCTGGATTAAAAGGTGGGCATTCTGGTTCTGACATACACTTAGGTAGAGCAAATGCGATAAAATTGGCAGCTAAAGTATTAGAATATCTGGAAAAAGATAAAATAGAATTTGAACTTGTATCTATAAAATCTGGAGAAGCTCCAAATGTAATCCCTTCAAAATCTGAGACTATAGTGCTTGTGGAAGAAAAAAACGTAGAAAAAGCTATGTCTACTGTTGAAAAAGCACAAGAAAATATAACAAAAGAATATAAACACTCAGAATCTAAGATAAAAATAGAATTAGAAAAAATAGACAACAAAGAATTAAAACCTATAGAAAAAACAGCCAAGGAAAGAATAATATCTTGGATTGAAAACTTCAAAAATGGAGTATTGACTATGAGCGAGGATGTAGAAGGACTAGTGGAGTATTCTGACAACGTTGGAACAATATCTACTTTGGAAGATGAAGTAATAATAGTAAACGAGTGTAGAAGCTGTGAAGACAAAAAAATAAAAGAAATAAAAGCGGATATGGAAGAACTTTCAAAATCTAAACACACAGAAATGGAAATAAAATACTCATATCCTGGATGGAAATTCAATCCAAAATCAGAAGTTAGAAAATCATTCAACGAAAGCATAGAAAAAATATTCGGAAGAAAATCTCAAGAACTAGCAGTACACTCTGGACTAGAAGTTGGATTTTTTGTAGATGGCGTAGAAGGTGTGGATGCAATATCAATAGGTCCAAACATGCTAGACATACACACACCAGAAGAAAAACTAGACATAATATCAGCTTTAAAAATCTGGTATGCTCTATTAGACTTTCTTGAAAAATAGAGTAGATAACAAGAAATAAAATAAAAGATTAAAAAAATACATACGAAATAAAAACTAAAAAGGAGAATAATTGTGGAAGAATTAAAAAATGCTATAAGAGAAATATCAAACTCAAAGCCATACAAAATAGTTATAAGCAATAGAAAAAACAAAGATGTGGAATATAAAAAAATAAACATAAACCTAAAAGAAGCTAAGGGAAGAGAATTCTATCAGGTGGAAAAATTTACAGAAAAGCAGGTATTCCATGAAAATATTGAAATAGCTGACTTAGAAGCTAAAATGTTTGAATTTATGGAAGAGGACTTCAAACAGTTAGATGCTTGGTCAGAAGAAGAAAACTTCAACATCAAAATATCTAAAAAAAGAAAAGTATTCTTTGGAAGAAAAGGTGGAAAAAATGTTTCTAAAGCTAAACAGTCAAAATCGCACAACAAAGAAAAAGAATACATAATCAAAGAAGGTATGGACGTGCCAGCACTAGTTGATCTGGGAGTATTTACAAAAGAAGGGAAAGTAGTCAAATCTAAGTATGACAAGTACAAACAGATAAACAAATTCATAGAATTAATAGATCATGAAATAAGGAAAAATGACTACAAAGAACTTACAATACTAGACTTTGGATGTGGAAAATCTTACCTAACATTTGTACTTTACTACTATTTTGTAGAGATAAAGAAAATAAATGTAAAAATGATAGGGCTTGATTTAAAAGAAGATGTAATTAACAAGTGCAACGAAATTGCAAAAAGATACAACTACGAAAATCTTCACTTTGAGCTTGGGGATATAAATGGATACAAATACAACAACAAAGTAGACATGGTAATCACACTTCATGCATGTGACACAGCTACAGATTACGCGCTTTACAATGCGATAAAATGGAACACTAAGATGATATTCTCGGTTCCATGCTGCCAGCACGAACTAAATGCACAGATGAAATCAGAAGATTTATCAATCCTTACAAACTACGGAATAATACAGGAAAGAGTTGCAGCACTTATGACGGACGCAATAAGAGCCAATTTACTTGAAAGCGTGGGATATAAAACTCAGCTACTTGAATTTATAGACATAGCTCACTCTCCTAAAAACATCTTAGTGAGAGCCGTTAAATCAAACATATCAAAAGAAAAAAGAGAAAAAGCGCTAAAAGAAGTAGACAATCTTATCAAAGAGTTCAACTTTGACCAGACTCTATACAGACTTTTAAAAGAGGATGGTTTAATATAGTTAAAAAAACAGACAATCAGAATCAAAAATTCTAAAAAAAGGAAAAGGGTGGAAAAAATGATTATAATAATATCTCCAGCCAAAAATATGAGAAAATCTGAAGACTGGAAAGAACTAATTGACGAAGGGGAGCTAAGCTGCCCAAGACTTTACGAAAAATCAAACGAGGTACTTGCTCATATGAAGGAGTACATAACTGAGGAAATACGGGCAATAATGAAAATAAAAGAGGAACTAGCTCAGTTAAACTACTGTAGATTTCAGAGAATGAAACCTATATCTTGCTGTAAAAATTCTAAAGACGGCAAAGAAAGTCCTAAATTTACTGGAAAAACACCAGCTATATTTGCCTACGATGGAATTCAGTACAAAAGTATATCGCCAGAAAGCATATCAAAAGAAGGGATAGAATTTTTAAATGAACATCTTAGAATAATAAGTGGACTTTATGGAGTGCTTAGACCTTTTGATATGATTGACGAGTACAGACTTGAAATGCAGACTAAAGTAAAGATTAACGACAAGGCAAATCTATACTCTTTTTGGGATGGCAGCATCTCTGGAAATATATCTGAAGACCTAGGTGGAGAAGGAATTGTACTAAATCTAGCATCAAAAGAATACAGTAAAACTGTAGAAAAATATTTTGATAACAAAAAATCAGAATCAAAAATAAAGCTGATTACATGTACATTCAAGGTTGAAAAAGCAGGAAAATTAAAAGTTGAATCGACAGCTTCTAAAAAAGCTAGAGGATATATGGTTAGATACATAGCTGAAAACAAAATTGACGATATAGAAGGTGTGAAAACTTTCAATATAGATGGATTTACATACTCTGAAAATGAATCTACAGAAAAAGAGATTGTATTTGTAAAGAAGGTCGATTAAAAGAAACTAAAAATAAAAGTTAAACTAGAATTAAGTACAGATAAACTAAGAAAAAGAAAAAATAAAAAAGTTAGAGGAAAAAGAGGAAAACTATGGAAAAAATAGCAGTAATAGCTGGAACTCCGATAGACACTCAAATGGGAGCGGAGTTTCTTCAAAAAAAGGGATTAGAAACTGAGGAATTTCCAGTATCTGAAAACCCTGTTGAGCAGACAAAATTCCAAGCAATGCCACAGGAAACAAAAGAATTGGAAATGAAAAAAATAATAAATAAAATAAAAGAATGTGGAATAAAAAAAATATTTGTATACTGCAACTCTCTAAGCTCGGCAGTAGATATGGAAAAACTATCAAAAGAAGAAAACATCGTAATAGTAACTCCAATGGATGCGTACAAAAAAATAGCTGTGGACTACAACTCAGTAGGTGTATTTGCAGCTAACAACCAGGGACTTGCAGGAATTGAAAGAACAATAGTAGAAAAAAACAAAAACTGCAATGTCATAGGAATAGGAATACTTCCTGTAGTACTAGATGTAGAAGCTAAAAAACAAGCTCAAGACATAATAGCCGACAACCACCTAGACTTGGCGGTTGAATTCTTTGAAAAAAACAAAGTTGAAGCGATAATACTTGGATGTACGCACTTCCCTTACTTTGAAAAAGAACTAAAAAAATGCACTGAACTGGAAATAATAAACCCATCAGAAACAATGCATAAAATTTTAGTTGAATACTAAAAAATAAAGAGCAAGGTTGTAACTACATAATTTGTGGAAAACTCCTTTGGCTCGAATAATAGTAACCTCCTCTCCAGGCAATCAAGTTGCATTGTCGAGTTCGGTTTACTATTATCCTCACCAAATCGAGTTTTCTCCAAAAACTAATGCAGTTACAAAACCTTGCTCTCATCTTTTATACTCTTCAAACTAAAATTTTGGAAAAGAATAGTAAAAAGTTTGAAGTAAGTAAATAGAGATAAGTAATAAAGGTGAGGATATAAGATAATATTCATAAAGCTTTATTATATTCTGGTGAGTCGGTATGGGTTGTCAGTGTAAAAATAAAGGCGTAAAGCGAAATTTTAAAAACAAATTTTGAGAGGGTATAATAGCAAATCGAACTCGACAATGCAACTTGATTGCCTGGAGAGGAGATTGCTATTATAACTCGAAAAAGTTTTTAAAATTTCACTTACGCCTTTTGTTTTACTCTTTTAATCTATCCAACCAAAATGCTTGCAAGCATATTCTATTCCATCATCGTCAGCATTTTTAGTTACAAAGTCAGCTTTTTCTTTTAATTCATCAATAGCATTTCCCATAGCGATTGAAGTCCATTCATCTCTGAACATTTTTAAGTCGTTTTTCTGATCTCCAAATACTACGACATCTTTGTATGGAGCGCCAAAATGGTCCATAACGGCCTTTATTCCAACAGATTTATCATCTGGCTCAACAAATAAGTATGCATCGTGGAATCTTACAAAAGGAAGATTTTTAAGAGCGACAAGAGTATCGTCTTCCTCAGGTTTACAAGCTATGTAAAGCTTGTAGTATGTGTCTATCTTTTCTATATCTAAATCAGGATCGACAATAGTTTCCATATAAACGTCCTCTGTAACATTTACAAAATCGTCGTTTCTAGTGTATCTAGTCTTTGAATTATCTATAGAAATACCCCAAGGGATGTTTCTACTATCGGCTTCTTTTAAAAGGGCAATACAATTCTCTTTATTAAGAGGCTCGATATGTAAAAGCTCTCTATTTATAGTTATACCATTTCCGCCGTCGCTAACCATATTGTCAAATCCAAGCTCGTCTAAAAGCTCAACTGCCTTTGCGTGACTTCTACCTGTTGCAATGGCTAAAAAATGACCATTTTCCTCTAATTTTTCTAATGTTCTTCTTGTAGACTCTGGAACATATGGTTCTGGGAAACCTGTAGAAAGAGTTCCGTCTATGTCAAAGAAGAAATACTTCTTAACAAATTTTTCATTAGTACTAATAATAATCACCACCTTAAAATAATTTTTGCTATAAAGAAATGGTACCACAAAATTCAAAAAAATAATATCCATTAAATGTGAAAAATTGATTAATACAAATCTCAAAAGCTAGAAAATTACAGAGAATTTGAATAAAGAAAATTGTAGAAGTCATTTTTTTTGTAGAAGTATTTATTTTATTTCTTTTTTGTTCTATTATATTAATTAAAGGGAAATGAAAACTAAGAAATATTTAAAAATTGGAGAAAGGATGGCTATATGAACGTATTAAATATAGATAGGATAATAAATCTAAGAAAAGAATATCAGTCAGTAAAAGAGGATTTTGCAGAAGCTGTCCTTGATAGAGCGGAAAATGTAATAAAAAAAGAGGTACTCATAAAATCTACATACCAGTCACACTTTGGAATGTACGAGCTAGCAATACTTAAAACAGAGGTGGATAGAAGAATGCTTCTGAGAAAGCTTGAGCTGGCAAATGAATATATGAAGGCAAATAAGGACATAGACGAGGATAAAATAAGGGAAATTGCTGAGTCTGAGCAGCTTGGACTTTTAGAGATAATAGAGAATAAAAAATCTCGGATACAGAAGGCAAACGACTTTTTAAAAAGAGATAGATTAAACACTAGGGAAAAGGAAAGAATGAAAGACAGCATGAAGCTACTTACATTGAAACTTCATCCGGTATTAAACAAAAAATCAGATGAAAAATCTATTATGATACTTGAAAGAGCGTTGGATGCATTTATAGACGATAACTACGGAAAAATGAGGATGTTAGAAAATATTTTAGATGCGTCATGTGAAAAAGAAGAAAATCTAGACGAAAAAACAATGGTCAAAGAAATTGAAAGAATAAGAAGAGCTATTGCAGACGAGGTAATGCAAGCGGCACTTGAAAGAAGAGAAAAGGTCTTTGAAATGGAAGATTTAGTATTCAATTTGAAAAAAGTTGAAGAGCAAAAAGAAGCTTTAAAGAATGAATTAAAGATAGAGCAGCAAGCTAGGGATGATTTAAAATACAAACTAGACTTACTTGAAAAAATATACAACTTCAATGTAGAATAAATAGGGAAATTTAGAGAAAAGAAAAAGGAGGAGCTATGGCAGGGAGACTTGACTTAACTGAGGGAAGAATTGCCGACAAGCTTATAAGGTTGGCGCTTCCAATTATGGGAACATCTTTTATAAACATAGGCTACAATGTAGTCGACATGCTTTGGGTTGGTAGAGCAGGAAGTTCTGCAGTTGCAGCAGTTGGAACAGCAGGGTTTTACACTTGGCTAGCACTAGCATTTATAGCAATATCGAGAGTTGGTGGAGAGGTAAAGGTTGCACAGAGTATGGGAGACCACAATCTAGACGAAACAAGAGCCTACATAAAGGCAGCAATAGAAATAAACATCGTGCTTGCGATATTATTTGGTGCAGTGCTTATAATTTTCAACCGACCACTTATTGAACTGTTCAGACTTGGTGATGAACACGTAACACAGCAGGGAAGTACATACCTTATAATAGTAGGACTTGGAATGGTATTTTACTTCATAAACCCAGTATTTACAGCAATTTTTAATGGATTGGGAGATAGTAAGACACCATTTATAATCAACACAACTGGATTATTAGTAAATATATTCTTAGATCCAGTACTTATATTAGGGTTTGGACCAGTTCCTAGCATGGGTGTAGCTGGGGCTGCGATTGCCACAATAACTGCACAGGCTTGTGCAACACTTATATTTATATATAAAATTGCTAAAAAAGAAGGAATATACTTTAAAATAAGATATTTCAAAAATATAAAACTTAGCTACCACAAAGAACTATTTATATTAGGACTACCAGTCGCAATACAGAGTGGTATGTTTACAGGATTTTCTATGTGTATAGGGGTAATAGTTGCTAAATGGGGACCTGTAGCGATTGCAGTACAAAAGGTCGGAAACCAAATTGAATCTATTGCATACACAACTGCTGACGGGATGTCATCATCTGTATCTGCATTTGTAGGTCAGAACTATGGAGCAGGAAAAGTTGATAGAATAGAAAAAGGAGCTAAAGTTGGAATAATGTTTGCAATATTCTGGGGGGCGCTAACAATGTGCCTACTAGTATTTGGAGCAGACTTTATCTTTAAATTTTTCATAGACGAGCCAGAAGCAAGAAGAATAGGTGCAAACTACCTGATGATACTAGGATTTGGGGAAATATTCCAATGCCTAGAAATAATCGTAACTGGTGTACTAAGAGGACTTGGAAGAACATACATAACATCTGCTGTAAGTATAATATTTACAGGTGCAAGAATACCAATGGCACTACTACTATCATCTGTATTAGGAATGGGACTAACAGGTGTATGGGTGAGTATCTCGCTTAGCATGGGAATAAAAGGAATAGTAATGCTATCAGTATATCTAACATACAAACGCAAAGGAAAACTAGTATAAAAATATTAATAAATAGGCTATTACACTTTTGTAATGGTCTATTTTTATGCTTTAAACAACAAAGAATCTCCTCTCCAGGCAATCAAGTTGCATTGTCGAGTTCGATTTCTTTGTTATTCAAAGCAAATAGAACCATATACAAAAGCTGTAATAGCCACATTTATTAAATTATAATTACTGCGTAAAACAGAAAAACTTGGAACAAGAAAAACCACTCTTTATAAGCTAGTAAATTTATATAAGATTAAAAAAGAAAACTGCTTGAAAAATATAACAACAGTCTTCTAAGTAATTATCTAGTTTAAAGGACATATGGAAGTAAAGAGTTAGCTGATTTTTATCACCAAGAAAACTATAGATATATAAAACGAGTAAATAGTATAAAAACTGAGGACAAGAGAAATAACTGCTCTATAGCGACAATTCTGCAAGCGCCCCACATCTGCTAAATGTGTTACTCTAACATGGTGTGGCGCTGAAGCCTGGAGCACAGAGCAGTTATGATCTTGTCCTTTTATACATTACAAGTAACAACTTATATAAACTATTGAAGTTTGATGGCTTTATTATGTAAAGAAGTTATATGTCTGCAAAAAACGAACGATAATGATAGAATATAGGCATAAAATACTGAAATGATATAAATATTTTATATGCTAAAACATAAAGATAGAAAAAAACTAAAAAAATTTTAAAATAAATAATAATAAGTTTATAGACTTGAAGGCTTTGAAAAAAGGGGGTTATAAGACTAGTGACCGTTTCAGAAAATAAATATTAAAAGAGATAAAGCTAAAAAAATACGAATTTATAATTTTCTGATAAATATAGAAACACCCTTGCAATATTGCAAAATAGATAGTATAATTTGAAGAGTAATAGGGAAAGAAATATTTGAAAACACTTAAATAATAAAAGTATTAACAAACAACAGAGTAATCAACTAACTTAACCATATAAATTTTGTGTAAATAAAAGACTGTATCACATTCTGCTGCGTGAACAGTTTTTTATTTTTTTTTGTGGTAAAATATTAAAGGTGATAATTTTTTTGCTTGAAATTAAAATAAAAAATATCTATAATATTATATGAAAATTAATTAGGAATAGAAAGATTTATGAAATCAAGTGATATCAATATTCTTATAAGAATTAATTGATGAAAATTATATCAAATGAGAATAAAAAACGGGGAGGGATAATTTTGATTTCAGAAGCAATTATTAAAAAATTTATAAAAGATAGCGAAAATGTTGAAAATGAAGAGGTAAGAAACAAATACGGGACTGTAGCAGGGATAGTTGGGATAGTATCAAACCTGCTTTTATTTATTTTAAAGTTCAGTATAGGGTTCTTGAGTGGAAGTATCGCAATTACAGCAGATGCATTCAACAACTTCACAGATATGGCATCTTCAGCTATAACTATGATAGGATTTAAACTGGCTAGTATGCCAGCAGACGAGGAGCACCCATTTGGACATGGTAGATTAGAGTATTTATCAGCACTAGTGGTTGCATTTATGGTAATGTTCGTGGGTATAAAGTTTGTTCAGACATCATTTGAAAGAATAATGAATCCAGTAGCTGTTCAGTTTAGTTTAATACCATTCATATTACTTTTATGCTCAATGGCGGTTAAATTCTGGCTTGGAAGATTTAATAAAATCGTTGGAGAAAAGATAGACTCATCAGCTTTAAAAGCAGTTGCAGTTGATGCTATGGGTGATGTGTTTACATCAGGATGTGTTGTGTTATCATATTTAATAGCTAAGTTTACAGCATTCCCACTAGATGGATACGTAGGTATAGTTGTATCTCTTATAATATTATACGCTGGTTTCTCTTTAATAAAAGAAACTGTAAGTCCACTATTAGGTGAAGCTCCAGATGCAGAGATGGTAGACGCGATAGTAAATGGGTTATTAGAGTACAATATAATATCAGGTGTGCACGATTTAATAATACACAACTACGGTGTTGGTAGATGTATAGCATCTGTACACGCTGAGGTGCCTTGTAATATAGACATAATGGAAATCCACGAGGTAATAGACGACGCGGAAAAAGAATTATCTAAAAAGTTAAATATACACCTTGTTATACATATGGATCCAATTGCAGTTGAAGATGAGGACTATATACAGACTAGAACAGAGCTTGCTAGAATAATAGCGAGAAATGAAAAGATAGAATCTATGCACGACTTGAGAATAGTAGGTAAGGGAGATAAGAAAAATCTAGTATTCGACGTTGTTGTGGATGGCGATTTATCACACAGTGAAGAAGAAGAACTTAAAAACTGGGTAAATGATGAAATACAGAAGATTCATCCAAACTATAACTGTGTAATATTAGTAGATAAAAACTACGTAAAAAGACATTTTTAAATCATTATAATAATACCCCCCCCTAGTTTTTACCAGGGGGGTAATTTTTTATTATTTTGAAGAGAAAACTGATTTTACAATATTAAGTATTTCAGTAAGTAATTCAAAGTTTCCTTTAACACTTTCCTTTGTAACTATAATATCAGCAGCGACATCTGTAACAACCTCGCTGACATCTCTAACATTTTCTCCAACTTGACTAAAATCATCGACAAGCTTAGGAAGTTTTGAAATTGATTTCGTTACATTTTCTGTATTATCGTCAAGAACTACATTAACTTTATCTAAAACAGAATTTACATTCTTTATAGTCGCAAGTAAATTTACTATTAACTTTATTAAAAATACAAGCGCTACACAGCCGATAATAGCTAGTATAAATAAAATTGTATTTAAGTTGATTGTGATAGTCATAGTCTAATCTCCAATTCTAAGCTTATTAAAATTTAAGCTTCTGGTTCTTCTTTTTCGATAGCTTCAGCAGCTTCTTCAAGAGCTTCAACTACATCTTCAGAATTGACACCACATTCTTCACATTCTTCGTAAGCTTCATCTACAGCTTTTTTAGCATCAAGATATTCTTTTATCTTAGCTTTAGAATCATTGAATTTTTCTTTCTGTGCACCTATAACATCGCCAGCTTTTGCCTTAGCACCAGCAGCTTTGTCAGAGACAGCATCTACAGCCTGTTTAGAAGCGTTTTTTATGTCCTCTCTTGTTTCCTTGCCAGATTTAGGCGCTAATAATATACCACCAACTGCACCTGCAGCTACACCAGCAGCAACACCTGCTGCAGCAGTTTTAGCTTTTTTAATTTTTTCTGCCTTTATTTTAGCCTGTCTCTTTGCCTGGATTTTTTTTGATAAACTCATTAAAAACATCTCCTTCCAAAATGTATATTGAAAAATTTTTAAAAACTATACGTTATAAATAATATATACCCAATATGTGAATATGTAAACAGAAAAAATTATGAATTTTCAAAATAAAATAAAAAACTATGAAAATAATCTAAAGTGTATATTAGCACTATAGAAAATCTCATAGTTTTTCAATCAGATTTATTTTTTATCTATATTTTCTTTAATTTCTTCAAGTAAAGATTTATGTTTTAAAGATTTCATATTAGGGAAAGCTTTTATAACTCTTCTTCTTAATACGCCATGACCTTTACTTTTTAACTCTTCAATTCTATTGCTTAAAGACTTAATTTCAAATTCAAGTTCGTTCATAACTTTGTGTTCTTCTTTTATAAAGTTACCTCTAAAGTCGCTTGATAATAGCTCTTCCATTTCAGCAGGAGAGTATTTAGACAATCCAAGCTCTTCAATCTGGTTTGCAAGACTAGCCTGTAAATGACCTTTGACAACTTCCAGATGTCTCTTTTTCTTTTCAAGTAAGTCTTCGTGAAGTGTATGAAGTTTTTCAAGTCTTTCGTTAAGATGAAGTATAGTACTAGCTGTAATAATTGTATCTACTATAAAATATGTTCCAAATAATATAGAAAGTACAAATGCGACATTTGTATTTATTTTAGCTACAAAATCATCTACAGCTGGATGCACGACAAGCATAACGAAAAGTGACATCACACCGAACATCAAAGAGTTCTTTAAACAAACTCTACCATTTATATTGTATTTGTATGTTGAGTAGTCCCACCAAGACATGTGGAAGATCTTTTCCAAAACGTAACTTGTGATGTATTCAAGGGTACTTGTAACAATTATACTTGCGATAAATAATATTGGTATATTATTTACAAATGGAGATAGTATTGAAATAACTAGCAGCGCTCCAAAACCGTATATAGGGCAGAATGGTCCATTTAAGAACCCTCTATTGACAAATTTCTTTTGCCCAATAGAGCAATACGTACTCTCGCATACCCAACCAAGGAAACTATATATAGTAAAATATAATACCTGGAGATATAAAACTTTCATGTTAAAAATCACCTCATTTAAAAATTTAAAAACAAGCAAAAAGCTTGCCAAGAAATATGCTGTAAATAAGTAAAATACTTGTCTTTAGGCATATATATTTAAAAAAAATATTCAATTTCTATCATATATAATACAGAAAATAAAATCTGATATTATGGTGCTAAAATTGTTACATAAATTTTAGAATATGAATAAAGTCTTTATTCAATTATAGTCCTTCCATATGAAGAAACTTTGAGATTGAGGAGAATATAATATATTTTTTAAAATATACAAAACTTAAAGTACAAGAAGAGTAACATTTAGCAGAAAAATTGTGCTTAATTGTTACAATTAGATAGAATTGATAGACAATTTGTAACAAAAAGTTACAAACTATGTAACAGTTTTACAATCTCGAAAAAAATATTTTTAAAAAAATTTACAACTCAAGTAAACACTTGTTGTTACTTTATATACTGATTAAAGCCTTGAAATAGCCAAAAAACAAGTTAATTGTGTGAAAAATCATAAAAAAACACAATGACTGTTGTTGTTTGTTGTTTGTAAAAATTTCAAAAAAAGTCTTTACAAAGCTGTAACTTTTATATTATTATATAAACAAGGTTGAAAAAGTTACAAAAAAGTAACAGAAAGATATATAAAAAGTAACAAATTGTAAAAAATGAAAACAAGTTAAATTAAATAAAAAAATAAGACGGAGGGTTATATGTTCAATTTAAAGAAAAAATTAAGCGCTATAGTATTAGCATCTATGATGCTTTTATCAAGCACAGGATTTGTATTTGCAAATGAGGAAATAAATGATTTAGAAACAGTTCAGATAGAAGAAAATGTAGAAAGAACTTCTCTAAACGAAGCCGGATGGGTAAAAAGAGGAGATAGCTTATACTACAACAATGAAAATGGAAATCCAACAACTGGTTGGAAAGTAATAGATGGAAATAACTACTATTTCAATAAAGATGGTAAAATGGCATCTGGTTGGACTGAAATAAATAGAAAAACTTATTATTTCAATAAAGAAAAAGGTATGCACACAGGTATACAGAGATTAGAAAATGGAAAAACTTACAACTTTGGTAAAAATGGGTTTGTTGGTGAAAGTATAGTTAGACAGAATGGAAAAATACTTTACTTCAACGAAAGAGGTAAACTTACTTCAACAGGTAAATCATACAAATCAAATGCTTCAGCATATTCTGGGCATTCAACAACAGCAACAGGACAGAAACCAAAATGGGGAACAATAGCTGTTGATCCAAAAGTAATACCATATGGAACAAAAGTATATATACCATACTTCAACAGAACATTCGTAGCTAATGACTGTGGTGGAGCAATAAAAGGAACTAAAATAGACATATTCATGAATTCAAGAAAAGAATGTTACAAATTTGGAAGAAGAAACATAGAAATAATCGTATTAAACGACATAAAATAAGACAAACAATTTCTTCAAACTCAATAAATAATACTCAATAAAAGAGGACTGTTGCATAAAATGCAGCAGTCCTCTTTTGTATATATAATCTGATATAAATTTAGTATATTCTTAAGAGTGGTTAAATTAAAACTTGCTAAACCTTTGTTACTATGCAAAGCATATGAGATATAGACAAACTTTTCTCCAGCTTCGACGCGTGAGCAAAAAATAATTCTGTTGTGGTTAAAATACGCGTCTCCAGATTGTCGAAAGAGTTTTGTCTATATAACTCATATGCTACATACCATCAATACTTTTATCAAATTTTAATTTAAACCATTCTTTTACAATATACTAAATTTATATCAGATTATAATATTAAAGAAAACTGCTTATCAAAATAGAATAGAAGCTTAAAAATAAACATAGATCTAATTTAATGTTTAAAAATATAATCACAATTAACAGTACCATTCATTCTTCAAATTATAAAAATATATGGGTATTAGCAATAATTTTGCAACAAAGTTTTTTTATTATATAAGCTGTTATAAGTTTACTAACTTTTAAGAAGTTGGTTTAATCAAAATTTGCCAATGGTATTGTTAGTATGTAGCATATGAGTTATATAGAAAAGACGAACTCGACAATCTGGAGACGTGTATTTTATTGACAACAGAACAAATTACTTGTACACACGTCGAAGCTGGAGAGGAGTCTTTCTATATCTCATATGCTTCGCATATTAGCAAAGAATTGGCAAATTTTGATTATTCCACTTCCTAATAAGTAGTAAACTTATAACCATTTATACAATAAAAAAGGGTGTTGCAATTATTGCAACACCCTATATTTCTTATAATTCTTTTTTCCATAATCCGTGTAAGTTACAGTATTCGTATACAGCAACTGGTTTTTCACCTTCAAGTAAAGCGAATTCAGCAACTGGTTTTTCACCTGGTTTAAGGTCTTTTCTACGTACACCCTGATCTGTTTCAAGAAGTATGAACATTATGTAGTGTTTTTCTTCCATTGGATGTTCTACTGAACCAACCTGAGCTTTTACTACATTTCCTTCAACTGTTACTTCTGGAACGTGTTTTTCTGTAGCTGCATCTACTGTATTTGGAACTAGTTCTGTCATTTTCTGTCCACAGCACATTAATGGTACTGGAGTTTCATATACTACCTCAACTAAATTTTTACATCTTTCACATAAATAGAATTTTGTCATTTTAAATTCCTCCTAATAATTGACACTTTGTGTCGTATTTTTTATTTTAATTTGATTCTTACCTTAGTAATAATAGGATTGATTAAATTTCTCATCGAAAATTTTTCTCATCTTACTCAATCACTTATTAATATAATTACCCGTTAAAGTCATATTTAAACATATAAAAGTAAAAAAAGCAAAAAATTTTGAAAAAAATATAAAAAACAAAATTTCAAAGGTGTATAATTTAATATATACTCAAAAAAAACCGATAATAAATACAAAAGTATAAATCATATGAAATATAATAGAAAAATCCTTTGAAAGTGTATACAAAATAATTAAGAGAGAGTATTCTTGTGTATATATAAAAATCAGGAGGAAAATTATGAGTAAGGTGGCAAAAGCTACTATGGGACTTTTCATAGTTACCATGGTTTCGAAAATTTTTGGATTTGCCAGAGAAACTATACTGGTATCTGTCCATGGTGCAGGAATGGTTACCGATGCGTTTATAACATCGATGAATATTCCGACGGTTATATTTTCAACGATAGGGAGTGCGCTTGCGACGACATTTATTCCGATGTACTACACAGTGGAAAAAGATCTGGGCAAGGAAGGGACAGATAAGTTTGTAAATAATATATTCAATATGATAGTTGTTGTCAGCTTATTATTATCCGTAATTGGGTATATATTTTCTGACGAGCTAGTAAAAATATTTGCAATGAGCTATTCTGGAGAAAAACTGAAGCTGGCTTCAGAGTTTACGAGGATAATGATATGGGGGATGGTGTTTATAGGGCTTAGTAATATAATGACATGCCTAATGAATATCAACTCAAAATTTATCGTGCCTAGCATCACAGGTATACCATTTAATATAATAATTATTATAGGTATTTACCTAAGTGCAAAATACGATATTAGACTAATGCCGATATTTACATTAATTGCGATGGCGAGTCAATTCTTATTCCAGGTGCCAGTTTCGTATCACGACGGATATAGGTACAAATTCTACATAGATTTAAAGGACAAATACATAAAAAAGACGTTAATACTTGTAATACCAGTGTTTATCGGAGTTGGGGTAAATCAGCTAAATACGGTTGTCGATAGAACATTGGCATCTACACTTGGAGACGGGATAATTACTGTGTTAAACGATGCATCTATTTTAAATACATTTGTAATAGGTGTGTTTATCTCAAGTATTCAGTCTGTTGTGTACCCGCTATTATCCAAGCTATCAAGCGAAGGAAATAGCAAGGCAGCTACAGGCATAATTAGAAAGAGTGTGAATGTGGTAATAGTTCTTATGATTCCTATAGCAGTTGGAATAATGGTGCTTTCAATTCCAATAGTGCAGCTTGCGTTTGAAAGAGGTAAGTTTGACCACAGTGCAACACTATTAACAGCTGCGGCACTTTCATACTACGCACTAGGACTACCTGCTTCAGGGCTTAGAAACATACTTGGAAATGTATTCTACTCATTTGGAGATACTAAAACACCTATGAGAAACGGAATGATTGCAATGTTTATGAATATTTGTATGAACTTAGTATTTATAAAATTCATGGGACATTGTGGTCTTGCATTTGCGACAAGTATTTCAGCGACAATATGTATATTATTATTGTTTATGAGCTTGAAAAAGAAGATAAAATACTTCGGGCAAGACAAGATAATAATTACCACAATAAAATCTGTAATTTCGGCGGCTATTATGGGTGTTGTGGTGTATTTTGTGTATAAATTCCTTACAATCAGCGGTATTCATGGAACAAAACACCTTATAAAAGTTCTGTTTGCGTCTGTGATGTCTGGTGTTGTCGTGTATGGAGGAGCAATTCACCTTATGAAGGTGGACGAGGTTGAGATGCTTTTAGATATATTCAAAAGTAAATCTAAACAGATTGTTTCAAAGATAAGCAATAGATAGATGTATGGATAAATTTGTGGAAAAAGAGTAAAATATGAATAGAGTAGTATAAGAGAGTAAAGAAGATAAGATTATATAAAGAGGAAAATTGGAGGGTTTAATATGATATCAGATAACCTTATAAAAAATTATGCGAGTGCAAGGGGCACATCTAATTTAGTTCTTACGGTTGGAACTATAGACAATGGGGAAATGGACTACAAAGTTTACGGTCATAAAGGTGCTCAAATAACTAAGCAACAGCATAGATACGAGATAGGATCTCTTACTAAAAGTATTATGATGGCTAAGCTATGTCAGGCAATTAGCGAAGGAAAAGTTAGTCCAAGTGACAAGATAGGTACTATATTAGACGAAAATATAAGTCACAATCCAACAATAGAGCAGCTTGCAACTCACACTGCTAGATACGGAAATTCATATCCTAAGCATATAACTAGAAAGGAAATGAAGAATGCGCTATTTAGCAAGGATAATCCATATTGTGGATATAAGGAAAATGATATATTAAATGATATAGAAAATTTCAAACCAAATGCTAAGCATCGTGAATGGGTGTACTCTCATTTTGGTGGAGCAGTTATGGGAGAAGTGTTATCTAAGATATATGATAAGGATATTAAGACGATTATAGAGGAAACTGTAGAGGAGCTAGGTCTTGAAAATACTGGCTATACAGGAGATACTGAGATAGGTAAGTGTTGGAAGTGGAATGGGGACGAGGTGTATGCAGCTACATCTGGTCTAGTATCTACAGTGAATGATATGATGAAGTTTGTTCAGGAAAATATCGAGTGTGATCCAGAGTATTTAACTTTAGGACATAAGAAGTATTATACTATTTCTAAAGGTAAGTACGATATGGGGCTTGGTTGGGTAATCAACGACGATACTAAGATTATCTGGCACGATGGAAGTACTGATAATTTTGACTGCTTTATAGGTTTTGAGAAACACAGCAAGAAAGGTGTGGTTGTACTTTCAAATTATCCGAATAAAGGAGAAATAAATGCTGCGAAGATAGGACTAGAGAAGATTACTGAGTTAGTAAAGAATCGTAAATAGGGAAGAGGAAGAACTATATATGTCTACTCCAGGCTTCGACGCTTTCTTTGCTTTTTTCGAACTCCGTTCGAATAGCAAATGTTGAAAGCGTCTGTAGATTGTCGTACGACATATATAGATTCTTCCTTTTTTATTACGTTTCTATCTAGCTCAGAAATCTTCGGGGAGTCGCTAGAGGTAGATATAGTCTTCCTATTTTTTATTACGCTTTTATCTAGCTAGGAAATCTTAAGTATGTTGTAGGTTTTGTGATATAATTTTTATATAGAGATTATAAAAGGACGTGATTTATTATGATAAATGAAAAGGAAATGGATTTTGTTGTATATTGCGTGGAGAATTTGGCTAATTATATAAATGAGGACTCAGTTAAAGTTTTTGATTTGCTTGATGAAAACGAACTTATAGAAGGGTATATTTTAAAATTTTATGATATTTTACATACTCAAGGTAAGGTTTGGATTGTTGAGGACTTAGTAGAACAATTAGAGAAAAGTGGATGTGATGAATATGTTAGCAAATAAAACTTTATTAAATATGAAATACGCAAGAGTTATAATGGAGTTTTCAAGAATTACTGGTGTTTCTGAAAATGATGCACTTAGAATATTCTATCATTCTGATTTATATTTTTTAATGAAAAATGGGATATCTGATATTCATTGTATGTCTGATAGTTGGTTGGCAGAAGAGTTGAAGGAAGAATATAATAATAAGAAAATTGCAAATAAATAAGTAGGCACTCATTTTATTTTGAGTGTCTTTTTTGATGATATCAAAAGTTTGAACGATTTTATTTTTTTCTGTTTGTATGATATAATAGTACATATGTTTGATAAATTTGGACGATTCTGTTTACAGATCGGTCCATATAAACTAAAAGAGAGAGGATTTTTGTTTTGATTATTTTAGGAATTGACCCGGGTATCGCAATTGTAGGATACGGGGTTATTGAATACAAGGGAAATAATTTTAGAGTTATCGACTATGGTGCGATTACTACTCCAGCGCACACAGATTTGACTACTAGGCTAGAGATGGTGTACAAGGGAGTTGATACGATTATAAAGAGTTATGATATAGATGAGGTTGGAATCGAGGAGCTGTTCTTCAACAAGAACGTAAAGACTGCGATTACTGTTGCTCAAGCTAGGGGGGTTACTCTTCTTGCGTGTGCTCACAATAATGTTCCAATTTACGAGTACACACCACCTCAGATTAAGCAGGGAGTTTGTGGATATGGTAGAGCTGATAAAGTCCGGGTGCAGAAGAGTGTTACTTCATTTTTAAAGCTTAAAAAAGTACCAAAACCTGATGATGTCGCCGATGCACTTGCAATTGCTATATGTCACGCCCATGCAAATAAATTGGATAAAACTTTGAGAAATATTCAGGGATTATAATAAGAAATAGTTATAAGAAAGTATGATTATAGAAAGGAAAAAATTATGTATAGATACATTAAGGGAACTATCGAGGAAATAGGTTTTGACAGTATTACTATAGATAATAACGATATAGGGTACAGTATTTTGGTGTCTTCAAATACAGCAGCTCAGTATCAGGTCGGCGAAAAAGCTAAGGTATTTACTAAGCTGATAGTCAGAGAGGACGAGATGTTTTTATGTGGATTCCACTCTGAAGAAGAGAGAAATATGTTTGATATGCTGACTTCAATATCAAAAATAGGTCCAAAAGTTGGGCTTTCAATTCTTTCATTTGCAACACCAAAACAGCTTGGAGCGTATATTTTAAGTGAAGATATAGCCAAAATATCTAAGGCACCAGGAGTTGGAAAGAAAACTGCGGAAAGAATTATATTAGAATTAAAAGATAAGATAGATAAGACACAGATTGAGTTTGAGCCGACTTTATTAGAAGCTCAGCCAGCAGCTATTTCAATAGACGAATCTGTGGATGCATTGATAGCACTTGGTTACACACAGGCTGAAGCAAAAGAAGCTGTCAAGAAAACTAAGAAACCAGGTATGGAAACAGAGGAAATTATCAGAAAATCACTTACATATTTAATGAAAAATCCTATCAAATAATCTAAAGTAAAGTTTGGATTGTGAGGTAGAGAAGGGAGAAATTGACGAGGAAATGCTAGAAGATTTCGATGAAAATAGAATTATAACGTCTACTATGCAGATGGACGATGTGGAAATTGAGAATAATTTAAGACCTAAAACACTTGATGAGTATTTAGGTCAGGAAAAGTCAAAAGAGCAGCTTAGTATTTTTATTGAGGCAGCCAGAAGTAGAAATGAACAGCTAGATCACGTACTTTTATATGGACCTCCAGGTCTTGGAAAGACTACATTAGCGGGAATAATTGCCAATGAAATGGGCGTTAATTTAAGGATAACATCTGGTCCTGCAATAGAAAAGGCTGGGGATTTAGCTGCGATACTAACAAATTTAGAAGAGAATGATGTTTTATTCATAGACGAAATTCACAGAATAAACAGAAGTGTTGAGGAAGTTCTTTATCCTGCGATGGAGGATTTTTGCTTGGATATTATAATCGGTAAAGGGCCATCAGCTAGAAGTATAAGACTTGATTTACCTAAATTCACTCTAATTGGAGCGACTACTAGACCAGGTATGCTTACAAATCCACTTAGAGATAGATTTGGAGTGATTTGCAAGCTAGACTACTACACAAATGACGAACTTGCTCAGATAGTTAAGAGATCGTCTGGACTTTTAGGTGCTGGTATAGATGATAAATCTGCAGCAGAGATTGCTAGAAGATCACGTGGAACACCGAGAATTGCAAATAGATTATTAAAAAGGGTTAGAGATTATGCTCAGGTCAGAGCAAATGGAGATATCACAGAAGATGTAGCAAAAGATGCACTAGAGCTACTTGGTGTGGATTCTCTTGGGCTTGACTATGTAGATGAAACTCTTTTAAAAACAATCATCGAGAAGTTTGGTGGAGGGCCAGTTGGACTGGATACACTTGCTGCTTCTATAGGTGAGGATAGAAATACAATAGAAGACGTATATGAACCGTATCTAATACAATTGGGATTCATAAACAGAGGTGCGAGAGGAAGAATGGCAATGCCAAAAGCGTACAAACATCTCAATTATCCTATAGGTGAGGAATAGAAAGAAGGGGAATGTACTATCTCATACGTGCTCCAGGCAGTCAAGCTGCATTGTCGCATAGTATGAGATAGCTACATTCCCTTTAATTATTTTCTCAAACTATAGAATAATTGAGAAAGTTTGTACTTAGCTAAAAAGTACTAGAAGTATATCTTCGGTAAAATTTTAAATGTTAATGAGAGGCTACATATAGTACCTAGTTTCAAGTAGTTGAGCTGCATTGTTGCTGGGTTATAATATGTGTAGTCTCCTTTAGTTTTATATAGAAGCGGATTTGAATAATTGAGTTGTTTGTATTTTGAGTTGATATTTGTTTTTTTAGATAGTATAATTATATTATAGAGATTGATGTTAGATTAATTTGTTTAAAGTTTTTTATGATTTTGCTTATTTTTCTAATGTTTCATGCTCGATGTTGATATGTCAACGTTTTTAGAGAAGTTTGAAGAGAAAATCAATGTTTTTTGAGGTTAAAAGTGTAAAAACGCTTGCATGCTCGATAATCGTATTTTTAGCCTAGTGATATCAATGGTTTCAGAGGGTAGGATTTATAAAATTGTTCCCCGTAAGGGGATGACGAGAGCCATAGGGCTCTATTTTTTTGTCCAAAATTACCACTCCTAAAAGAAAAATAATTCCAAAACAAAATCTAATATATTAATAGAAGAAAGTTTTTAAAATTTCAGAAAAAAACATCTTCTAAATATTGAAAATACTTGCACATAAAGAAAAATTTACCTGTAAAAAAATATTCAACAAAAGTTTAGTTGATAAATTTTAAAGAAACTCAATTTGTAAATATATATGGAAAAAAATTTGTTTTTTTGTTATCATAAAAAGAGTATGCAAAAATAAAATGTCAAATAACAACATCGGGTTATATACCAGATGAACTATAAAAAATGATTATAAGAAAGGAAGAGAGAGCTTTGAAGACAAGCGATTTTAATTTTGATTTACCACAGGAATTAATTGCTCAGACTCCAATAGAAGATAGATCTGCATCAAGACTTATGGTGTTAGATAAGGAAACTGGAGAGATTGAACATAAAATTTTTAGAGATATCAAAGAATATCTTAAACCGGGTGATTGTCTAGTTTTAAATGATACTAGAGTAATACCTGCGAGATTAATAGGTGAAAAGGTGGACACAGGTGGAAAGATAGAGTTTTTACTTTTAAAGAGAAACACAGACGACACTTGGGAGTCACTAGTTAAGCCAGGAAAGAGAGCAAAGATAGGGACTAAGTTCTCATTTGGTGGAGGAAAGTTAATCGGTGAAGTAGTTGGAATGGCTGATGAAGGTGCGAGAATTATAAAATTCCACTACGACGGAATATTTGAGGAAATATTAGACGAATTAGGAAATATGCCACTTCCTCCATACATAACAGAAAAATTAGAGGAAAAAGAAAGATATCAGACAGTTTATTCTAAACACAATGGATCTGCTGCGGCACCAACTGCAGGGCTACATTTCACAAATGAATTATTAGAAGAAATAAAGGAAATGGGTGTAGACATAGCATTTGTAACATTACACGTTGGGCTTGGAACATTTAGACCTGTAAAAGTTGACGATGTACTAAACCATGAAATGCATTCAGAGTTCTACATGGTTACTCAGGAAGCTGCAGACAAGATAAACAAAGCAAAAGAAAACGGAAATAGAGTAATATGCGTTGGAACTACAAGTTGTAGAACAATAGAATCTGCTGCCGAAGAAGACGGACACATGACAGCAAAGAGTGGATGGACAAATATATTCATCTATCCAGGGTACAAATTCAAGGTGTTAGACAACTTAATTACTAATTTCCACTTACCAGAATCTACATTAATAATGCTAGTAAGTGCATTATGTGGAAGAGAGCACGTGCTAAATGCATACAACGAAGCTATAAAAGAAAGATATAGATTCTTCAGTTTCGGGGATGCAATGTTTATAAAATAAATTAAACTAGGGGTTGAGGATTTTGAAGCACAAAAAGAATGGATTTATCTTGAATACGGCATTTGTATTCGAAAAAATTCTTGCGGCGGTTGTATTAATTGCCGTATTTTTGGGAACAATAGACGTTCTAAGACTTATCTGGGATACGTATATAGTTCACTTTGAAAATATAATTCAGTATGAGCAGTTAAACGACATGCTAGGGCAGATACTGCTTTTAGTAATCGGAGTTGAGCTGGTTGTAATGCTTTCATTGCACTTGCCAGGAGCGTTAATCGAAGCACTTCTTTATGCGATTGCAAGAAAAATGCTGTTAATTCCTAAAAAAGAGGGTATGTTAGAGATATTATTAGGAGTGATAGCAATAGCGGGACTATTCATAATCAAGAAGTACTTGATTGATGAGAGTAAGAATGACGAGGATCAAAAGACCTTAGATGAACACAAAGTTGACTTTGTTTGTAAGGCGCTTCCTATATTCTGCAGAAACAGAAAAGACAAAAATCACGTGTGCACTTGTCAGAAAAACGAAGAAAACGAAAAAATTGAAGAAAACTAGGAATTAGAAATAGAAACTCAAAAAAATAAGAAGAAAGGATGAGAAAATGTACGCAGTAACTTATGAATTAATAAAAACTTGTAAACAGAGTGGTGCGAGATTAGGTGTGCTTCACACTCCACATGGCGATATAGAAACTCCAATATTCATGCCAGTTGGAACTCAGGCAACAGTAAAATCAATGACACCAGAAGAATTAAAAGAAATAGGATCACAGATAATCCTATCAAATACATATCATTTATACTTAAGACCAGGTCACGAATTAGTGAAAAAAGCTGGAGGACTTCACGAATTCATGCACTGGGATAAACCAATATTAACAGACAGTGGTGGATTCCAGGTATTCTCACTTGGACCACTTAGAAAAATTTCTGAAGAAGGGGTAGAATTTAGATCACACTTAGATGGTTCTAAACATTTCTTAACTCCTGAAAAAGCTATGGAAATACAGAATGCACTTGGTTCAGATATAATGATGGCATTTGATGAATGTGCTCCATATCCAGCTAGTAGAGAATACGTTAAAAATTCTTTAGAAAGAACTACTAGATGGTTAGAAAGATGTAAAGAAGCTCACAAAAATCCTGAAAAACAGGCACTATTTGGAATAATCCAGGGTGGAATGTACAAGGATTTAAGAGAGCAGTCAGCAAAAGAAATAACTGCAATAGATTTACCAGGTTACGCAATAGGTGGATTAAGTGTTGGTGAGCCAAAACCAATGATGTACGACATATTAGAACACACTACTCCATTTATGCCAGTGGACAAACCAAGATATTTAATGGGTGTTGGAAGTCCTGATGATTTAATCGAAGGTGTAATAAGAGGGGTGGATATGTTTGACTGTGTTCTACCTACAAGAATTGCGAGAAATGGTACTGCAATGACAAGTCAGGGAAAAGTTGTTGTTAGAAATGCGACTTATGCAGAAGATTTTACTCCACTTGATCCTGAATGTGATTGTTATACTTGCAGAAATTACACTAAAGCTTATATAAGACATCTTATAAAAACTAATGAGATGTTAGGTGCGAGATTAATAACTACTCACAACTTACATTTCTTATTAAAATTAATGGAAAACATAAGACAGGCAATAAGAGAAGATAGACTTCTTGATTTTAGAGAAGAGTTCTTCACAAAATATGGATACGAATTATAAAAAGAAAGGGCTGCTGCAGATTTTGTAGTAGCCCTTTGACGTAACACAAGTATTCGCTCTCCAGGCTTCAGCGCCCCATCCATTTATGTAACACATTTCAATGTTATGGGGCGCTTGCAGAATTGTCGGTGCGAGCTACTTGTGCTTACGTCTTAAAAAAGGCTACTACAAAATCATAGAAGCAGACATTTCTTAAATTATAATTCGTACATAAACTGTTCAGAGTACGTGGGGAGATTTATCTTTGGTGAATGGTTTTGGAAGGTGGTATTAGGGGAGTTAGGCAGATTGTTTTTTTTGTTATGATTTATTGTGTTTCTGTATTTGATATATGTATATAAATGCGTTATAATATTCTTTAGACCTTTGGAGAAAGGGAATATAGTATTTCAAAAGGAGAGATTAATTATGCCAGCACAGCAGTTAATTATGAGTGTGGTTTTATGGGTAGTAGTATTTGGTGTATTCTACTTCTTATTAATAAGACCACAGAAGAAAAAAGATAAAGAGCTTAAAGAAATGAGAGACTCTATAAATGTAGGTGATAAAGTTGTTACTATAGGTGGACTTTGCGCTACAGTTGCAAAAGTTGAAGAAGAAAGAGTTGTACTTGAAGTTGGACCAAACAGAACTAAGATGCCATTTGAAAAATGGGCTATAGGAACTGTTACAGAAAAGAAAGAAGTTAAACACGAAATAGCTGATCCAGCTAAAGAAAAAGAAGAAAATTAATATTTTTTATTATGAAGGGGCTTTTAAGAAGTCCCTTTTTTAATGCTTTGAAAAGCCCCTTCATAATAAAAAGTATTTTATACAAGGTGGATGGAATCGTAGAATATACAAAGAAGGTAGAGGATTTTTTAAGTGTTTTAAAATATGTGATTATTCTTTAGATGATTAATTATTTTGTTATTTTTTGGTTATTTATCTAAAAAAAGAGGTGTTAGTTATTGGAAAAGTATAGGTATGTATGTTATAATTAGAAATAATACTATGAATGGAGGACTTTGAAATGTCAAAAAAACATATAAAAACTTTATCAAAAGCTACTTTAAAAAACAGTGCATCTAAAGGTGGATGTGGAGAATGCCAGACTTCTTGTCAGTCAGCATGTAAAACATCTTGTACAGTTGCTAACCAGGAATGCGAAAGATAATAAATTCTTAATAAAAGAAAATCGGACAGTTATTTGCTGTCCGTTTTTTGTATAAAAAAGGGGGGAATTTAGTTTGAAAAAGTTATTATCAACAATATTATCAGCGATGTTAGTTGTATCTATGACAGTGTCTTCTGCATCTGCGTTGACATTTGTAGAGATAAAGGGGAACAATAGATATCAAACATCTGCGTTAATTGCAGATAAGCAAAATTATACAACTGCTATTTTGGTGAATTCTACAAAGAGTATAGCAGATGGACTTAGTGCGAGTGCTCTTGCTGGTGCAGCAAATGCGCCAATTTTATTAGTTAAGCAAAATGAAATTCCAGCAGATGTAGAGCTTAGATTAGAATGTACAAATAAGATTTATATAATTGGATCTGAAAATGCAATAAGTAAAAATATTGAGGATAGATTAAAAAAATCTGGGTTCATAGTAAGTAGAATCGGTGGAAAAAATAGATATGAAACATCTGTAAATGTTGGAAATGAGGTAAAAAGAGTTAAAGGTGGAGCTTCAGAAACATTTATCGTAAATGGTACAAAAGGGGAAGCAGATGCGATGAGTATTTCTTCTGTTGCAGCTAGAGATTCAGCACCTGTAATCCTTACTGATGGAAAGACAATATCTGCAGATGCGAAAAAAATAGTTAACAGTATACCTAACAGATACGCTATTGGACTACAGGGGGTAATGGACGAAAGCCTTGTAGAATCAGTAGGTGCGACAAGAGTTGGTGGAAAAAATAGATTTGAAACAAATAAGAAGATAATAAACACATTCTACAAAAACGTAGCATCTTATTATCTAAGTAAATCTGATCAGTTAGTGGATGCATTGGCTGCATCTCCAATAACAAAATACTCTCCTATAGTTTTAGTTAATAAAAACTCTGATAAGAGTGTATTAAAAGGTGCTCAGAAGATGACTGCTCTTGGTGGAATAGATAAAGCCACAATAGAAAGCTGTAAAAAAGCAGCTCAGTAAAAATAATATATAGCTAATAAGAGCCTAAAAGTTTCTACGAGAAACATAAAGGCTCTTTTTTTATGCCAGCCCCTAGTTGTTGTTATAAATATGTGTATATGTTGTTGTATATATTGGTATTGGTTGGTACAATCTGTCCCAATGCAATATGACAACTTGTCCCAATGCAACATGACAAACTGTCACTATGCTTATAACAATATGACAGTATATTTTTGACAAAAAATGTAAGTGAAATGTAAGTGACTAGATTAATTTAAATACTAACCTATATGAATCTAGCAGTCAATTAAAATAGACAAATAACAGAAAGTTGTGTTATACTTATGTTTAAAAAGTTACAAATTTGTTAACAATATTAAAAATAATAAAATATGACGATAAATTCATAAAGGAGGGTGCAATGGAAAATAACGATACAAAAGAAGTGGTAAATGAAAATAATAGCATAAATAATAAAAATAATTTAGATAATTCCAATAAAAACAAACCTAAAAAAATAAAATTTATAACAAAAGACTCACTAAAAGATTTTACTCTTTGGGTTGTAGTATCTCTTATACTATTCTTCGTGATGGAGTATTTATCTAGAAGGTCAAGAATAGAAAAAGTAGAAGTGTTCTTAAAAGATAACACTTACGCAACAGTTATAAATATATTATTAATACTTGGCATAACAGGGATAATATTCTTTGTAAAGCACAAGAAGGCAGTATTGTGGCTTATTTCATTCCTATTCATCGGATTGGCAGTGGTTAGCAGGATGATATTGGAATTTAGAGGGATGCCAGTAGCGTTTATGGACTTGTATGCGCTTCAGGATGGGCTTAGTATAGCATCGAGATTTATTAATAAAAAAATGATAATTATAGCAGCTATAGTGATAATACTATTCATAGCTGGATTAATTATTATGTGGAAATTAGATAAGAAAAGCAAAAGATTTAATGGAATAAGTAACATAATTGCGTGGATGCTTTCGATATTAGTATTTGCAGTGAGTATAGGTCCTATAAAGAAAACAGGTATAATACATAACATAGGTTGGGATGTCCAGGCTACATATGAACTAAACGGATTTTTATATTCAATCTTAGACTCGTATTTTGGATATCTAAGAAAACCACCAGAAGGATATAGCAAAGAAGCTATAGCAAAAATAAGAGAAGAAGTTGATAAAAAGGCAGCTGAGGACAAAAGAACAATAAAAACTGGAAAAGATGTTCCTAATGTTGTAATAGTTCAGCTTGAAGGATTTATGGATCCTACAAAAATACCAAACGTAAACCTTAGTATAGACCCAATACCAAACTTTAGAAAATTAGCAGAAAAGAACACTAGTGGTTACATGAATGTACCTACTACTGGTGGGGCAACAGCGAGAACAGAATTTGAAGTAATATCAGGGCAAAACTTTGATAACTTATTAAGTGGTGAAATACCATACACATCAATAGTAAAAGAAAAAACTTCAAACTCAATGGCAACAGCATTGAAAAATCAAGGATTTACAGCTCATGCACTGCATAATTTTAAGGGGAACTTCTATAATAGAAACAAAGGGTTTAAAAATTTAGGATATGATACATTCACATCTGTTGAATATATGAACGGTCTAGAATATACAGCACTTGATTGGCCGAAAGACTATATCTTAACTGATTATATGAAAAAAGCTCTAGACTCAACAAAAGGAAAAGACTTCATAACAACAGTATCTGTACAGGGACACTCAAACTATCCTACAGAAAAAGTTGATGAAGATTATCCTTGTAAAATAACTGGTAACATAGAAGATAAATACAAAAATCAGCTTTACTACTACTGTGAGCAGATAAGAGAAATGGACGAATTTATAAAACAGTTTGACGATATGCTGCTTCAGAGAAAGAAAGAAACTGGTGAAGATACAATAGTTTTATACTACGGAGATCATATGCCAAAACTAGATTATTTATATGATGGTGAAGAATATCTAAACAGATACGAATCTCCATACACATATTTTGCGACATTTGATATTCCAAAAGAAGAAAATGCAATAACTGATGCATTCCAGGCGGGTACAGAATTATTAAAACTAGGTGGAGTGGAATACGGACCTATAGAAAAAGTACATGCATACCTAAGAAATGACAAAGATTACCTAAAAAAAGTGCAGCTTGTAGAGTATGATATACTATTTGGTGAAAAATACTACCTAAAAGACAATGAAATACAGAAGAAAAATACCATAAAAATGGGAATAGACGATATAAAAATAAATTCTGTAAAAGCTAAAGGTGAAACACTAACTGTTGAGGGACAGAATTTCACGGCAAGAAGCTTTGTATATCTAAATGAAAAACTATTAGAAACTACAATGGAAAGCCCAGGAAAACTTACTGCCAAACTAAATGGAGAGTTAAAGAAGGGTGATATCATAGTAGTTAAGCAGCTTGGAGATCATGATGCCGAGCTTAGTAGTACACCAGAATTTAAAATAAAATAATTCAAAAACTAAAATTAAACCCAATCTAAAAATAATGTAAAGGAGAAAAATTATGAGAAAAAAAATAGTAACGCTCACGTTGTCAGCTATAATGCTACTATCCACTATAACCCCAATTAGCGCATTAGAAAAGCTGAGTAGAATTCAGGGGAAAAACAATTATGAAACAGCAGTAAAAATAGCTGAAGAGAGAAAATTTTCGTCTATAATATTAGTAAATATGGACAATAGTGCAGCCGATGGACTTAGTGCTGCGGCATTAGCTGGTTGTAAAAATGGCGTGATACTACTTACAAGTAAAAATAGTATTCCTTCAGAAACAAAATCAAAACTAGACAAAGTAACAGACATCTACCTAATAGGAAGTGAAAATGCTATATCTAAATCAGTTGAGGGCGATTTAGAAAAAATAGGCAAAAAAGTAACTAGAATAGGTGGAAGTGATAGATATGAAACTTCATACAATGTTGCCAAAGAAGTACTAAATGCAGAAGGTACACTTGGTAAAGTATTTATTGCAAATGGTGTAAAGGGAGAAGCCGACGTAGTAACTGCATCTCCAGTAGCATATAGAGATAAAGCTCCTATACTTTTAACTAACGGAAGTAGCTTAAAAAATAATTTAAAAGAAATTGCAAATGATGCATCTGCAAGATATATAGTAGGTGGAACTACTGTGGTAAAAGACTCTGTAAAAAATGGACTAAATAGTACGGATAGAATAAGTGGAAGCAATAGATTTATAACTAACCAGAAACTTGTAGAAAAATTCTACTCAAATCCAAACGCTTTCAATATAGTTGATACATCAGACTACGCTATAGCGACAATAGCTAGTTCAATAAGTACAGATAGACCTATAGCACTAGTAGATTATAGGTTTGATCCACTTGTATTAAAAAATGCTCAGAAAATGACTGCAATAGGACATATATCAGACAGTACTATTTCTAAAGCTATAGGATATTCTGGTGGATTTAATAAATTTAGCTATAATTGGACAAAATACAAATACGTAGCTCATGCATTGGGAGGAGTAGGTGGAAAAACATATACAAACTCACCACAGGCTCTTGAACACAACTACAACAAAGGGTTTAGAGTATTTGAAGTAGACTTAGATTTATCAAGTGATGATGAACTAATAGCTTGGCATTCATTTGATAAAGTTAGCTTAAAAGAAATGGGACTACCAGAAAAATACGCCACAAAAAAACCGACATTAGAGGAATTTAAACGTATGAAGCCTTATGGTAAATACGATACGATGACATTTAAGGATATAATTTATTACATGACAGAATATCCAGACATATATATGATTATAGACTTAAAACAGGCTGAGAATGACAAGGTTAGAAAACTTTACAAAAAAATTGTAGAAGAAGCTAGCCCAGAAATATTAGATAGAATGATACCTCAGATATATAGAGAAGAACTATACAATGAGATAATGAATATATATAATTTCAAATCTGCATCATTTACTTGCTATACTATGAGTAGCATAGATGAAAATAAGATAACAAATTTCTGCGCAATGAATGGAATAAAAGTTCTTACAATTGACTATAGATTCTTAACATCATCTTTGGTGGAAAAATGTAAATCTAGAGGAATAACATTGTATATGAACACAATAAATGACTCAAAAGAACTGAACAAATACAAATCACAAGGAGTATATGGATTCTTTACAGACTTCCTTACTCCATAGGTAAAAAGGTGTGAGCATAATTTTAGAAAAAATCTTTTGTTGAATAATAGCAACCTCCTCTCCAGGCAATCGAGTTGCATTGTCGAGGTCGGTTTGCTATTATCTCAAACAAAAGATGACATTTTCCTGAAATTATTAGCTCACACCTTTTATCATATGGAATTAAGGGTCTAGTAAAGAAGAGGTGGACGAAAGGGGATTTTATCCTCTTTTTTTTATTTTCTTTTTTTGCTGTAAGTGTTGGAAATGCTGGGCATTTTTTCTAAGAGAATAGAAAGTGATAGAGTGTTTTTGATGGATGACATGCTGGTGTTTTATACTTTAATCACAGGCAAGAGAGAAGCCTGAATAAATTTTAAAGGAGGTAACTAGAATGGCAGTTACAGAATCAAGTAAGGTATCAGTTTTAAGACTGAAATTTGCAGTAGGTGAAACATCAGGAGGGGATATAAAGTACAAACGCAAAGATATTAAAAATGTCAAAGCCGATGCAACTAAAGAAGATGTTTACGCAGTAGGTAAAGCACTATCAGATCTTTTAGAAACAAAAGCTGATGTAATAGCAAAAGTGGATGAAGCTGATTTAGAAAAAAGTATGTAGGAAGTGGATTGGGTAAACCTAAACCGAAAACCTAAATCAAAAGCTTAAACTGAAAAGCAAAATTAAACCAAAGTAAAATCAAAATCAAACTAAACCAGACTAAATTAAAACAAAATGGATTGAATCAATCCAAACTAAAAAAAGGTAGCGGCTGCCAGTTGAGCAGCCAAGCTACCAGATTAAAAATCTATAAACAGATTGCAAAATAAAAAACTAAAAACAAAAGAATAAAAACTAAAAAACAAAAACTAAAAAAATAAAAAGTTAAGAAAAGGAGATTGAAAAACTATGATAAGAAAAAGACTAGCAATGAAATTTAAAACAGCCAATGGAAAAGCATTTACTATATCTTTAGATGGGCCAAAAGATGGTGTACAGGAACAGGAAATAAAAAACGCAATGGACTTAGTAGTATCTAAAAAAATCTTTTTAGTAAACGACTCAGAAGTAGCCACAACATCAGAAGCAAAAATAATAACTACTGACGAAACAGTTCACGACTTAGTAATATAATCTCGTCGGACAATAAGCAGGTGATTATTATGGAAGTTGAATTACGGAACATGATAGCAAACGTCGGTTTTCCTATAGCCGTATCAATATTCTTACTGATAAGGATAGAAAATAAACTGAGTACACTATCAGAAAGTATCAACGGACTTTCGAAAATAATCGAGAGTGCAGCTCAAAAAAGATAAGCAAAAAAATAAAAAAAGTCAAAAATACAAAATTGATTAAGAAAATTTTGAAAATTTGTAAAAAAGGCTTTAAAAATATGTAAAAATATAATATAGTATATGTGACAACAGTTTCCCAAAAGCCCGGATTAACATCCGGGTTTAAGGCTACGAATAATTCTTACTAAAATAATTAAATTTTAAAAGGGTTTCGTATTATGAAACTGTTGTTTTTTTATTAACTTTATTTTTTAAAGAAGCATAAAAAATAGAGGGGAATTATATTAATGTAAAGGGAGTGTATATAGTATGAGCAAGAAAAATGATCAGAAGAATCAGAACAGCATCAAGGACAATGATGTTGAAGAAAGCGAAATCGAGGAAAAAGGGGAAGTAGAAGAATTTGAGGAATTCGCTGAAGAGGATTTAAACTATGATGAGGGGATTTTTGAGGAGTTAGAGTTTGAGAATGAGGAAGCTCAAAAGAAAATGGAAAAATTAAGAGCAGAAAAACTAAAACACAGAAGAGCTTTAAAAAAACTAAAATTCGAAAAGGAGGACTTATCTCCTAATGGATTAGACATAGTAAAATTAATTGGATTTAATAACTATGTTAAGCTAGTATTTTTATATGGGGGAACAACGCTTTATCTGCCACAGCATGAAAAACTAATTGAAAGAAAAAGAAGAGCGTACGTATACGACGTGTACCTAGGATACGGCTCAGATATTAAAAAAACAACTTATGTATTTGGGTTAAGTGAAAGCACAGTTAGAAGATATGTAGCAGATGAAAGAAAATATCAAATGAACAAGCGGTTAAAAGAAAGAAAAAAACAAAACTAGCAGCTCAAACAACTAACCAATCAAAACACAATTAAAATAGACAAACAAACAAGCAAAAGTTAAAACTAACTTTATCAAAAGGACATAACAAATTTACTGAAGAAAGGTGTAATTTCTGTAAAAATGTTATGTCTTTTTTATGCATTTTTTTTGAATTGAGCTATATACAGAAAAGGACAAGTATAATATAATAAAAATAGCACGTTTCAAAAGGGGGAAATATTAATGTCAATATTAGACAGAATACTTAGCAAATCAGACGAAGCAGAAATAAGAAAAATTAACACAATAGTAGATAAGATAGATGCTCAAGAAGAAAGATTCAAAGCAATGAGCGACGATGAACTTAAAAATATGACAAACATATTTAAAGAAAGACTAGCAAACGGAGAAACACTAGACGACATATTAGTAGAAGCATTTGCTGTAGCAAGAGAAGCTTCTTGGAGAGTACTTGGAATGAGACAGTACAGAGTGCAGCTAATAGGTGGGATAGTACTTCACCAGGGAAAAATAGCTGAGATGAAAACTGGGGAAGGTAAAACACTAGTTGCCGTAGCACCAGTTTACCTGAATGGTCTAACTGGAGAAGGGGTACACGTTGTAACTGTCAACGATTACCTTGCACAGCGTGACCTTGAAGAAATGGGACAGGTATACAACTTCTTAGGACTAACAACAGGGGTAATAATAGCTGATCAGACTCACGAAGAAAGAAAAGCTCAGTACGAAGCTGACATAATATATGGAACAAACAACGAATTTGGTTTTGACTACTTAAGAGATAACATGGCTAAAAGCAACGAAGAAAAAGTACAGAAAAAACTTAAATTTGCTATAGTCGATGAGGTTGACTCTATATTAATAGACGAAGCTAGAACACCACTTATAATAGCTGGTCAGGGAGCAGAGGGAACAGAAATATACAAAGTTGCCAATGCATTCCTAAAAACAATAAAACCAGAAGACTACGACAAAGACAAAAAAGAAAACACAATAGCTTTCACAGAATCTGGTATAAAAAAAGCAGAAAAATTCTACGGAATAGAAAACATAACTCACATAGAAAACATGGAAATATTCCACGCTATAAACCAGGCTCTTAGAGCACACAAAATGATGGACTTAGACGTAGAATACGTTGTAAGAGATGGAGAAATACTAATAGTCGATGAATTTACAGGAAGGGTAATGCAGGGAAGAAGATTCACAGATGGACTTCACGAAGCTGTTGAAGCTAAAGAAGGCGTTGAAATAAAAGGTGAATCAAGAACAATGGCTACTGTAACATTCCAGAACTTCTTCAGACTATATGAAAAATTATCAGGAATGACAGGTACTGCTAAAACAGAAGAACAGGAATTTGAATCAATATACCACATGAACGTTGTTCAGATACCTACAAACAAACCAGTACTAAGAGCAGACTTACACGATAGAATATTTAAAACAGAAAAACAGAAATACGCAGCAGTTGTTGAAGAAATAAAAGAAGCTCATATGACAGGACAGCCAATACTAGTTGGTACTGTATCTGTTGAAAAATCTGAAGAACTATCAGAACTACTTAAAAAACAGGGAATACAGCACAAAGTGCTTAATGCTAAACAGGACAAAGAAGAAGCAGACATCGTATCTGAAGCTGGTAAACTAGGAGCTATAACAATAGCAACTAACATGGCTGGTAGAGGTACAGACATAAAACTTGGTGCCGGAGATAAAGAAGAAGCTCAGAAAGTAAGAGAAGCAGGTGGACTTTACGTAATCGGTACAGAAAGACACGAATCAAGACGTATAGATAACCAGCTTAGAGGACGTTCTGGACGTCAGGGAGATCCTGGTAAATCAAGATTCTTCGTCAGTGTAGAAGACGAAATAATAAAACTATACGGTGGTAAGACTATAGAAAAACTTTCTAAAAAAATAACTCCAGACGAACATGGTGGTATGGAAAGTAAACAGCTTACAAAAACTGTAGAAAAAGCACAGAAAACAATAGAAGGTAAAAACTTCCAGACAAGAAAACAGGTACTTGAATACGACGACGTTATCAACGAACAGAGAAAAGTTGTATATGCAGAAAGAGATAAAGTACTTGATAATGCAGACATATCTGAAGAAATACAGAATATGATAAAAGAAAGAATAATGTTTGCTACAGAAACATACCTAAGAGGTAAAAATAGAGATTTCGTAAGATATGTTGCTCACTTATACAACGAATTCGTACCATATAACACACTTATCATACCTGGCTGGGCTGAGCTATCTCCAGAAGCTATAGCTAACCAGACTTATGCAATAGTGGAAAACATCTACAATCTTAAAAAGATGTTAATAGGTGAAGACGCTGTTAAAGCAGAAGAAAGAGAAACACTTCTAACTGTTGTCGACAACTATTGGACATACCACATAGATTTAATGGATCAGATGAGACAGGGTATAGGACTTCAGGCTTCTGCACAGAAGGACCCAGTTAAAGAATATACTGTTGAAGCTGGTAGAATGTACGACGAAATGAATATGAATATCAGAAGAGATACTTTAAAATATCTATTTGGTTTTGCTAGAGAAGCTCTAGGTCAGAAAGAGATAGATATGGATAATATCCAGACTGTTAGTGCTGAGGAATATACTCAGGTGGTTGAGCCTGATGAAGCTCAGGTGGAGGCACTTGCTGAGTATCTAAATTCACTAAGTGATGAAGAATATGCTAAAGTACTTGAGGAATTAGGTATAGATGCAGAACAAGATGAATCTGGAGAATGGAAAATTAAAGAATAAATATCATTGGGCTATCGCAAATATTTGCGGTAGTCCTTTTTTATTTCCACAGCTGTTGCTCTCCAGGCTTCAGCGCCTCACACTTTTATGTAACACATTTATAAGTTGTGAGGCGCTTGCATTTGTGCCTTTTTATATGTTGCATAAATATTCATATTTACTATACTAATATATACAAAAAAACTATATGTGTTTACACGAAAATAAAAGAGTGCTATATTAAATATAGGGACATTTTCCTAAAAATACAAAACGGGGGTTATTTGTTATGAACTTTAGAAAGAAAGCAAGCGCATTAGCATTATGTGCAGTATTATTAGGTACTACAGTAGCACCAGTATCTGCAGCAACTCATGAAAAGCTAGTAGGGAAAGACAGATATGAAACGGCAGCTATGATAGCAGATAAAATGGGAGATTATGAAACTGCTATATTAGTAAACTCAGATAAGAGTTTATCAGATGGATTATCAGCATCATCACTATCAGGTAAAGAAAATGCTCCAATACTATTAGCTAAACAGAACAAACTACCTGAAGCAACAGCTAAAAGATTAGAACAGGTTAAGAAAGTTTATATAATAGGTGGAGAAAAAGCTATAGGTAAAGAAGTAGAATCTAAACTAGCTGGCAAAGAAATAGTCAGAATAGAGGGAAAAGACAGAATAGATACTTCTAAAAGAGTGGCAGAATTATTAGGAGATTATAAAAAAGCATTTGTTGTTAATGGAATAAAAGGTGAAGCAGATGCAATGTCAGTTGCAGCAGTAGCAGCTAGAGAAAAAGCTCCAATAATATTAACTAATGGCAAAACAATAAGTGATGTTAAGAAGGATGCATACCACTATGTAATAGGTGGACCAGAAATAATATCATATGAAATAGATATTTATTTAGACGAACATCTAGATAAAGTAAATGGTGAAGCAATATTTGATACTATAGGTGCAGAAAATAGATATGGTACAAATGATATGATTCTTAGAAAATTCTACCCAAGAACATCTAAACTATACTTCACAGAAGGAACTAAACTAGTAGACGCATTAACAGTAGCTCCACTAGCTAAAAACAATGGTGTAGTATTCGTATCTGAAAAATCAGATAAAGAATTTTTAAAAGATAGATCTACATTAGTACAGGTTGGAGGAGTAAAAGACTCTATAATAAAAGAAATATTCAAAGGTGAAACAACAGAGGATAAAAGCTCACTAAGAATAGAACATGATGGGGTAGCTATACCAGTAGGGGAAATGATAGGACCTGCTACATTTGACGCAGTTGCAACAGATATAGACGGAACAGACATAAGCCATAAAGTACAGATGGTTGGAGTAAATCCTAAAGTTCCTGGAGATTACAACGGAAAATTAGTAGTTGAACTAAGTAATGGTAAAAAATTAGAAAAAAATATATTTGTTGAAGTATTTGCAACAGAGGAATAAATATAAAATAGAGATAAAATTTAAATATAGATTGTAATAAAAATTAATATAAATAATATTACAAAAAACAAAAATATGGAGGTAGTTATTATGAACTTTAAAAAGAAAGCAAGCGCATTAGCACTATGTGCAGTATTATTAGGAACTTCTATAGCTCCAGTATCTGCAGCAACTCATGAAAAAATAGCAGGTGCAAACAGATACGAAACAGCAGCTATGATAGCAGACAAAATGGGAGATTATGAAACTGCTATACTAGTAAACTCAGACAAAAGCTTAGCAGACGGACTATCTGCATCATCACTAGCTGGTAAAGAAAATGCTCCAATACTACTAACAAGCAAAGACAACCTACCAGCAGCTACTGAAAAAAGACTAGAAAAAGTTAAAAAAGTCTACATAATAGGTGGTAAAAAAGCTATAAGTGAAAAAGTAGAAGCTAAACTAGCTGGCAAAGAAATAATAAGAGTAGAAGGTAAAGACAGAATAGCAACTTCTGTAGAAGTAGCAAAATTAGTAAAAGGTGCTGGAACAGCAGGATTCGTAGTAAATGGATTCACTGGTGAAGCAGATGCAATGTCAGTAGCAGCAGTAGCAGCTAGAGATAAAGCTCCTATAATACTAACTGATGGTAAAACAATGCCAATAGATCCAGATGTATATCTATACGTAATAGGTGGAGAAAAAGCAGTATCTGCAGACTTAGAACTAGAAGTTGACGGAGAAAGAATAGCTGGAGAAAACAGATACGAAACAAATGCAGAAGTAATAAAATACTTCTACAAAAAATCTGGAACAATGTACTTCACTAAAGGTGATGGACTAGTAGACGCATTAACAGCTTCTTCACTAGCTAAAAACGACGGTATAGCATTTGTATCTAAAAACTCTGACAAAGCTGTATTAAGAAATAGAGGATCACTAATACAGGTTGGAGGAATGAAACAGGACGTACTTGATTCTGTACTTGCAGGAGAAAACCTAGAAGACAAAGGATACATAAGAGCAGAAAGACCTGACTTAATGAGATTAAAAGGATCTAACATAACTTATGAAGACTTCTATGCACATGCAGGAGATGTAGACGGAAAAGACATAAGTGACAAAATCCAGATAGTTGGAGAATATGACGCAAACAAAATGGGTACTTATAATGTAACTCTTGTTGTAAAACTAAGCAACGGAAAAGAATTAAAACAGCCTGTTGTATTAAATATATATGAATAAAAGAAACAAATAAAATGAAATAACATAAAATAAACTTAGCACCTATATACTATTTGTATATAGGTGCTATTTTTTAATCATTATAGAAAATACTATCTATATAGTCGTTAAAAGTATCAATAATAGAATCTAGACAATAAAGCAAAGAATCAAACTTAGAATGAGAACAAAAATTACCTTTTGACAATAGCTCATGCTCATCATCAAAAACTGAGCTATTTAAATAATCAAGTAAATCAATACTCATTATAAGTCGTGCATCGTACTCTTCGTCTTCATAAAAGTCATTAGAAGCATAATTAGGATCTAGTGCACATCTTTCTTCACGTGATTTTCTCCTATCCTCAAGCACATCAAAATCATTTTCTAAAGCATATTTTATATTATTAATTTCTCTTCTTGTAGATTCATCTAAATTTATATAATCATATTGTAAACTTAATACAGGACTAAAGTTTTCAAGATGAAAATTTACACCATTTAAAGTATCTTTCAAAGAAAAAAATTTATTTCTAACAAGCATTAACCTAACTTTGTTACGTACTGAATTTGAAAAAGATGAATAAGCTATACAATTATTATTATCATACATGTACCTATTTAACTTATTAGAAAGATAATTGGGTATATAGAATTTTTTCTGTAAATAAGCCCTCTATGGCTTAAACTACCGTTAGGTAGTATAATAGACTTAAAATAATTTATGAATAAATGGCTAACGCCCTTTAAAACATAATATTATTTATTTTGTTGCAAGTCAAGAAAACCAGCTAAAAAAGCCGGCTTTCTTGACTTTTTTAATTATTACAATCTATCTTCATACATTATTGAAAGTTCTCCATAAATATATCCCCAGTTTCTAATAGGCATACTCCATTTTTTGCTTATTTTTTCAACTGATAGATATAGTGATTTTTCTAAGGAAATCTTGTTTGGAAAAACAGTTCTTTTTTTATTTATTTTTCTAAGCTGCGAATTTACACTTTCAATGGCATTTGTAGTATAAATTACCTTTCTAGTTTCTGGTGAAAATTTAAATATCGGTATAATTGAATCCCAGTTACTAAACCAAGATTTCATAGAATTTGGATATTTTTCATTCCATTTTTCTGAAGTACGTTCTAAATTAGCTAGAGCCTGTTCTTCATTAATGGCATGATATATTGTTTTTAAATCATTAGCAAATTCCTTTCTATCTTTGTATGATACATATTTTAATGTATTTCTAACTTGATGAACAATACATCTTTGATATTCAGTATTTGGAAAAGCGGAGCTTATCGCTTCTTTTATTCCTGATAGTCCATCAGCACAAACGATTAAAATATCTCTTACACCTCTATTTTTTAATTCATTTAGCACAGAAAACCAATACTTAGAGCTTTCAGTATCTCCAATATACAATCCTAGAATTTCTTTGTATCCTTCGGAACTTATACCAAGAATTACATAGACAGCTTTTTTCTTAACAGAACCATTTTCTTTAACAGAGAAATGTATAGCATCTATATATACAACAGGATACACACTTTCAAGAGGTCTATATTTCCATTCTTCGATTTTAGGTATTATTTTATCAGTTACATCTGAAATCATTCCTTCAGATAGTTCAAATCCATAAATATCCTCTATTTGAGAAGTTATATCTCTATTACTCATGCCTAAAGCATACATATTTATTATTTTTTGCTCTATTTCAGAAATATCCTTTTGTCTTTTTTTGACAATTTGAGGTTCAAAAGAGGAATCTCTATCTTGAGGAACATCAATTTCGTATTCTCCCATTCCAGATCTAACTCTTTTTGTTTTATATCCATTTCTTGAATTGGTATTTTCACCACGTTCATATTTTTCATACCCAAGATGCTCATTCATTTCAGATTCAAGCATCTCTTGAATAGTATCACCTAAAAGATCTTTAAGTGCATCCTGAATGTCTTGAGCGGTTTTAATTTCATATGTTTTAATTAGCTCCGCTATTATGTTTTTCTTTTCTGGATTTAATGGTTCTCTTTTCTTTCTGCCCATAAAAAATCGCCTCCTATGATTAATTTGATATTACCATAGAAGGCGATTAAATTTACAGACTTTTTTTCATATACTCAGATAATTACTATATTTATCTATATACTCATCACATTCTTTGTTTAAAGTATAATAAAAATCTTTAAATTTCTCTCCATATGATTTTAATTTCTCTCTTAAATACTTAGGTAAAAAGTAGTTTCTCTCGTCATTTAAAAAATCTAAAGGTTCATTTAGTAGTTGTATTTCTTTAAGTAAATAAATATCATTTGAAAGATTAATTTTATTACGCAAAGAAATCAACTTATTTCTAGTATCCCTTAAACAAAGAACACAAGGTATAACTACATTAGTAGCACTCTCAGACCTTTTATTCATTTTCATCTTCTTAGATTCAATATGTAGTGTAGAAAAGTATGTTATCAATCCACCAATGATAACAGATATAATAGTCCAAATCTGGGTTGAATTTTTTGAAAAGAATAATTCAATTGAATTCATCTTGATTCCTCCTTATAAAATATTTACAAAATTATAATAACATAATATTATGTATAATTTCGATGAATTACTAATTATATAGTTACTTATATGAGTTTAGTTTGTAATAAATATGTAAATGAAGGATTATAAAGGCTTTATAGAGCTCATAATAAGTGCGTATTAATGTAAAAGGGTGATAAATTAACTTGCTTTGTAATAAAAATAAAATAATACTGCAAACACAATCTAAAAATATGAATAGCTACAAACAAGTAAAATAGCCGTTAGGCTAAAACAAATACCAAAACTATATGAACTATGAGTAAATATAGTGAGAAGTTTTAGAAAATCGTAAAAAATAGAATAAAAATGGAGTAGAGTTACAAAAAAGTTACAGAGAGGTTACAAAAAATAGAATAAAAGTTACAAAATAGTGACAAATATTTAAAATTCAGATAAAATAATACAACTTTTGCCGAAAAATAAACCTAAGGCGTGAGCCTTAGGTTCTTTTCATCGCTGGGCGATGAAAAGTTTACCTTCTGTGACTGAGGGGGAATGAGCAAAATCAACGGAAAAAAAGTACAAAAAAGAAACGGCGGCGCAAAAAAAGAACGGAAAGGAGAAAAAATAAAAAGAAGAAAAAAACGAAAAAAATTTTTACTTTTGGGCTGCGCTTACGAATTGATCAGGGGGAGAGGGGAAAAAATTTGGGAAAAAGGGTTTACATAAAGAAATTAATCGAGTATAATACTAAATACTACAAAGGACATGCGAGAAAAAATAAAAAGTCAATACATAAAAAGTTAAAAAAATGTAACTTTTGTTTTTTAAAACTATTGCATGAGCTTGGAAAATGTAGTACAATAAAAATGTGGAAAAATAATTGCGAAAAAAGAGCAAGAGAATAGAGAAAAAAAGAGAAGAAAAGAATAAAAAAGGAAAACGAAGGAAAAGGAAAGAATAAGAAAGAGTAAGTGAAAGAAAAGCCATAAGATAACAGAAGAAAAGAGAGAAAAGAAAGCAAATAAAAGCAAGAGCTCTCGTTAAGAAATCACTGCCCTTAAAAGAAATCTTATATATTTTAGACCATAGTTTTCTAATTTTTTATTTGAAGAAATGAAATAAGTAAAGAGTGTAAAAAAAGAAAACGGAGGTAATATAATGAATAAAAAAAGATTGTCAGTAGTAATGGCAGGAGCAATGCTAGCAACTTCAGTAGCTCCAGTATTAGCAGCTGAAACAACAGGAACAGAAATAGCTTTCGAAAATAAAGCTACATTAAAAGCAGATATATTAGCTAAAATGGCAACTAAAAAAATATCTAACTATCCTATATTTGCTCAGGGACATGCAACTACAGGAAATGACTTTGTAGGAAAAAATATAGCTGCAGAAATAAACGGTAATGCAAACACTTTCTCATCAGCATACGGTGTAAAAGTAACTGGAAAAGATGGAAAAGTTAAAGTTAAAACAACATACAGAGCATCAGAAGTTGAAACTGCAATAGATGCATTAAAAGCTGGAGAAAAAGTTGAAGTATTCGAAAGAGAAACAGCAGAATTCAAAGGTCAGTTATTACCAGTTAAAGAGGATAAATTACCATCAGTTAACTCATTAACTTCTAAATATGCAGATGCTGTAGATTTAAAAGATGCACAGACATTTGCAGACGGTTCTAAAAAAGATATATTAGCAACTGATAAACTAAATGGTAAAGATAATAAATTAGTAACTGATGCAACTTATTTAAATAAAGTTGTAACAGTTAAAACAAATAAAGTTGAAGATGTAGAAACAGATAAAAAACATGAATTCACTTTAAAAGATGGTTCTGTAAAAATAGATGGTAGACTTCCATTAGATGAAAAAGGTAACTTATTAGATGTTACAAATCTTGAAGATGCAAATAAATTCAAAGAATTTGCACCTTTAACTTCTTGGATAGCTGCTGATGAGGATCCAGAAAAAAGAGTAGAAACTTTAGTAGATACATATACATTAGGTGAAGAACCAGCTGATGAAACAAAAGAAACATTAAAAATTGCAGATTTATTTGATGGAATAGCTTTAACAGCAAGAGGAACTGAAATAGTTGCAGACTTAAATAACGCAAGAAAAGCTGCTAAAGCAGAAGGTTTAACAGATGCAGAAGCTTTAGTTAGAATAGATACTGTAAAAGAAAATACAACTTCAGGGGTATCAACATTTACAATATCATACTTCAAAAAATCAACTGATAAAAAAGCTGAAAAAGTTATAACAGTTGTATCTACTGATAAAGAAGAATTAAACGGTTTATATAAACTAATAAATACAGGAAAATTTAATGTTGGTGTAGTAGCTGGACAGAATAGATACGAAACTTCAGTAAATGTTGCAAAACAGATAGGATTAACAGAATTAAATAAAACTTCAGCTAATAACATAGTATTAGTAAATGGAGAATCATTAGTAGATGGATTAGCTGCAGCTCCTTTAGCAGCTGAATTAGGAAGCTACCAGAATGGTGTTGTAGGAACAAAATTAGCTGCTCCATTATTATTAACAGAAGCTGGAAAATTACCATCAGCAACAAAAGAATACTTAACAGGATTAGTTGCAAACTTTACTTCAATAGAGAAAAAAGCAGTTAAAGTACATTTAGTAGGTGGAACAACTGTACTAAATTCTGATTTAGCAAAAGAATTAAAAGAAATGGGATTCACAGTAGTAAGACATGGTGGAGATAACAGAGAAGAAACTTCAGTAGCAGTAGCAGAAGCTATGTCTGCTAAAACAAAAGCATTTGTAGTAGGAGCAAATGGTGAAGCAGATGCAATGTCAATATCAGCAGTAGCAGCTAGAACTAATGCTATAACACCAATAATAGTAGCAAAAGCTGGTGGAATATCAACAGATGCATTAAACTACTTAACAGAAGTAGGAGCAAATGATGTAACAATAGTTGGTGGAGAAAAAGCATTATCTGCTGAAGAAGAAAAAGAAATAAACGGAGCATTAAATGGTGCAGTAGCAATGAGAATAGCTGGTGCTAATAGATTTGAAACAAATAATGCTATAATAAAAGAATTCTACAAAAATGCTACTATAGGTAAAGCTGTAGTATCTGTAAAAGATGGTGTTGCTAATAAAAATGAATTAGTAGATGCTTTATCAGCAGCTAACTTTGCAGCATCAATAGATGCACCAATATTATTAGCATCAACAAATGTAACAGATGCACAGAAATCTACATTATTAAAAGCTACTTCTAATCCAACTAAAGTAGTTCAGGTTGGTATGGGTGCAGAAAGAACTGTATTAGAAACAATAGCAAACTTATTAGGTGTAACTAATAAAGTTAAATAATAAGTATAAACTATATAGATTTAATCAATTTATGTGGAAATAACCTAGTGAGATATAATTATCTCACTAGGTAAAAAAACTACAAAAAACGGAGGAAATAAAAGAATGAATAAGAAAAACTTATCAGTTGTATTAGCTGGAGCAATGTTAGCAACTAGCGTAGCACCAGTATTAGCAGCTACAGAAAAAGAATATTCACTTGATAATAGAGAACTATTAAATAAAGAAATAGTAAGCACAATGAAAACAAAAATGCTTACAAGCAACCCAACTTTAAAAGATGCAACATTTGTAACAGAAAATGTAAAAAAATTATTAGTTAACGATGCATCAGCTTACGGAATAAGATTATTAGATGAAAAAGGAAATAAAGTTGAAGGTGCAGAAACTTATATAGCTACTGAAGCTGCTGTTAAATCTGTTTTAGATCAGGCTAAAGAAGGATATACAGTAGAATTAGTAGAAAGAAAAACAAATGAATTCTATGGAGAACTTATACCTGGGGAAAAAATAGAAAAAGGTACAGAAGTAATAAACTACGATAATAAAAAAGATTTCGAAGATATAACAAGTAATAGTGAAATATATAAACAGATAGTTGTTGGAACATTAGGTAATACGGAAGGTACTAATAACGTATTATTAGCTTCTACAGGTACATTATCTACAGAAGGAACTGGAGATGAAAAAGTTCTTTTAGTAAAAACAAATAAACCTGAAGATTTATCAAAACCAGGAGATGGAGATGCAAAAGTTGTAATAAAATTAGCTGGTGGAAGCCAGAAAATAGATGGTAGATTACCATTAACAGCTGATGGAAAACTTTTAGACTACACTAAAAAATCTGATATAGCTAAATTTGATCATTTCGATACATTAACAACTTGGACAGCATCTAAAGAAATAAAAGATGAACCAACAGTTACTGCAACATACAAAATGACAGCTGAAGCTAAAGAAGAAAATACTATTAAAGCTGAAGAATTATACGATGGTGTAGTATTAACAGCAAAAGGAACAGAATTAGCAGCTGAATTAGCAAATGCAGCTAAAGAAACTGGTGAAGAAGTGGCAACTGCGACAAAAGCATTAGTTAGAATATCAAATAAAGATGGAATAGGTGCTGATAAAGCTGTATCTAAATTCACAGTTACATACTACAAAAATGCTACTACAGCATACAAAACTATAACAATATACTCTTCTAACTACAAAGAAGTAGATGCTTTATATGGAATGTTAACTAATACTGGTTCTTATAAAGTAGGTATAGTAGGTGGAGAAAATAGATACGAAACAGCTGTAAATGTAGCTAAAGCACAGGGAATAGTAGCTTTTGAAGATGCTAATGCAGGAGATATCGTATTAGTAAACGGAGATTCATTAGTGGATGGATTATCAGCAGCTCCTTTAGCCGCAAGAAAATCAGCTCCAGTATTATTAACAAAAGCAGATTCTCTACCAGAGTCTACTAAAGGATATATATCAAGCTTACTTTCTAAAAAAACAACAATAGCAAATAAAAAGAAAATAACTGTAACACTAGTAGGTGGAAAATCAGTATTAACTAATTCATTAATAAAAGAATTAGAAGAAATGGGAGTAACAGTTAAAAGATTAGGTGGAGATAATAGAGAAGCAACTTCATTAGCAGTAGCAAAAGAAATAAAAGCTGCTGGAAATGAAAATGCAGCATTCGTAGTAGGTGGAAACGGTGAAGCTGATGCTATGGCAATATCAGCAGTAGCAGCTAAAACTAATACTCCAATAATAGTATCAAGTGTACATGGTTTAAGTGAAGATGCTCTTGAATACTTAAAAGAAAATTCAGCAAAAGGCGATGTAACAGTAGTTGGTGGAGAATCAGTAGTATCTAAATCTGAAGAAGAAGCTATAAACGAATCATTAACTTTAAACAAAGCATCAAGAATAGCTGGAGCAAACAGATTCGAAACAAATGCAGCTATAATAAAAGAATTCTACAAAGAATTCTCTGGAGATAATGGTGCAAAAGCAGTTATAGTTGTTAAAGATGGTGTTGCTAAAAAATCTGAATTAGTAGATGCATTAGCAGCAGCTAATTTCGCAGCAGCTAATAATGCTCCAATAGTATTAGCTACTAATTCATTAAATACAGCTCAGAAAAATGCATTATTAAATATGGATATAGTTGGTAGTGGAACTACTAAAGTTATGGCTAAAGCAGTTCAGGTTGGTAACGGTGTTGAAAGATCTGTTCTAGAAGCAGTAGCTGGATTATTTGGATTATCAAACAAATAATTTGTAAAACAAATTAATATATTAAGAACCTATCAAATGATAGGTTCTTTTTCTTTTTAGGCGTAGCCTTTGAGATAATTATAACTGAATATTTAAAATCAAAAATAGACTTGCTTTTGTAAGTCTATTTTTGTCTATAATTTCAACAAAAAAACATACGTTCTGTCAGGGCGATAAAATAATTTCAAAAAGATTATGATTTAGAATAAAAATTTTATAGCCTAATATAAAATCTACAGTAAAAGATTTCTTTAATAGCTAATTATCAATATGTAAACGTAAACATCACAAGAACATTTGTTCTTTTTAGGTTATATAAACAAAAATAGACTTACAAAAGCAAGTCTATTTTTGTTTTTTATATAATTTCAACATACTAATTCTATCTATAAAAGAAAAAGAGTCTATCAAAAGATAGACCCTTTAATTATTTATTAAAACAAATTTATATTAATTTTCAAGATTTTTTAAGCCTAAAAGTTTAGATACAGATTTTATTACATCTGAATTTAATCCATCTCCAACCTGTATTATATGAGTAGCACCTTTAGTTGAAACTGAGTTAGCTTTTACTAAAGCACTTTCCTGAGCTGTTGATAATTTATCTTTAGCTAATACAATTGGTCCACCTAAGTTAGCAGCTGTTAAAGCATCTACTAATTCATATTTACCATTTGTCATACCATCTTTAGCTAAGATAACTGGTCTAGAAACAGGATTAACTTTACCTACTCCAGCAGTAGCATAATATTTTTCTAATATTTTAGCATTAGTTTCAGTTCTATTAGCACCAGCTATTCTTAAAGCTTCAGCTTTAGTAGAATCTGTTTTGGCTTCATTTATTTTAGCTTCATCTTCTTTAGAAAATACAGATGTTCCACCAATTATAACTGCATCATTATCTCCCTGTTTTCCTAAGAATTTTAAAGCATCTTTAGATATTCCACCAGCTTTTGCTACTATTATAGGTTTTTTATCTCTAGCTGCAACAGCAGATATTGCCATAGCATCAGCTTCACCTTCTGCTCCTACAACAAACACTTCTTTACCTGTAGTAGCACCCTTTGTAACAACTTCAGCTACTTCTAAAGAAGTTTCTTCTCTATTATCTCCACCTAATCTATTTACTTTGAATCCCATAGTAGTTAATTCATCTTCAAGATTAGATGTTAAAACAGATTCTCCACCTACTAATGTAACTACTATATCTTTTCTTTCTTTAGAGCTTAAAGCTTCTGTTAATTTATTTAAATAATCTTTAGTTTCTTTTGGAAGTGTATCTGCTTTTGATAGTAATATTGGAGCAGCTACATTTTTAGCCGTAGCTCCATTGATTGTTGCTGCAAGAGGAGCAGCTGAAAGTCCATCTACTAAAGCATCTCCATTAACAAGAACTATATTTTTATTATCACCATCTATTTTTGCTCCCTGCTGTTTTGCAACATTAACAGCTGTAGCATATCTATTAGATCCACCAACTACACCAACTGCATATTCTTTAGTATTTAGTATATTATATAATGCTTTTATCTCTTTTTTATTAGTTGATGTTACTTTTATAGTTTTTATAGCTTTATCATCTACTCCGTTATATCCTTTTGCGTAGTATTCTACTGTAAAATGATATACTCCATTTGTATCATCTGATATATCAGATGCATTAGCTTTAGCAAATTTAACTAAATCTTTACCATTATCATTTTTTAAATCATTTAATATTTCAGTACCTTTTGATGTTAATATAGTACCATCATATAAATCAGATGCTTTTAAGTTTTCAACTGTTGGATCTTCGTCAGCAACAACATTTACAGTTTCTATTACTGAAACTGGATTAGCTTTAACCTGTGAAGCTACCCATTTCTGAGTTGTCATAAATCCATCACACTGCTGTATGCTTTCTGTTTTTGCAGGTGCTAATAAATTATCTCCTGACATAGGCATTTTTGTATTTAATTTAGCATCTCCAACTTTTATAGTTACAGTTTTATTTTTTTCATCGGCATCTAGTGCATGTAAAGTTATTGTAGCTGACTGTTTGTCAGAAGCAACTTCTATATTTTTTATGAATGTAGCATTATTTAAAGATGTTTTTAATCCTGCTTCATCTTTAAAATCAGCTTCAGTATATTTATCTTTTTCATCTGTTCCTAAAGATGTTATTTCAGAACCTGGTATTAATAATCCATGGAAAGAAGTAGTTTCGTACTCAACTATTTCTATTTTAGAACCTGCTCCCGCAGCTTTTATTGAAGAAACTATATTAGCTGGATCGTATATTGGGTCAGCTCCATTTATTTTAACACCTATTGAAGATGGCATTTTTGTAGCTACATTTGCAACATCAGTTGAAACAAATGGTGCTGCAAATACTATTGGATATCCAACTTTATCTATTTTATTTTCTTCCATTTTAGTTTTTATAGCTTCAGCATATAATGTTAAATCACTTACGCTAAGAGTTTTTTCTTCCGCAGCCATAACTGGAGCTACTGATGTAGCTAACATTGCACCAGCCATTACTACTGATAAATTTCTTTTATTCATAATTGCATTTCCTCCGTTTTTTAATCTATTCAATACAATCTCTTTTTCTCTATTCTCTTTTTATTTATGATACGGGATAAAATCCCGCATCATAAATTTTTTTCAAAATATTTATATAAATTTAGTTAGTTATATTTAATGCTTTAGATAATGATTTTATTATTGAGTCATTTAATCCTAAACCAACTTGTAGTAAATTAGTATCTGTAGCATCTACAGTAGATTTTAAGTTTAATAGTATAGTTAACTGTTCGTCAGTTAAGCTAGAATCGGCTAATACTATAGGTCCACCTAAATTAGCTGCAGATAAAGCATCTATTAGGTCAGTTTTATTATTTACTCCATTTTTAACTAATGTAAGTTTTTTACCATCTAATGTCTTAGCAAATTCTTTAAGTATTTTAGCATTAGTTTCAGTTCTATTAGCACCTGCTATTCTTCTTACTCCACTAGTTTTATCCTCTTTAGCTTCAACTATTTTATCTTCTTCAGCTTTAGTTATAGCTTTTTCTCCACCTATTATTGTAGCATTACCATCCTGATTACCTAAGAAGTCTAAAGCGTCTGCAGTTAAACCATGTACACTTGATACTATTATTGGAGTTTCTTCTTCAGCTGCAACAGCTGATATAGACATTGCATCAGCTTCTCCATTAGCACCAACTACATAAGCTCCTTTAGCTGCAAATCCAGATATAGCTTTTGCAACTTTTATAGAAGTTTCTTCTCTATCATCGCCACCATATCTTGCAACTTTGAATCCCATACCTTTTAATTCTTTAACTAAAGAATCTGATAATACGGCATCTCCACCTACTAAATTTATTGTTATTTTAGATAAGTTACTTGCTTTTACATTTTCAGTTAAGTATTCTAAGTATTCTTTAGTTTCTTTTGGTAAAGAATCTGTTTTTGTTAATAATAAAGGCGCATTATTTTTACTAGCTGCAAGAGGTGCTGCTGCTAATCCGTCAACTAATGATTCTCCGTTTGTAAGAACTACATCATATTCAGTACCGTTTGTAAACTGAGTAACACCTGATTCTTTTGCAACATTAACAGCTGTTTCATATCTATTCTGTCCAGCTACTATACCAACTTTATAGCTTTCAGCTTTTAACATATTGAATAGTGCTTTTATATTTGTTGTTTCTGATGATTTTACTACAACTTTTTTAACAAGTGTTCCTTTTTTAGATTTATACTGAACATCAAAACTAGTTATACCATTTGCAAGAGTTGTATTTGCAGAAAGAACAACTTTTTTATTAGTTTCATCATTTTTTAAGTCATTTAATAACTCTGTTCCTTTTTCAGTAAGAAGAGTTCCATCATATAAGTCAGATACATTGTAGTTAACAACTTCTTCAACTGGAGCAGATGCTACTATATCTATAGTTTCAACTTTTGTAGCGTCAGCATCTGTTGTATATCCACCAGCCCAAGTACTATCTTTTAAGAATTTAGCGCATTTCTGTAAATCATCATCATTACTAGCACCTTTATCTAATAGATTCCCTTCTGCATCTACTGGTAAGTTAAGGTCATATTTAACATCTCCAGTTTTTATATCAAGTTTTATATTAGTATTTGTATTATTTACATCTGTTAAAGCTTTTAAAACTATAGAACCTTCATTATCTTTAGTACAAGTAATTTCTTTTATAAATCTATTTCCACCTTTTAATGTAGAATCATTAAATCCATTAGCTGTTAATTCTGCTTTTGTATATACATTTTTAGTATTTTCAGCAACTGCTTCTGGAGCTTTTTTAGCAGGTATAACCTGTCCTAAGAAAGTAGTATTTTCTTTTTCTGATATTACTATTTTATCCCCAGCTTTTAAAACACCTGCTTTAATTTTAGTATCGATATTATCTGCTGTTAAAACTGTTTCATTTGTTCCACTTACTAACTTTATTTCGTATACAGAATTTAAATATGCATTTGAAGTAGAATCAGTTTTAATTTTTGCTAATTTAGTTGCTATGTCTGTTCCTAAATATTTCTGAGCACTAGCATCATTTTTAACTAATACTGAATTAGATGTAAATTCTTTTTCTTCAAATTTAGCTTTTATATATTTGTTTAATAAAGCTTCCTGTCCAACAGAATATTCTTTTGTTGTTGCAGTTGTTTCTGCAGCTAATACTGGAGCTACTGAAGTAGCTAGCATTGCTCCTGCCATTACTACTGACAATCTTTTCTTGTTCATTATATTACCTCCGTTTTTCTTTATTTACACTCTCTTTTTATATTTCTTAATTAGAGAAAAATAGTATTTCTTTAAATAAAAAATTAGAAAAACTTCAGTCATATCTTAAAAATAAGAATAGTTTTTTTGAAATCTACTTTTTCGGTAAGATTTCTTTTAAGGGCAGTGATTTCTTAACGAGAGCTCTTGCTTTTATTTGCTTTCTTTTCTCTCTTTTCTTCTGTTATCTTATGGCTTTTCTTTCACTTACTCTTTCTTATTCTTTCCTTTTCCTTCGTTTTCCTTTTTTATTCTTTTCTTCTCTTTTTTTCTCTATTCTCTTGCTCTTTTTTCGCAATTATTTTTCCACATTTTTATTGTACGGAATTTTTCCTTAGCGACGCCCCCCTAAGCCCCCCAGAAAATTATTTTTAAATCGAAAAATAAAAATAAACTATATTTTATGCTTATAAAAATCAAAAAATGATATTTTAAATATCTTTTTATTGATTATAAATATAAAAATTGATATATTATAATTAAAAGGGGGCTATGTCAATGATAATAAGAATAGAGAAAATGGAAATAAATGGGATAAAAAATATAAACCATGGTGAGTTTGAATTTGAAGAATATAAACAAATCTTAAAAGGTAATTTAGATACAGATAAATGCTCTATGTTGGGTATTTATGGACAGAATGGATCTGGAAAGACAAGTATACTTGAGTCAGTTAAAATTTTAAAGAACATACTACTTGGTCAAAATATAATGGATTATATAAAAAAGTATATAACTGAGGATACTGCAACATTAAATACAACGTTCTTTTTAAGTGATGGAGAAAATCACTATTTAGTTGACTACTTAGTTGAAATGACAGCCGAAAAAAATAACAATCAAGATACTGAACAAAAGTATAATATATTAAATATAGTAAATGAAGATTCAAAGAATAATAATTGCATATATAAAATTTCAAAAGAAGAAATGAAAATAAAGGAATTCATTTCAGATAAAGAAGGTTGGGGAAGAAAAGACCTTATTTTTAGATATAATAATGGAAAACTATTCAAAAAAGTTGCTGATTTGATTGATAAAAAAGATCTTATAGAGCTTGAATATAATAAAAGAGCTATAAATCCAGACAAATCATTACTTTTCAATGACGAGTTTTTAAGAGTTTTAAGAGAAAATAACATTGAAGAATTAGCAGTATTGTACAATATAGCTGTAACATTGCGTCAGTTTTCTTTTGAAAAGTTATTAATTATAGAGAGTAGTGTAATAGGAAGTGCAGGTCTAGATATTGGTATGTTACCATTAAATATCTACATTTCTAATGAAAATTTTAAATCATCTGGTGTATTTAATATAAATATGTCTGGAAAGAGTATCGTTCCAGAAGAATTATTTAATGTTATAGATATTTCAATAAGAAGAATTTCATTAGTGCTACAAGCTATAGTTCCTTCTATAAAGTTGGAAATGACTAATATTAAAGAAGAACTTTCTCAAAATGGAGCTAATATGAGAAGTTTTGATATAGTTAGTGTTAGGGATGGAAAAATGATTCCTCTAGTATATGAATCTGAAGGAATCAAAAGAATAATTTCTATAATGAGTGCAATAGTTGCGGTATATAATGATCCATCAATAGCTTTATTTGTAGATGAGTTCGATTCTGGAATATTTGAATATCTTTTAGGGGAATTAGTTAAGATAATTTATGAATCAGGAAAAGGACAGTTTGTATTTACATCACACAACCTAAGAGTATTAGAAATGCTACCATATAAAGCTATTTTATTAACAACAGTAAATCCAGACAATAGATTTATACAGTTTAAAAATATCAAAACTACAAATAATTTAAGAGAACAATATTTTGCAAACATTCTTTTAAATGGTCAGAGTGAGGTATTATATGAATCTACAAATAACAATAGAATAAAAGTAGCATTAAGAAAGGCAGGTAAACTTAATGACTAAGAAAAAGGATGTATTTTTATTAATTGTTGAGGGACCTAGTGATGAAACGATATTGAGTACTATCTTAGATGATATATTTGATTTGAATAAAATTTTCTATCAAGTTGATTATGGAGATATTACTACTGGAAATACAGATGCCATTAAAGGAAAGAGTATAGATGAAAGAGTTACAAATGCTATAAAATTATATATTAAGAAAAATAGATATGGTATTAAAAAGGAAGATATAAAAAAGGTAATATTTTTAACTGATATGGATGGATGTTATTTGTCTGATAAATATATATTTGAATCAGATGAAAAATTAAAGTACACGGAAGAAGGCATTTATACAAATAATGTAAATGGTATACTAGAAAGAAATAAGACTAAGAGTAAAAATTTGAATAAAATATCAACTGCATCAAGTGTATATAGGAATATTCCTATTGAGGTGTATTATTTTTCTTGTAATATAGACCATGCATTTTTCGGTATGTTAAATTTAAGTGATTCTGAGAAAGAATTGTATTCAAATGAGTTTGCTGAAGATATGTTAGATAATGTGGATCGGCAGATGAATATTTTGGATAGCCTTTCAAAACATGGATATGAGTATAAAGCTTCTTGGAATAGTATCAAGGAAGGATTAAATTCAGTAAATAGGTCATCAAATCTTTTAGTATTTTTGATAAATAATAAGGAGTATTTGAGAGAGGATATAGCTAAAAGGATAGACAGTTGTAGATGATTATCAAGTTTTTAAATATATAGATTTTATATTTAAAAAGATAGAATCTGAATTATAAAGGATTATATCGGAATATAGAACGTATGTTTTTTTGAGAATTATTGGCAAAAATAGACTTACAAAAGCAAGTCTATTTTTGTCTTTTTTTATGGTAATATGGAGGAGGCTTCGCCTAAAAAAGACGAGGGAATTGTCCCTCGCCTTGTATGTAAATTTGATATTTACTTTTTAATTATTTAACGTTTGATAGTCCTAAGAATTCAGCTACTGATTCTAATGTAGTTCTTGCTACACCCTGTCCTATCTGAGTTAATTTAGTGAATTTAGTTGCTTTTTTGTTTAATACAGCATTTTTCTGAGCATCAGTTATTTTATCTGTTGCTAATACTATTGGTTTTCCTGCTGCATAGTTAGCTGCTGATAAAGCATCTACTAATTCTGATTTATTAGACTGTCCATCTTTAACTAACACTACTTCTTCTATACTAGAAGCGTATTTGTCTATTATTTTAGCATTTGTTTCAAATCTATTTGCTCCTGCAACTCTATCTACTTTAGTTACAGTTACTTCATCTATTTTATCGTATTCTGCTTTAGATACTACTGATTCTCCACCTATTACGTCTACATTTCCTGTAGCACCACCAGCATTAGATTTTATAAATCTTACAGCATTTTTAGTTAATCCACCAGCTTTTGCTACTATTATAGGAGTCTGAGTTGTAGATTTAGATGCTTCTGATGCTATTGACATTGCATCTGCTTCACCATTTGCTCCTACTACGAATAATGCATTGTTATCATCAGATGCACTTTTTAGAATTTCTCTAGCTACTTCTAATGAAGTTTCTTCTCTATTATCTCCACCGAATCTTTCTACTTTGAATCCCATTCCTTTTAATTCGTCTACTAATGATTCACTTAATACTGCTTCTCCACCTACTAAGTTTATAGTGACATTTTTTCTAGCTGATACTGCTATGTCTGATACTAAGTTTTCTAAGTATTCTTTTGTTTCTTTTGGTAGTGAATCTGTTTTTGATAATAATACAGATGTTCCTGCTGCACCATCTAAAGTTAATTTAGCTGCTAATGGTGCTGCTGCTAATCCATCTACTAATGATTCTCCATTTACTAACACTATATTATTAGCTGCAGTTGCATTTTTAGCAGCTATTTTTTCTTTATGTTTTTTAGCAACATTAACTGCTGTTTCATATCTGTTAGCCCCTGCTATTATACCTACTTCATAGTCTCCTCTTTTTAACATTTTATGTAGAGATACTATTTCTTTTAAATTAGTTGATTTTACAGTTATTACTTTTGATGGTTTATCGTCCTTAGCATTAGAAACATTATCTTTGTGGCTAGCGAAGTATGTTACTGTAAAGCTTGCTACTCCTGAAGCATCTAGTTTTGTTGGTTCAGCTGATAATTCTACTGTTAATGCTTTTCCTGTTTCATCACTTATTTTTTTAGCGTTTTCTATATCAGTCTGTATTTCTGTTCCTTTTGCTGTTAATGCTAATCCATCATATAAATCTGATGCTAATAATGTTTCTTCTTCATGTTTAACTGAATCATCTACCATTTTGTATGCTGATTTAACTTCTGGAGCTGCTGTTATTTCTGCAGATTTCTGATAAGTTGCTACTTCTGCGAAGTTTACACATTCCTGTATTTTTTCTGTTAATTTTCCTTCTGCATCTAATGGTAAAGAGAAGTTTAATTTGTTAGAATCAGTATTAAGTTCTATTTTTACATTTTCTTCTTCTTTGTCAGTAAGGCTTTTCACAGCTTCTAATGTTATAGTAGCTCCAGTTTTTGTATCATTAGCTTTTATGCTTTTTACAAAAGCATTTTTCTTAGAATCAACTATTTTTGTTGGAGATTTAAAATCATCAACTGTGTATTTTACAGTTCCACCAGTTGCTTCTATCTGAGTACCTGGTATTATCTGTCCTAAGAATTCTGTTGTTTTTCTTTCTACTACCTGTACTGTCATATCTTTAACAAGTTTTTCGCTTGTTAGTATTGTTTCTATATCAGATATTTTATAAGTTATAGTTTTGTCTTTTGCTGAAGATAGACTAGTTATATTAAATCCATCAGCTTTACTTAAATCTATAGCTTTTCCATCTTTATCTAATACTTTTATTCCGTATGCTGATACTTCATCACCTTTAGTCTGACCTGGTATCATTAATGCAGCTACTTCATCTGTTACAAATTTAGAGTCAGAACCAGTACCAGAGATTGTTTTATTAGTTGATATTACTTTTGTTTTTGCTAAATCAACTATTTTTTTTGCTAAAAGTGATTTTTCACTTAATTTTGTGTCTTCTGCTGTTACTTCTGCAGCTAATACTGGCGCTACACTTGTTGCTAGCATTGCTCCTGCCATTACCACTGATAATTTTTTCTTATTCATTATCTTTTTACCTCCGTTATTTTATCTTTTTTTCTTTTTTACACTCTCTTTTTATTTCTCAATTAGAAAAAATACTTCAAGAAAAAAATTAAAACTTTGGATTTTTCTAAGAATAAGACTCTCAATGAAAGTTCTCTTTTCTTCTGTTATCTTATGGCTTTTCTTTCACTTACTCTTTCTTATTCTTTCCTTTTCCTTCGTTTTCCTTTTTTATTCTTTTCTTCTCTTTTTTTCTCTATTCTCTTGCTCTTTTTTCGCAATTATTTTTCCACATTTTTATTGTACGGAATTTTTCCTTAGCGACGCCCCCCATAAGCCCACCATTCAAATTCGTATAAAACGTGAAATTATCACACGAAATATAAAAAAATTATCTTATAAAATAATAAATTAAGATTAAATTAGAGAAAAAATCTCATATATAATGTATAATTAAGATAAATACAAATAACAGAGGGTGATAAAATGCTAATACAGTTTACATTTAAAAACTTTAGGTCTTTTAGGGATGAGGTCACTCTAGATCTTTCAGCTACAAGTATAAAAGAGCATGAGGATAGAGTGGTCGAATTTGGAAATGAAAAGTTACTTACAGCTGCAGCTATTTTTGGAGCTAATGCAAGTGGAAAGTCAAATGTGCAAGAAGCTTTTAAATATATGAATGATTATGTGATAAATTCATTTCTATATGGAGGAGATATAAGCTACAACGATAGAGAGTTCAATGCACCGACACCATTTTTATTTGATGAAGTGAGTAGAAATCGGGAATCTATGTTTGAAGTTTTCTTTATACAGAAGGAATCTAATAAAGTTGTTACATATCAGTATGGATTTTGTATAGATTCAAAAGGGATTTCAGAGGAATGGTTGAGCAAAAGCTACAAAACTAGTCCTGAATTTAAGACTATATTCTACAGAAATAGAGAGGAAAATGAGCTGGATTTAAGTGGAATATCTGAAAAAGATAGAAATAATATCGAAACAGCACTTGAGCCAGAAACATTAATTGTTTCTCTAGGTGCAAAGCTTAAGGTTGGTATTTTAAAAAAAATTAGAAATTGGTTTTTAGAGAATAGAATTATAGATTTTGGAAATCCTATCGAAAATTATTTAGAATCTAAGTATTTGCCAGAAGGATTTGCAGAAGATCCAAATGTTAGGAAGGATGTAGTGAAGTATTTATCTACTTTTGACGATTCTATAGTAGATTTTGAGATAGAAAATATAAATAAGGATGCCATTAAAGTGTTTGCTGTTCATGAAATAAAAGGTAGCGATGAGAGAGTTGCTATTCCATTGAAACACGAATCAGCTGGAACGTTGAAGATGTTTAATCTTTATAGACATTTGCAGAAAGTTTTAAATGACGGAGGTCTTATTTTTGTAGATGAGCTGAATTCAAGGCTTCATCCGTTGCTTTTGAGAAATTTCTTACTTAGTTTTTTAAATCCTGAGATAAATAAAAAACATGCTCAAATTGTGTTTACAAGCCATGATTTGTGGGAGCTTTCAAATAATTTGTTGAGAAGAGATGAGATTTGGTTTACAGAAAAGGATTCTAATGGAAATTCTACGTTGTATTCGTTAGCCGATTTTAAGACTTCTAGCGGAAAGAAGATAAGAAATGATGAGAATTATGCTAAAAATTATCTTTTAGGTAAGTATGGAGCAATTCCACATCTTTCTGAGATATCTTTTCATGATGAGGATAAGTAGATACAAAAGGTGATATAATTAAGTAAGTATATAATACAGAACATACGTTTTTTGAAAATTTGTTGGCAAAAATAGACTTACAAAAGCAAGTCTATTTTTGTTTTTTTGTTTTTTGATGATGAAGCAGGGAAGGCTACGCCTGAAATATAATGCTTACTTGTACTTTTTATTCAATCAATAATATTAAAATATAAAATTTATTATTCAATCTAATTGATAAATTAACCTTTGAGTGTTATAATATATATAGAAAAAGAAATAGCATCGAATATGATGACGAGTGACTGTTCTGACTCGTCGGTAAAATAAAAAGTGACAGATGGATGATGTTGTGTGAGAGCAAAGACACAACGGTAAAATAAAAAGTGGCTCGGTGAAGATGCTAAAAATAGAAATTAAATAGGATATCGTTCGATATCCTATTTTTACGTGGAGAAAAACTATGGCAAGAAATAAAATTGATTTTGACTACCAAATTATGCTACTTTCAGACAAATTTTTTAATGATTATCCAAAAGATAAGTATCCAGAAATTATTTTAAAAGGAAAAAGAGCGTTTAGCTTTTTTATAATAGAAACAAAATATGATTATTATATAGCAGTTCCTTTTAGAAGTCAGATTTCTCATAAAAATGCATACTTATTTAAAGAGTCGAGAAGATCTAAATCTAATAAATCTGGAATTGATTATTCAAAAATGATAATAATAAGAAATACAGAATATATAGATAAAGAAGCACATGTAGATAAGGATGAGTTCAAGGAATTTCTAGATAATATAGATGAAATAGTTGATAAATCTTTACAATATTTAAATGGATATATAAAATATTTATCTTTATCAGATTCTGATAAAGATAAAAGAAAATTTGAAAGAAATTATAGGTATACATCTTTAAAATATTTTCATAAAGAATTAGGATTAGAATAGATTTATATATGAAAATAAAAAAATTATAAAAGGACAGAAATATTTACTTTTAATGAGTATATTTCTGTCTTTTTTATTTTAAAGCAGAGAAGGCTTCGCCTAAAAAAAGACGAGGGAATAATCCCTCGCCTTGTATGTAAATGTGTCATTTACTTTTTATTATTTAACGTTTGATATACCGAATAATCCAGCTATTGTTTCAAGAACTGTTCTAGCTGCACCTTCACCAACCTGAGCTACTTTAGCAACTCCATTTACTCTTACTATAGCATCTTCCTGAGCTGCTGATAAGTTTGAGCTAGCTAATACTATTGGAGCTTTCATTGAAGCAGCATAGTTAGCTGCTGATAATGCGTCTATTAATTCATCTTTTTTAGCAACTCCGTCTTTAACTAATACTACACCTGTTGTACCAGTTATTTCACCTGTTTTGTAGTATTCTTTTATTATAGCAGCATTTGTTGCCTGTCTGTTTTCACCAGCTATTCTGTAAGCAGCATTTGTTTTGCTAAGTACTTTGTTTATTTTTTCTTCATCAGCTTTAGATACTACTTTTTCTCCACCGATTACTCTTACTTTTGATGTTGAAGCATTTTCTTCTATGTAGTTTAATGCATCTCTTGATATAGATCCAACTTTAGATACTATTATTGGCATTTTTTTGCTTGCAGCTACGGCAGATACTGACATTGCATCAGCTTCACCATTTCCACCAACAACAAATATACCATCTGTACCTACAGTTAATTTTTTAGCTACAGCTACAGAAGTTTCTTCTCTGTTATCTCCACCTAATCTCTTAACTGTGAATCCCATATCTTTTATTTCTTTAACTAATTCTTCAGATAGAACTGATTCCCCACCTACTAGTGTTACTACATAATCTTTTCTATCATTTTTGCTTATGTGAGAAGCTCTTTCTTCTATGTATTCTTTTGTTTCTGTTGGTAATTCATCTGTTTTTGCTAATAATATTGGAGCCTGTCTTAAATAATCACTTTTAGCTGTACCAACTTCGTTTAATGAAGCTGCTAAAGGAGCGGCTGCTAATCCATCTACTAATGATGTTCCGTTTACTAATACTATATTATTATTTAGTATTTTGTCAGTACCACTTGATTTATCAGCTATTTTTAATTCTGCTCCATTTGCTTTCGCTACATTTACAGCTGTTTCATATCTATTCTGACCAGCTACTATACCAACTTTAAATTCTCCTGATTTTATTAAATCGAATAATGATTTTAATTCAGCTTTATTTGTTGATGTTACTTTAACAGTTTTATAAACTTCTGAAGTAGTATTTGAAGTTGCTCTCTTATATTCTACTTCGAAATAGTATATACCTGATTTATCATCTACTATATCAGCATTTTTTAATTTAACTAATGCATTGTTTGCAGTTGCTATTGTTTCGTCTACTTTTTCTGCTGCATTTTTAAGATCTGATAATAATTCAGTTCCTTTTGATGTTAATGCAAATCCATCATATAAATCTGAAGCTTTTATAGTTTCAACATTTGCTTTATCAGCAACAACTTTGTAAGAAGTTTTTTCTAAAGTATTACTTGTTAATAAAGTTGATGTATGATAAGTGTTAACTTTTTTACCAAAGTGATCAAATTTCTGAACTTCATCTGGATTAGTTGCATCTAATAGATTTCCTTCTGCATCGTATGCTAACTGGAAGTCTAGTTTTTCATCGCCTTCTTTTAATTCTATTGTTTTGTTTTTACCATTTTCATCTAATGCTCTAAGTGTTAATATTACACCATCTTTTTTAGAATTTATTGCTATTTTTGTTTCATCAACTATAGCACTTTTTGCTTTTGAAGTCGCTATTAAGGCAGCCTCTTTTTTGAATGTTTCTTCTAATGCATTTCCAACTGTAACTAAATCAGTTTTAGCATATGTAGCTACTGTCTGATCATCTACAGCTATTGATGTACCTGGTATAACTTCATCATTGAATTTTGTTGTATCTCTTTTAAATACTTTTAATGTCTGACCAGCTGTCATAGCTTTTATATCAGTTTCTGCATTAGTTATATTATATATTGGCTGACCAGCTGTTCCAGAATGATTACTAGCATCTTTAGCTACAGTTCCATCAGCATTGTATATTATTATACCATAAACAGATTCTCCAGCTAACATTGCTTTTCCAACAGCTTCTTTTACAAATCTAGTATCTCCACTAGTATATGCCATACTATCATCTAATTTATCAGCTATTAAAGCTTTGTTTGTTGATACTTTGTTATCTTCCATTAGTTTTTTGATTTCTCTAGTTAATAGAACTACATCACTTAACTGATATTCTTTAACTTCTGTTGTTTCTGCAGCTAATACTGGTGCTACACTTGTAGCTAGCATTGCTCCTGCCATTACCACTGATAATTTCTTCTTATTCATTATCTCTTTACCTCCGTTTTTTCTTTTATTTTCACTCTTTTTTTATTTCTTATTTTTAGAAAAAAATCAGTCCAAAATAAAAATTTTCAACTTCAGTCTAGGTTTCATAAAAAATTCTTATTTTCAGTTCAAAGAAAGCTTTATCTTATGGCTTTTCTTTCACTTACTCTTTCTTATTCTTTCCTTTTCCTTCGTTTTCCTTTTTTATTCTTTTCTTCTCTTTTTTTCTCTATTCTCTTGCTCTTTTTTCGCAATTATTTTTCCACATTTTTATTGTACGGAATTTTTCCATAGCGACGCCCCCCTAAGCCCCCCTCTCTAAAATTTGGCAGATATAAATAGAAGCTAAATATAAATTTATATCATAAATTTGCAAAAATATTGCAAAAAATATATATAAAACATAGAAAAAAGTTGAATAATAAGTTATACTAAAATCAAGAAGTAAAAAGGAGGGAATAACAATGCTTTTAGAATATAGATGTTCAAACTATAAATCTATAAAAGACGAAGTACTATTTTCAATGTCAGCATCATCAGATACAGAGCATTCAGACAAGTTAATAGATTTTAAAAAGTTAAAAATCAATAAAGCTACAGCAATATATGGAGCTAATGGTTCTGGAAAAAGTTCATTACTAGAATCATGTTTATTTTTAACTTCATTAGTTAGTAATAAGCCTAGTCAGCCAGGTGATAAGATATTAGTAATTCCTCATGCACTTTCTGCTATAGATGAGCCAACTGAATTTTTAATACATTTTGAAAGAAAAGGTATAAGATACGTCTATGGAATATCTGTTACAGAAGATAGAGTAGAGAAGGAGTTTTTATATCATTTCAAAGTTGGAAGAAAAGCTAAAATATTTGATAGAGCTGGAGAAGAATATACCTTTGGAACTAAGTATAAATCTGATTTAAATAAAGCACTTTCTTTTCAAAAGGAAAATAGAGTATTTTTAAATACTGCAGCTAACTTCACTAATAATGAAGATATAACTAATGCATTTTTATTTTTTAAAGAGGATTTAGTAGTTAATTCACCTTCTTTTATGAATAATTGGAGAGAGTATTCATTTAATATGATAAATAAAAATCCTGAATTTAAGAAAAAAGTTGTCACAGCTTTTAATAATTTAGGAATAGATATAAAAGATATAAAAACAGAATCATTCAATATACCTTTACACGATGAGTTGGTAGAAAATATTCCAGCAGATATTAAAGAAATAATTAAAAGCTCTATGGGAGAAGAAAAAACTCTATCTCTTAAAAAAGTTTTATTTGATTATGGAATATTTAGTGTAGATATAGATAGAGAGTCTACAGGTATAAAAAGATTGTTTGAAGTTTTGTGTCCGCTTATAGATATAATAGAAAATGATAGAGTTTTATTGTGGGATGAAATTGAAATGGGATTACACAGTAGTATTTTAGATACGCTTATAAAGATTTTCTTAAATGAAAAAGATTCAAAAGCCCAGTTAATATTTACTACTCACGATATAAGTCTATTAAATTTAGATAATTTAAGAAGAGATCAAATCTGGTTTACTGAGCTTGATAAGGAAGAGAGAAAGACTGATTTATACTCTTTATTTGATTTTAAGAATATTAGAAAAACAGATAATATCAGCAAAAACTATATAGAAGGAAGATACGGAGCAATTCCATTTATCAAAACTAATCTTCAATCTATTCAAGAGGAGGTTTAGATATTATGAATAATAATCTAGACTTTACAAGAAGAGATAGTATGGTAAAAGATAGGGTACAGAAGATACCAAAAGCTGTGTCTTTTAGCCACGAAGAGATTAAATCTCACTTCAAAGAGAATATAAAGCATATAGAAGATTCTTTAAAAATTTTAGAAAATAATAGTTTAAATGTTGAAGATGCAGCAAATATCCTAAGATCTCAGATAATGTTTTTAGATAGTGCATTAGATTTTTACATGCATGAGATAACTAAATACGGTATGAAGAAAATGTTTGATGGTCAATGGGAGAGAAATGATAAGTATCTTGATTTTAAGATTAGTTTAGATGCATTGCATACTATAAGTGAGCTTAATGAGAAGGAATTTTTTAATGATATTATTAATAAGTCTATATCAGCAGAAACTTTTATGGAGTTTAATAGTATTAAAAAGCAGATTAATATGATTGGATTGGATATTAATGTTATTGCCAGAGCAGCATTTTATAAGAAGGGCGATAGTACAAGTCCGATGAATAAGATGAAGGAATTTTTAAATACGCTTTATTATAGAAGAAATAGGATTGCCCATCAGTCGGATAGAGATCCTTTGACTAGTGTTAGAAGTGATATTGATGTAGATTTTGTGAAGAGTAATATTGATGTAGTGGTTAAGATAGTTTCTGCTATAGATGATGAGATAGAGAAGAAGAATAATTAGTTTTTGATAAATTATAAGAACATATGTTTGTTATAAATTAAAAGGACAAAAATAGACTTACAAAAGCAAGCCTATTTTTGTCTTTTTTCTTAAAATAGAAATAAATAAGGACTACCAAATTAATTAATATTAATCTGATAGCCCCCTCTTATAAACTTATATTAAGTTTTAGTTAGTAAAAAATTATTTGTTTAATCCTAATTTAGTTACTACTGTCTGCATTACTTTTTCAGCAACACCTTCACCTATCTGATATACAGTTCTATCTGTTAATCTCTTGTTAGAATTTATTACTAACTGGTTTAACTGTTCATCAGTTATTTTATCTGTTGCTAATACTATTGGAGCAGCTACGCCACCTCTTTCAGAAGCAAATAATGAAGCAGTTAAAGCATCTACTAATTCTTCTTTATTTCTCTGTCCATCTTTTGCTATTAAGACATTTCCAAAGTTTTTATGATATTTTTTGATTACTAGTGCATTTGTTTCAAATCTATTTTTACCATTTATTCTTGTTACATTTTCCTTATCCATTAATTCAACTAATTCATCTTCAGTTGATTTAGGAACAACACCTTCTCCACCTACTATTTCAACTTTATTAAAGTCAGATACTTCATTTATACCTACTGTAGATAATCCTTTTGTTGATTTTGCAACTACTATTGCTGATTTTTTAGATGCAGCATGTGCAGCTATTGACATAGCATCGGCTTCACCTTCTGCTCCTACTACATAGGCTTTGTCAGTTATTCCTAATTTGTCTGCTACTGCTAATGAAGTTTCTTCTCTGTTATCTCCAGATATTCTCTTAACTTTGAATCCTATTTCTTTTAATTCATTTGCTACATTCTGAGATACTACAGCTTCTCCACCTATTATTGTTACTGTTATATCTTTTAATTCACCAACTTCATGTTTAGCTATTAATTTTCTCATGAAATCTTTTGTTTCTTTTGGTAATTTATCTGTTGCTGTTAATAATATTGGAGCTTCTTTTGCTTTAGAGTATGGAGCTGCTGCTAATCCATCTACTAATGCTTTTCCATTTATTAATACTAATTCATTAGCTTTATTTTTATTATACTGACCAGCTATATATGTTTCTGCTATTTCTACTGCTGTTGCATATCTATTATCTCCTGCTAATTTTTCAACTGAAGCAACTCTTTTAGCTAACCAAGTTTTTAGTGTTTTTATTCTTGGTTCATGTAAAGAATCTCCAACAACTTTAATTATAGTTTTAGTTCCATTAGCATCTTTTAATTTAACTTCAAAGTAACGTTCTGTACCTTTACCAGGAGTTACAGAACCAACACTCTGAGTAGTTTTAGAATTTCCATCATTTTCAAATGCTTTTATAGCATTCATTAATTCATGTCCCTGATCTGTTAACATGAATCCATCATATAAATCATCTACTTTTACTGTATAATTTACATCACTATTTAAAAGTTTTACTTCATGTAATAATACAGATTTTTCACCTGCTATTGATACATTTTTATCTATATCAGTTTTATTTTCTTCCGCTTTGAAACCAGCTATTTTACCCTGTATAACACTATCATCTAAAGCTGATATATCGTTTCCATCTTTATCTACAGGAGTTTTAAAAACTAATTTTGGTGTTCCTATAGCACACTCTACTTTATTGAATTCTCCATTGTCATCTTTTGATCCAAGAGTTATTATAACTTTTGTTTCATCTTTATTAACTTCTAAGTTAACTATCCAACCTTTCTGTACAGCAGCTTTTAAGTTTGTATTTGTTATATCATTATAATCTGAGTTAGCACTAAATAGTTTTACATCTTTAACTAATGCAGCAAAAGTAGCTTTGTCGTAGTTAACATCTTTTGATTCTCCTTTTTTAGTAGAGAATAAACCACCTTTACCTTCAACGCTACCTAATTCATATACTTTTATAGTGTAAACTTTAGAATCATCTAAATTTTTTAAAACTTCAACGTTAGAGAATACGTTTATTTTTGTATTTGCAGTTTTATCTGTTACATATTCAGTAGCTGTTTCACTACCAACTTTTTTTACTTCTTTTCCATCAGCATCTAATACCTGGAATCTATATACTGATTTTCCTGCTTCTACATCTGTTTCATGATATTTTTTTGTGTTCATTAACTCTTCTAAGTCATTTATAAATAGACCTATTTTACCATGTGTTGTTTCATCTTTTGTTACCTCAGCAGCTAATACTGGTGCTACACTTGTAGCTAGCATTGCTCCTGCCATTACCACTGATAATTTTTTCTTATTCATTATCTCTTTACCTCCGTTTTTTCTTTTATTTTCACTCTTTTTTTATTTCCTATTTTCAGAAAAAAAGCAACCCAAAATAAAAAATTTAACTTCAGTCAAGGCTTCATAAAAAATTTTTCTCTTAAGTTACAAGAAGAAGCTTTCTCTCTTTTCTTCTGTTATCTTATGGCTTTTCTTTCACTTACTCTTTCTTATTCTTTCCTTTTCCTTCGTTTTCCTTTTTTATTCTTTTCTTCTCTTTTTTTCTCTATTCTCTTGCTCTTTTTTCGCAATTATTTTTCCACATTTTTATTGTACGGAGTTTTTACATAGCGACGCCCCCCTAAGCCCCCACTACGCACTCATGGAAATACATTCTTTTTCTTTTTATACTAGATTGCAAAAGAAGTTAATTAAATCAATCTTTTCTATTTTATTAATTGTATTTAGAATGATATAATTAATTAAGGAAACATATTACAAAGGAGGGAGCACGTATGGATATATTTGAACTTATGGACATAGGTGAAAATAGTGAGATAGAATTCAAAAAAGCGAAGAATAGTGTTCCAAAAGACTTGTGGGAAACATATTCTGCAATGGCTAACACAAACGGGGGAACGATTGTGTTAGGTGTAGAGGAAAGATTTGACACAGATGAAAAGTTTGATATATCTGGAGTTGAATCTGTTGAAAAAATGTTAAAAGATTTTTGGAGTACTATAAATGGTAATAAAGTAAATAAAAATATATTAATGGAAGAAAATGTTGAAGTAATAAATATAAATCATAAAAAAGTTATAAAGATTGAAATTCCAAGAGCTAGTTATATAGATAAGCCGATATATTTGAATAATAATCCATATAATGGAACTTATAAACGAAATTATGAAGGTGATTATAAGTGCTCACAGGATGAAGTTAATGCAATGTTTAGAGATGCATCAGAAAAAGGATTCGATTCTTCAATTTTGGAGTACTATGATATGGACGATCTTGATATGCCAACTGTGAATCGGTATAGAAATAGATTCTCTGTTATAAATCTTAATCATGCATGGCATAATTTGTCTGATGAGGAGTTTCTTATTCAATTAGGTGCTATGGACAAGGATAGAAAGACTAAAAAAGTTTGGCTAACGGTTGCAGGTCTTTTAATGTTTGGAAAAAGTACAAGTATCAGAAGTTATTTCCCATATTTTAATCTAGATTATCTAAAAATGGTAAATGTGGATGAGGATTTGAGATACAATGAAAGATTTACAATAGATGGAAGATGGGAGAGCAATCTGTTTAATTTCTTTACTGTAGTTATAAATAAGTTGTCCGAGGATATTCCAATTCCATTTAAGTTGAATGGAATAACAAGAATTGATGACACTTCTGTTCATCGGGCAATTCGTGAAGCCTTTGTAAATGCTATTGTTCATGGAGATTATTCTGTACAGGGAACTTTAAGAATTAAAAAGTTTAAAGATAGGTTTGAATTTTATAATCCTGGTTGCTTGAAGATTCCTGTTGCTGATATTTACAAGGGTGGAACTAGTAAATGTAGAAATCCATTTATTCAAAAGATGTTTAGAATGATAGGATTTGGTGAAAATATAGGTTCAGGATTTTTCAAGATATTAAAAGCCTGGAAAGAGCAGCAGTGGGCAATTCCTATACTAGAAGAAAATTTTGCTACAAATGAAGTTGTGCTAAAACTGAACATGATTTCTTTGGTCCCAGAGGTATATATGGGAAAATTGAAAGAGATATATGGAAGTAGTTTGGATTTATTGAATGCAGATGAGATAAAAATTCTTGTGACAGCGATAACTGAGGATGAGGTAACTAATGCAAGGATGCAATGTGTTACAAATTTACATCCTAATGATATTACAGAGATGCTTAGAAGTATGGTAAATAGAGGATTCTTGATAGAAGAAGGCTTTGGCAGGGGTAAGAAGTATATGATTAATGAGGAATTCTGCTGTGAAGAGAGTAATTCTGGCTTGGATGTTATAGGAGATGAATCTAAAGGAAATAATGTAGAGAAAAAAGTTGTTTCTTTAGATGATTTAAACTTAAATAATGTAAGACTTAGTCGAGTGGAAGAGGATATTTTAAAGATTATAATCAATGACGGATTTACAAGTACTAGAATAAATTCGGAAAAATTAGAAATACCTAAGCATATAAGTATAAGAGCTTGTAACGATCTTATCGAAAAAGGATTAATAAAAAGAGAAGGATGTAATAGAGCTACAAAATATGTTTTAGTAAATAATAATCTTTAATTCCAATCTAAAATGTAACGCAAATGCAATAAATGCTGTTTTTGTAACGCAAAATGTAACGCAAATGCAAAAAAGACTATTTATGTAACGCAAAATGTAACGCAAATGCTTATTCGTTTGATTTGCGTTGCATAAATGTAACAATAAAATCTAATTTAATTACAAAAATGATAAAAGCCCACTCTTCAAAGTTTGGCGACGGAGAGAGTGGGCTTAACTCTTCTAAAGAAGAGTAAATATATCATTTTCTATCGAGTCACTTACGTGATTCCTTTTTCTATTTATATTATACCATATTTTTATTATCTTCAAAGTTGTCATATTTTGAGTAAATTCTGTAAAACTCATTAACTACAGGTTCCAAACTTCCGTATTTACCAGATTCTTTGATTCCGTATATTTCATCAACACTATATGGTAAATTACTCAAGCTTTCTCTATTGACAATAACGTAATAGTTAGAAGTGTTTTGAATAGCTTTTGCAAATTCTTCTGTTTTTACGTAAGATGCGTCCTCATCAAAGAAGATTATGCTATTTTCTGTTTCTTTGATTCTTCTTTCCCAATCATACTCGTCACTAGAAAAAGCTATACAAGGATAGTCGCAATCAACTCGTATAAATCCTTGAAGAGTTTTATCCTTCGCAGCTCTTATTAAAGAAAGTAGAACTGTCTTTCCAGTTGCAGAATTTCCTTCTATTATAGTAATATTTCTGTTTAGTGTAAATTCATAGGTGATTTTGTTAGCAATATTACTAATTTTTACATGAACTTTTCCTTTCAATATTATCCCTCCAAAAATTTATATCCCTTGTAAGTGAATTCTTTGTTTGTTTTAACTATTGAGCCATCGTTGACGATAAATATTTCATCATCTCCATCTAAGTCAAAGTGCATTAGATATCTGAGATTGATGGTAATATCTTTATCTTTTGCTATTTTTAGTAAGTATGGAGAGCAGTTATCTCCACAATGAGTCGCATTGAATATCATATCTGGATGTTTGTTTATCATAATCAGAGTTTTTACACCACCAGATAGTGTTTGTGGTGGGATTGGTCCAAGTACTGGGCTTTGGATTAGGTTTGGACCTATGACATCTGATTTGTCGATTGCTTTTATCATTTCTACGCTGAGTGGATCTGTTATGCAGTCGTCTGTGTGCCGTATGTCAAAGGCAAGTGGAGGATTTTCTACCACGTTGTATTTTTCTATGTCATCTCTGTAGCTTCTGCTAAATAGTATTTTTAACATAGTTTTGTTTCCTTTCTTTTATTTATAAATATAATTATTTTTTTCATCTTATTCCTATATAAATTATATCATAATTATATAATGTAGGAAAAAGTTAAAAAAGTATCTCAAAAGTAGCTTTACAAAAAGTAATACCAACAAGAACAAATGTTTTTTTGTCCAAAATCATTTATTAATACTCTATAAATTCCAAAATAAACATAAAAAAATGATATAATTAACATAGACTACACAAATAAACAAAAATACCTATCTAAATAAAGATAATTGAGGATTAAAAAATTTAAAGATAGGTTTGAATTTTATAATCCTGGTTGCTTAAAGATTCCTATTAATGATATTTACAAGGATTTACTACAAATAAGATTAATACATAAACTTTAGTAATTAGTTCGTATAAGAGTGTTAGATATTGTAATAATCTTATCGAAAAAGGAGCTATTAAAAAAGGAGGTAAGGGCAGAAATGTCAGATATACTCTAGTTAATTAATAGTTTATGCAACAGTTATTAATTAATCGTTTGATTTATGCAAGGATTATGAAATGATTAGAAATTAATCGTTTGATTTATATTACAAAAATGGAACGTAAAATATTATTAGATTTATTATGCAGAACATATGTTTTTTTGAAAATTATTGGCAAAAATAGACTTACAAAAGCAAGTCTATTTTTGTCTTTTTTTGTGGGAAAATGATGAAGGCTACGTCTAAAAAATTTAATTAAATTATTTTTATTATTATAAATGAAAAAACGAAGGCTATTTAGCCTTCGTTTTTATATTATAAATAATTGAATCAAAATTATTTATTTAATCCTAATTTAGTTACTACTGTTTCCATTACAGATCTAGCAACACCATTACCTATCTGGTATACAGTTTTAGCAGAAGTTTTATCTGCATTTAATACTAGCTGATTTAACTGTTCTTTAGATATGCTATCAGTAGCTAATACTATTGGAGCTGATGGATTTGTTGCTGAATTTGATGATGCAAATATTGCTGCTGGTAATGCATCTATTAATTCTGATTTGTTTCTAGTTCCATCTTTTGCTATTAATGCATCATTAAATCCTTTGTGGTATTTTTTAATTACTAATGCATTTGTTTCCTGTCTATTTTTACCATTTATTCTTGTTACTTTTGTTTCATCATCTATTAATTCTTTTATTGCATCTTCATTTTCTTTTGGAAGAACACCTTCTCCACCTACTATTTCAACTTCAGTAAATTCAGATACTTCATTTAATCCTACTGTTGATAAACCATTTGCTGATTTTGCTACTATTATTGGAGTAGTCTGGAATCCTGCTGTTGAAGCATCTTTATCTCTAGAAGCTTCTGCTGCTATAGACATAGCATCTGCTTCACCAAATGCACCTACTACGTATGCTTTTGCAGTTGTTCCTATTTTATCTGCTACTGCTAATGAAGTTTCTTCTCTGTTATCTCCAGATATTCTCTTAACTTTGAATCCTATTTCTTTTAATTCATTTACTACTGACTGAGATACAACAGCTTCACCACCTACTATCGTTACAGTTATAGCTTTGTTATTTAAATCTCCAACCTGTTTTTTAGCTATTAATTCTTTCATGTAAGTTTTTGTTTCTTTAGGTAAAGAATTTTCAGCTGTTAATAATATAGGAGCACCCTGTTTTTTAGCGTATGGTGCTGCTGCTAATCCATCTACTAATGCTTCACCATTAACTAATACTAATTCAGAGTTTTCATCCCAAGAATACTGGCTAGCTCCAGCTAAATATGTTTTAGCTATTTCTACAGCTGTTGAATATCTGTTATCTCCTGCTAATAATTCAACATCAGCTTTTCCAGCTTTTAACCAATTTTTTAGAGTAGTTATTCTATCTACATGTAAAGAGTCTCCTAAAACTTTAACTACATGTTTTGTTCCATTAGCATCTACTAATGTAACATTGAAATAACGTTCTGTACCTGTACCAGAAGTTATATTAGTGTCAACATTCTGAGTAGTTTTAGAATTTTTGTCGTTTTCAAATGTTCTTATAGCATTTAATAATTCATGTCCTTTTTCTGTTAACATGAATCCATCATATAAGTCATCTACTTTTACAGTATAATTTACATCTCCATTTAATACTTTTACTTCGTGTAATAATACAGCATTTTTACCAGCTATTGATACAGGAGTCTGTGAATCTGCTTCTTTAGCTACTTCAAATCCAGCTATATTACCCTGTACATATTCTTTAGTTGTATTGAATTTTGTATAGTAATTTGATTCATTCGCATCTGCAATTACATTACCTTTTGCATCTACAGGTCTTGCAAATGTTAATTTGTCTGTTCCTACTGCACATTCTATTTTGTTGAATTCATCTCCAGTCTTAGATCCAAGAGTTACAACAACTTTAGAATCATTATCTTTTACTTCTAAGTTAGTTACCCAACCTTCTTTTACAGCTTTAGATAAACCTGCATAATTTTTTATAGCCTGGTCTTTGTCAGAAGATGCTTCTGTATAAGCTTTAGCATCTGCTACTAATTTAGCAAAGTCATCAGCTTTATATTTTATATTTGAACCAACTTCTTTTTCTGTAGAGAAGTATTCTCCATTTTTTTCTATACTTCCTAATTCATAAACTTTTACAGTATAGTTATTGTCTATTTTATCTGTTTCATTTAATTTTTTTAGAACATTTGCATCATCGTATACATTTATAACAGTTTTTCCATCTTTTAAAGTATAATCTTTTGATGTTGCACCAGATATTGTAACATCTTTTCCGTCTTTGTCTAATATAGAGAATCTATATACTGATTTTCCTGCTTCTGCATCTGTTTTATGGTATTTTTTTGTTTCCATTAATGCTTCTAAGTCATTTATGAAAAGTCCAAGTTTTCCATGTGTTGTTTCGTTGTTTGTAACTTCTGCTGCTAATACTGGCGCTACACTTGTTGCTAACATAGCTCCTGCCATTACTACTGATAATCTTTTCTTATTCATTATCTCTTTACCTCCGTTTTTTCTTTTATTTTCACTCTTTTTTTATTTCCTATTTTCAGAAAAAAAGCAACCCAAAATAAAAAATTTAACTTCAGTCAAGGCTTCATAAAAAATTTTTCTCTTAAGTTACAAGAAGAAGCTTTCTCTCTTTTCTTCTGTTATCTTATGGCTTTTCTTTCACTTACTCTTTCTTATTCTTTCCTTTTCCTTCGTTTTCCTTTTTTATTCTTTTCTTCTCTTTTTTTCTCTATTCTCTTGCTCTTTTTTCGCAATTATTTTTCCACATTTTTATTGTATGGAATTTTTCCATAGCGACGCCCCCCTAAGCCCCCCACAACCTAAACAGAATCGATTCACTTTTAATCGACTAATTAAAAACTATATAAGCTCTAAATCGAATCGAAATCTATAAAACTCCAACTAAAGTGAATCGATTAAGTTAAAAATTGAAAAAAACTACCTAAAAAGGCGATAACTGTGATAAAATAGTATTAAAATCAATCTAAATCCAATCGATTAAAAAACTAAAATAAATCGATTGGATTAATATAAATTTTAGAAAAGGAAGTAATAGGTATGGATATAGATAAATTTTTTGAAAATGGAGAGAGAGAATGTAAAGAAGCAGCAGATAATTTACCTAGAGATTTGTGGGAGACATATTCAGCATTTGCAAATACTCGTGGTGGAACTATTTATCTTGGGATAAAAGAGAAAAATGGTAAGTTTTTAGTTTCTGGTGTAAACAATGCAGATAAAGTGATTAAGGAATTCTGGGATAATTTGAATAATAATAAAAAAGCTAGTATGAATATTCTTTCTGATAATGATGTAAGCGTTGAAAAGATAGATGGAAAAGATGTTATAAAGATATTTGTTCCTAGAGCAGACAGAAGACAAAAACCAATATTTATAGGTGATAATCCATACAATGACAATAAGCATTCTGGAACTTTTAGACGAAATCATAGTGGAGATTATAAGTGTAATAAGCAAGAAGTTGATAGAATGATTGCTGATTCTAGTGATATTTCTCAAGATAGTGTTATTTTAGAAGGTTTTGGTATTGAGGATTTGAATGTTAAGAGTGTAAGAAGTTATAAAAATAGATTGGAAAGCAAGAATCCCAACCATCCATGGCTGGATTTAGATATGAAGCAGTTTTTATATAAGATAGGTGCTTATGGGAAGAATAGAGCTACAGGCGAGGAAGGAATTACTTATGCAGGACTTTTAATGTTTGGGGAAGATAGAGAAATTACAGATGAGTTTCCTAAGTATTTTTTAGATTATAGAGAAAAGTCAATGGACTCAAATATAAGATGGGAGAACAGGGTTACATCTAATAGTGGACTTTGGAGTGGCAATATTTATGATTTCTATTTTATGATTGTAAATGAGTTGACTATGAATTTAAAGGTTCCATTTAAGATTGTAAACGGCATTCGTCAAGATAGTACTCTTTTACACGAAGCGATTAGAGAAGCTCTTGCAAATACTTTAATTCATGCAGATTATAGAGTTGAGCGAGGAATAGTTGTTGAAAAGGGAGATAATTATTTTAAGTTTTCAAATCCAGGTACATTGAGAGTATCTTTAGAGGAAGCTGTAGATGGTGGTATCAGTGATCCAAGAAATGAGAATATTTTTAAAATGTTTAATTTATTAGGGATAGGAGAGAGAGCTGGCTCTGGTATTGGAAAGATTGCTAAGATTTGGAATGACGAAAATTGGATAAAACCACAGTTAAAGGAAAGTTTTTCACCAGATAGAGTAGAGCTTGTATTAAGTATGGTTTCAGCAGATGAGAAAGTTGGCAATGAGAATGCTGATGATGATGTTACGAAATTAGATAAGAAATCTTTGATTGATGAGATTTTGAGTGAGTTTTCAAGAGAAGAGATAGATATTATATTAATCACAATGCTTGAAGATACTGTTAATAATTCATATTTGCAGCAGGTACTAGGAAAAGATTCAAAATATATTTCTAAGATTTTGAAAAAGATTGTAGCTAAAGGTGGTTTAGAGGTATCTGGTACTGGAAGAGGTACAGAGTATAGTCTTTCTAATGATGTTAGAGATAGGATTGGTCTAGAAAATGTTGAGATAGGTGGTTTTAAGAGAGAGAATTTGAGTAAGGATGAGTCTTTGGTGATGGATTTTGTTAGTAAGAATGGTTACGTTACTACAAAGTTGGCTATTGAAATACTTGATATGAATAAGTCAAAGGCAAGAAAGGTTTTTGATTTGTTGGTTGGTATGGGTAAGTTGGAAAAGATAGGTTCTGGACCAAAGACTAGGTATATTTTAAAGTAGATAGAACGTATGTTTTTTGAAATTTTATTGGCAAAAATAGACTTACAAGAGCAAGTCTATTTTTGTCTTTTTTTGTGGGGAAAATGAGGAAGGCTACGCCTAAAAAAAGACGAGGGAATTATCCCTCGCCTTGTATTTAAATGTGTTATTTACTTGTAATTATTTTAATCCTAATTTAGATGCTAATACTTCTACTACACTTCTTTCTACACCTTTACCAACCTGATATATAGCTGTTGCCTGGCTTGAAGTAGATAATTCTATTTCATTTATCTGTTCATTAGATAATTTATCTGTTGCTAATACTATAGGAGAGCCCTGAGATCCAGCTATTGTTGAAGCTGCTAAAGCGTCTACTAACTGAGTTTTATTAGCTATACCATCTTTAGCTACTATTATAGCTTTAGTATCCATTTCAGTTGTTCCGTAGTATTTTTTGATTATAGCTGCATTTGTAGCTTTTCTATCTTTACCAGAAACTCTTTCTACTAAAGCATTACCATTCATTTCATCTAATGCTTTGAATTCTTCATTTGTTATCTGATTAGTTCCACCTATTATTGTTATAGCAGCACCTTTTAAATCATATATAGTATCTTCTGATAATCCACCAGCTTTTGCTACTATTATTGGAGCTTTAGTTGCTGTTGTAGAAGCAACACCTGCTATAGACATAGCATCTGCTTCACCATTAGCTCCTACTACAAAAGCTTTTGTTAAATTAGGGTTTACTTTTCTAGCAACTTCCATAGAAGTTTCTTCTCTATTAGATCCACCAACTCTTTCAACAGAGAATCCCATTTCTTTTAATTCATCAGAAACATTTTTTGAAAGAACTGAAGTTCCACCTACTAAATGAACTGTTACATTTTTCATAGATGAAGAAGCTAAATCTTCAGTTAATTTTTTTAGATAGTCTTTTGTTGCTTTTGGTAATGAATCATTTTCTGATAATAGTATAGGAGTAGAATTTCCTAATGTTTTAGCATATGGAGCCGCAGCTAATCCATCTACTAATGCTGTACCATTTACTATTACAACATCTTTAGCATTTGCATTTCCTGTTAATTTAAAATCTTTTCCAAAAGCTTTTTTAGATATAGAAACAGCTGTTTCATATCTGTTATCACCTGCAACAACGTCAACAGTTGGATTCTGAGTAGCTAACCATCCAGCAAGTTTTTTAGCCTGTGCTTCATTAGTTCCTCTTACTGTATATTCGTGTTTATTACCATAAGAGTCATTGAAGTTTATTTTAAATGTAGTTATACCTGTAGTAGGATCTTTAACAACAGAGTTTGCAGCTGCTAAAGTTATTTCAGTAGTTCCATCTGCTGCAAATATTCCTGATTTAGCTGAAGATTTTTCTTTTAATGCATCTAATATTTCCTGTCCTTTATCAGTTAACATTAATCCATCATATAAATCTGATACTAATAAGTTGTTTTCTGCATTTGCTACTATTTTTATTTCAGCTATTTTTTTATTTGGTATATCCTGACCTGCTTCTACTGTTCCTGCTTTAGGAGCAAAACTCACAACATCAGATATAGCAACTTCATTAGTGCTAGGAGATGCTTTTACAGCTGATGCTGCATATTTAACACCATCTTTAGTTAATACGTTATCAAAATCAACAACTGCATCTCCAACTTTATAAGTTAATACTATGTTTGCTCCTGTGTTTACATCTGCTGATTTTAATGTTACAACTAATTCTTTTGCGTCTTCATCATAAGCAGCATCTTTTACAAAAGTATAAGCTTTTAATTTATTTATAGTAGTTGTATCTTTTAATTTTGTTTCGTCAAATACTTCTCCTGTAGTAGTTACATTTCCATCTGATGTAGAGTAGAATTTACCATCAACTTCTCTGTGTCCATCATCTAATATATATATTTTATCTCCAGCTTTTAAGCTAGCTAAATTTATACTTGAAACATCTTTAGTTTCACTAGCTATTGCTGTAGTGTTTGATGATGATATAGAATATATAGATTTTCCTGCTAATGTGTTATTCTTATCAGTTGAAACAAATTTTTTTGTTTCTAAAAAGTTGTTTAAACCTGCTCTTAATACACCTAACTGATCTACTCCTATTTCATATTTCTGTACAGAATCTGCTGCTAATACTGGAACTACTGATGTAGCTAGCATTGCCCCTGCCATTACCACTGATAATTTTTTCTTATTCATTATCCTTTACCTCCGTTATTTTATCTTTTTTTCTTTTTTACACTCTCTTTTTATTTCTCAATTAGAAAAAATACTTCAAGAAAAAAATTAAAACTTTGGATTTTTCTAAGAATAAGACTCTCAATGAAAGTTCTCTTTTCTTCTGTTATCTTATGGCTTTTCTTTCACTTACTCTTTCTTATTCTTTCCTTTTCCTTCGTTTTCCTTTTTTATTCTTTTCTTCTCTTTTTTTCTCTATTCTCTTGCTCTTTTTTCGCAATTATTTTTCCACATTTTTATTGTACGGAATTTTTCCATAGCGACGCCCTCTAAAGCCCCCACAGAGATATTTCAAAAAGGTATTATTTGTGATAATATAATAATTAATTGGATAAATCATAAATAAAGGGAGTGTTCTAATGATAAAGGAAAATAATATTGAATATATGAGAAAAAGTATAGTCGAATATATTAAAGATTACTCTAGTAAAAAAGCATTGCTAATAACAGGAGAATGGGGAATTGGTAAAACATATTCAATTAAGAAAATCTTAATTGATAATCCCCCAAAAGAGTATATTTCAGATTATGGAAGACCAATAATGCTTTCATTGTTTGGAATAGATAATATAGAAATATTGGATAAATCTTTAAGTATGAATAATATATCATTAAATTACGATTTAAAAACAGAAGAAAAATTAAAATTTTTATCAGATGGAATTAATAAAACATTTAACACTATTAAAAAATTATCAAACAAAAAAATTTTAAAAAATTTTGATTTCAATATTGATTTAAGTAGTATAGCAAGTTTTATAAAATATGATAAATCGATTATTATTCTAGATGATTTAGAGAGATGTAATATAGATTTAAAGGAACTATTTGGTTTTATAAATAATCTAGTAGAGAATAAAAGTTGTAGGGTCATAGTAATAGCAAATAAAGAAAAAATTGAGAATAAAGAATATTTTGAAAATCATAAAGAAAAAGTATTTGAAATTGAATTGGAATTTAAAAATAATTTTGATATAGTATGTTCTGAGATTATAAATAATTTTTCTAATGGAAAAAATGGAATTATAAGTTTCTTAAATAATAGAATAGATCTTATAAAGCAAATATTTGATATTAATAATTCTAAAAACTTTAGAATTTTAGAATTTGCTATACATGTATATGGCAAAATCTTTGAAATAATAGACGAGATATCTATAAAAAATATTTCTAATAATTATTCTACTGAAAAACTAGAGGAAAAGAAATATTATTTAAAAGAGGATGTTTTAAAATATACAATTGATGCAGCTATAAAAATAAAAACAAATTATAAATATCTATATGAATCGAATAGAGAATCTTTTATAGATGAAGGTGGTATACAAGAATATAGATATGCAATAGGACAAAATAATATATATTGTGATAATAAATATTATTTTGTTGATAAATATATTAAAACTTATCTTATAGATGAATATAGTATAAAAGAAAAATTAATAAATATGATAAAAAATCACGATAGTAGAATGGAATTTGAAAAAAATAGACCAGGCAAATTAGGTTTATTTGAAGTATTAGAGGATGATGAATTAAAAAAAGTTCTAAAAGTACTGGAAGAAAATTTATCTAAAAATACTAATATAGATATTGATATTTATGGCATGATAATAGCTGATTTAGATAGATTACTAGAAGAAGGATATCCATTAGATGTAAACAAGTATTATACTCTATTTGAGGAAAATATAAAAAAGATTAAAAATGATATAGAGAATGGTAAATTTAATAAAAAAAGAATACTTATAAATGTAGGAATAGAATTGGAAGATGACAAATTAAAAGAATTATATGATTCTATAGTAAATTTAAATAAAATTATTGAGCGGAGAAGAGTGTCTATAGATTCTATGCTTAATAAGATTGATTTATCTAATGAAGAAATAAGATATATAGAATTGTATAAAGTTTATTTATCTGAGCACTCTTCTGAAGAGATTGTTCAAAAGATACTTAAATCAAGTAATATGCAGGTTTTTAACTTTATTTGCAATTTAAAAAAAGTATTTCCAGTTGGAGATGTTCAAGGTAATCAAGCATATGCAATTTTAAATATAAAAAATGTGTATGAAAAGGATAAAGAAATTTTAGAAGAGATAAAGTATTTATTAAAAAAAGAAATTGATAAGAAGGATACAAATATAAAAATTATAAACATAAGGAATTTGATAAAAGCTATTGATGCTATTCTAGAAGAATATAATAAAAGCATATAATTTTGATATTAAAGAATATATAAAAAATAGACCTGTTTAAGCAAGTCTATTTTTTATTGTAATTTATTGATTTATTATATACCTAATTCTTTATGAAAATATTTTAAAGTTGAGAATTTATATTTATTTCTAAACTTATTTTTCCCCATTTTCTTTATACCAGAGATATGATTTTTATAATCATCTATATAGTCGTTGATTTCAGTTGCTATTGTAACTATATTTTTTACCAATATTGAATTCTCATCATAATCTATCTTTGAAACCTCTCCAATATAATTTGAATCTTCTATGATTAATATTTTAGAGTAGTCAATTCCAGATGTTCCAAATTTATTTCTTTTGCAACCTTCAAATTTAAATGAATTTTCATGTTTGATATTTGTCCTAAATGGAGCTGCAACAAAACAATTATATCTAATTTCAAATAATATAAAATTATATGGTCTACCTTTTTTAACTTCTATTTCAGGATATTCTTTTTTATTATATTTTTCAAAGAAACTATCATTTAATTTTCTAATTTCATAATCAAAGACTGTTTTAGACATATGCATTCTCCCAATATATTTTTGCAAAATAAAAGGTGCTAAAATATTAGCACCTTTGTTTGCTTGTGTCATCACTTCGGTCACTATTTTATATTAACTTCGTGTCAGAACCGTCACACGACATCTTCGCTTGAGTCACTATTTTATATTAACTTCGTGTCAGAACTCTCACACGACATCTTTTATGACACATTTTCTATATACTTATAATAGCATTATTTTTAGTTTTTTTCAAGTGTTTACAAGCAGTAATTAGATTTATTAATAAACTTACATTCTACTAATTTTAAAATATTAGGAAATTAGTGTTTTTTATAATATAAAATTTAATAGTAAATACTTATTTGTTTTATTCTACAGAACGTATGTTTTTTGAAAAATTATTGACAAAAATAGACTTACAAAAGCAAGTCTATTTTTGTATTTTTTTGTGGCAAAATGGAGGAGGCTACGCCTAAAAAAAGGCGAGGGAATTATCCCCTCGCCTTGTATGTAAATATGTTATTTACTTTTTATTATTTGTTTGATATGTTGAATAATCCAGCTATTGTTTCTAATAATGTTCTATTAGCACCTTCACCAACCTGAGCTACTATTCCCTTAGTTGCTGGTACAGCTGTAGCCATATCTATATTTAATAAGTTATTTTTCTGTTCATCTGTTATACCTGATGTTCCAAGTACTATTGGAGCTTTTATTTTTACAGCGTAGTTAGCTGCTGATAATGCATCTACTAATTCAGATTTTTTAGCTACACCATCTTTTACAAGTACTATACCTTCAGCATCTGTACTAGAAGCTGAGTAGTATTCTTTTATAACAGCCGCATTTGTAGCCTGTCTATTTTTACCAGATATTCTGTAAGCCGCATTTGTTTTAGCAAGAGCTTTATTTACTTTTTCTTCTGATTCTTTAGAGAATACACTTTCTCCACCTATTATTCTTACTGTATCTGTTGAAGCTTCATCTTCTAGGTAAGATAATGCATCAGAAGATATTGTATTTGTTTTAGATACTATTATTGGAGCTTTTTTATCAGCTGCTACTGCTGATATTGACATAGCATCGGCTTCACCATTTCCACCTACAACAAATGTAGTAGTAGAAGCTGGCATTTTTTCAGCAACTTTTACAGAAGTTTCTTCTCTATTATCTCCACCTATTCTTTTTACTGAGAATCCCATATCTTCTAATTCAGATACTACTTCATCTGATAATACAGCATAACCACCTATTAAAGTTACAGTTACTTTATTTAAATTTTTAGCTGCTATTTCAGAAGATAATTCTTTTAAGTAATCTTTTGTTGCTGCTGGTAATGAATCTACCTGTGATAATAATATTGGAGCTGCCTGTTTACCAGTACCATTAACTGTTGCTGCATATGGAGCTGCTGCTAATCCGTCTACTAGTGCTTCACCATTTACTAATACTATATTATTAGTTTTATTTGTATCTGCTGCATCTGCTAATACTGTTCCAGCTGCTTTTGATACGTTAACAGCCGTTTCATATCTATTTGCTCCAGCTACTATACCAACATTGAAAGTACCTTTCTGTAATAATTTATGTAAAGATTTTAATTCATTTTCATTTGTTGATCTAACAGTTATAGTTTTGTAAACTTCTGACTGTTTATCTCCTGTTACTTTTTTGTATGTAACTGTAAATTTATAATATCCATTTGCATCAACAGTACCTGTAGTTTTTGCTAACTGAACTAAAGCATTTGTTGGACTTTCTATTTCTTCTTCGGCTTTATCTGCTGCATTTTTAAGGTCAGCTAATATTTCAGTACCTCTTGCTGTTAATGCAAATCCATCATATAAATCTGATGCATTTAATGTTTCATCTTCATTTTTATCAGCAACTACTTTGTAAGTAGCACTTAATGTTTTATCATTAACTTTTTTAGATTTATTGTATGCAGTAACTTTTTTACCAAAATGATCGAATTTCTGTATCTGAGAAACATCTGTTGTATCTATTAAGTTTCCATCTTTATCATAAGCTAACTGGAAATCTAATTTTTCATCTCCATTTTTTAATGCTATAGTTTTTTCTGTATTATTTTCATCTAAAGCATTAAGAGTTATAATAACACCATCTTTATCGTTGTTTACAGCTATACTTTTTACTAATTTACTTAAAGCATTACTAGTCTGTTTTCCTTTTAATTTAGCTTCATTTTCGAAAGCTGTAGCTACAGCACTAACATTTACTAATTCTGCTGTTGTATATTTGGCAACTGTTGAATCTGTTACAGTTATAGGAGAACCTACTATTATTTCTCCACCGAATTTTTCAGCAGTTCTTTTATAAACTTTTATAGATTCACCTGGATTTAAACCATTTATTAAAGTAACTGCAGCATCAACTTTATATTCTGCAGGATCTTCAACACCATTAGTTCCAACTTTTGCAACTCCATAAACTGATATTTTATCAGCTTTTGCGTTGAATATTTCTTTAGCTAAATCTAAAGATACAAATTTAGCATCATCAGTTGCAGGTATAGCAACACCATCAGCTATTACATCAGCTATTAAAGCTCTATTTGAAGAAACCATTTCTGTTTCCATTAATGTTTTAACTTCGTTTGCTAATAATTTTTTCTGACTTACTGTATATTCTTTTGCAGTTGTTTCTGCTGCTAATACTGGTGCTACTGAAGTTGCTAGCATTGCTCCAGCCATTACTACTGATAATTTTTTCTTATTCATTATCTCTTTACCTCCGTTTATCTTTTTTCTTTTTTACACTCTTTTTTTATTTCTTAATTAGAAAAAAGAAATCTAAGATAAAAAAGACAAACTTCGGATTGGAAAGTTTTACAAGTTTTAATTTATCTTACAGATAATTTTTATTTGTAAATAAGATTTATTTAAATTCTTATTCAAGAAATTTTAGGAAGTTTCTAAAAAGATAAGTTCTCTTTTCTTCTGTTATCTTATGGCTTTTCTTTCACTTACTCTTTCTTATTCTTTCCTTTTCCTTCGTTTTCCTTTTTTATTCTTTTCTTCTCTTTTTTTCTCTATTCTCTTGCTCTTTTTTCGCAATTATTTTTCCACATTTTTATTGTACGGAATTTTTCCATAGCGACGCCCCCCCTAAGCCCCCCGACGCAAACTCAAAAGTATAGATACCGTTTAACTTAATTTAAAGCAACTCTAAATTAAAACGATACAATTTAATTATCTGAATATAGATAAATTAAAAAATAAGTAAAGATTTTTTATTGTAAATGAAATATACTTGAACTTTTCTTGAAATTTGATATAATAAAATATATAATATTTGAAATAAATCAAAAATGGTGAAAGGTGTTGACAATCAAGATGAAAGTTTGGGAAAATCTACAGACAGACAGACAGACAGACAGACAGACAGACAGACAGACAGACAGACAGACACTATAAGTATGCCTTTTTTGATGAAAAATTTAATAAAATTGATAATAGAGGACACAGAAATACCCAAAAACTAAATGGGAAACTGTGTCCTTTTTATTATATATTAAAATGATTATAAACCAATCTATATAACCCAGGAGGATAATATGAAAAAGAAATTAGCTACAGTAATGGCTGCCACTATGGCAGTTAGTGGAAGTGTTGTTTCAGTAAGTGCTGCAACAACAGAAGAACAGCTAGTTGGTTCAAATAGAACTGATACAGCAGTAAAGATAAGTAAAGAGGGATGGACAAAAGCAGAAACTGTAATACTTGTAAATGATGCAGCAATCCCAGATGCATTAACAGCAACTCCTCTTGCATACGCTAAAAATGCACCAATACTTTTAACTGGTAAAGGTGGATTAACTAAAGCAACTGCAAATGAAATAAAAAGATTAGGCGCAAAAGATGTAATAATGATAGGTGGAGATGCAGTTCTTACATCTAAAGTAGAAGAAGATCTTAAAGCATTAAATGTTAAAACTGATAGAATAAAAGGAGCTTCTAGAGAAGAAACAGCTCTTGCAATAGCTAAAAGACTTGATGGAGTAAAAGACGTATCTGAAATAGCAGTAGTAAATGGTGTGACTGGACTTGCAGATGCAGTATCTGTTGCAGCTGCAGCAGCTGAAAAAGGTATGCCAATACTTCTTGCTAATCCAAAATCAGGATTATCAGTAGTTGAAAAATTCATAAAAGATGAAGCGATAAAATCTTCATTCATAATAGGTGGAGATAAAGCAGTTTCTAATGAAATAGCTAAAAACCTACCAGGAAAACAGAGAATAGAAGGTGCTAATAGAAACGATACTAATGCAAAAGTTATAGAAACTTTCTATGCTGATAAAAACTTAGACAATCTATACTTAGCAAAAGACGGTATGGAAAATTCAGGTCAGTTAATAGATGCATTAGCAGTTGGTGCACTTGCATCTAAAAACGGAGCTCCAGTGTTAATAGCTTCTAAAAAATTAAATGCAAACCAGGTAAATGTAGTAAATACTAAGAAAATAGCTACAATAACTCAGGTTGGTGGAAAAGGTAACGAAGGTGCATTCAGCCAGCTTAAAGAAATAGAAAAAGCAGAAGTGATAAAAGTTAAAAATGAAGCAGAACTTCAGGAAGCATTAAAGAAAGCAAATGCTAACGATGTTATAGAAATAGATGCAAACGCAACTATATCTAAAGACGTGACTTTATCAACAAACAATGCAATAGAAATAAATGTAAAAGGTGATTTAACAGGAAAAGTTACAGTTAAAACTCCAAATGCAGATATCAAAAACAGCGGAACTATAGGAACTTTAGTTGTTGAAAATGGTAAAAACACAACAGTTACTAATACTTCAGCTGGTAAGATAGACAAAGTAGAAGTTAGCTCAAGCTCAGAAAATGTTAAGGTAGAAAACAACGGTACTATAACAGAAGTTAAGAATGATGGAGAAGGTACAAAAGTAGATAATGAAGGTACTATATCTAAACCAATAACTGGTACAGAAACTCCAAACGTTGAAGGAAATAAACCAGGTGGATCTACTGGTGGCGGTGGTTCTTCATCAGGTGGTGGAAGTTCAGCACCAACTTATACAACAGGAGCTACAGTAGATGGAAAACATTATGCCACAGTAGCAGAAGCAGTAACAGAAGCTAATAAAAAAGAAAATTCAACTGTAAAAATATATGGAACAAATGAATTAAATTCACAGTTAGTTATAAGTAAGAGTATGACTATAGTAGGTGAAAATAACGCTACTATAAAACCATCTAGTACATTTGCAGCTAATGGAGATTATAAAGACAATTTACTAACAATAACAGCTAATGATGTAAGTGTATCTGGAATAACTATAGAATATTCTAAAGGAAATGGATTAACAGCATATAAAGTTAATGGTGTTAAATTAAATAATATAACAGTAAAAAATAGTTCAAAAGGTGGAATAATAATAAATCGTTCTACTGTAGAAGCAGAAAATATAAAAACATCTAAAAATGCTTGGTATGGAATAAATGTAGATAAAAAAGATGCTAATACTACAAAATTCACATTAAGTGGAACAGGAACAAAATTAGAAGAACCAATACAGATATTTGCAGAAAAGGTTGAAACAACTAATGATGAATTAGTAGATTGGAAAGACAACGCTGTTCATAAATATTTAGAAATAGCTAAAAAAGAAAAAGAAGAAGTATATTATGAAAAAGGATATATATACTCAAATAGAGTAAAAGAAGAATTTAAAGAAGGTGCTGTAGTTAAATCAGCAACTAAAGAAGTACAGGTAATAGGTAAATACTATAAAGATGTAAAAAAAGCTATAACTGATTCTACAAAGGAATCAACTGTAGAAATATATGGAGGGTATACTATTCCAGCAGGTGAAACAGTAGAGGTTAAAGGATCTGTTACTGGAACTATAAAAGGAACAGATAGTACTTCTAAATTAATAATAGGTAAAGATGGATCATATGGAAACCTTGCAGAAGGTGTATATATATGGAATAATTCTAGTTGGACAAAAATAAATGATGGTATAACAAAAGGTGATGAACTAGTTAATGATGGTGGAAAACTATCAACATCATTCATCTGGAGTTCATCAGAAAATATAGGAATAAATTTAGTAGAAAATGATGAAAAAACAAATGGTTTAAGTTATTACAAAGATGGTGCATATTTAAGACTACAGGTTAAAAAAGGTGATACTGTGGTACCATTTAATGCAGTATTTATAACAGCAGATAATCATACAGAACAGTCAAAATGTGGTGTAGCATTAAAAACTACAACAATAAAAGGGACTAAAGTTGGAACTCCTAAATATAATGACTTAGATGGTTCTAACAGAGAAATAGCAGATTGGAAAGGAGAAGAAAAAAATGGAAAAACTCCTGGAACAAAGCTTGATGATAGAGTAAAAGAAAAATATATATTCTATGGAGTAAGACAGGATAGCGCAAAAGGAACAAGAACTGTAGGATTTGCAGCTGGAGATGTAAGAGAAATAGAATTAGTATTAAATCCATTATCAAATTTAGATAATGGAACATATACAGTTACTATACAGTTAATGCAGCAGAATGATTCAGAAGCAGATAAAGTAATAGGAAATCCTATAACTTATAGCTTTACAAAAAAATAAATAAACTCTAAAACGCAAATATTTTTTCACAAAATATGCTGTCGTATAGATGTCTAACAGACATCTTACGGCAGCTTTTTATTATTCAAAATACTACCTTATTAGAAATAAATGGATTGTAATAAAAAAGACGAGGAGTAAAATCCTCATCTTTAATCATTTTGGTCACTATTTTATATTAATTTCGTGTCAGAACCGTCACACGACATCTTCACTTGAGTCACTATTTTATATTAACTTCGTGTCAGAACTCTCAAACGACATCTTTTATATATCTATATATAACATTATTTTTAGATTTTTTCAAGGATATATAAAATGTAGAGAAAAGAATTTTTTCTTGCAAAAAGTAGGTCAAAAAAGTAATATAGCCAAGAACGTATGTTTTTTTGTCTAAAAATAGCACTTATCATAAATAAAGTGAATTTTTACAAATATATGCTATACTATCCTTAAAGGAGTGAGAAATATGCTAAAAAAATTCGAGATAGAAGGATTTAAAAGTTTTGAAAATAAATTTACTCTAGACTTAGCAAAAGCTAACAACTATGATTCTAATAGAGAAACAGTAGATAATAGTATTACAAGGGTATACTCAATATTTGGCAAAAATGGTTCAGGAAAGAGCAATCTTGGACTAGCACTTTTGGATGCGATGAATCACTTAACAGATGGTAGAGAAAAAACTTCAATAGCAATAAATCCATATCTAAATTTAGATAGAAATGATTTTGCTGAGTTTACATATTATTTTTCTTTTGAAAATGATGATATTATTTATAATTATAGGAAAGCAGCTGTAGATGAGTTGATTTATGAAAGAGTTTATATAAATGGCAATATAGCGATTGAGTACGATTATATAGAGAAAAAGGGATGTTGTAATTTGAAGTGTGCCGAAAATCTAAAGCTAGATTTGAAGGGGCGAGGTCTTTCAATTACAAAATATGTTAGAAATAATTCGGTACTAGATGATAATGAGGAGAATGGAGCTTTTAAGAAGTTTTACAATTATATTGAAAATATGATTTTAATCAATTCTTTTGATTTAAATAGATGTTTTGGATGTGAATGTAGAGGAGAGTTAATAGAAAGTTATATAGTTAAGAGTGGCAAGTTAAAGGATTTTGAATATTTTTTACAAAGTTTAGATATAAAATGCAACTTAGAATCAGTTAATTTAGATGGAAGAGAGATTATTTTGAATAAGTTTAAAAAAGGATCAATGAGATTTTTTGAAACTGCTCCGGTAGGAATGAGAAGTCTTGCATTGATTTATTATTGTCTAGTGAGTGATATTGATGAGAGTATGATTTTTGTAGATGGTTTAGATGTGTATGATTGTGAGTTAGCAGAGAAGATTGTGAGAGAGATGGTTAAGAGGAAGCCTAGTTCTCAGATTATATTTACTTCTCATAATACTAATCTTATGACTAATGAGTTGTTGTGTGATAGGCTTCTTTGGGTGTGAGTAGAGGATATGATATTAGAGTATAAATATTCAAACTTTAAATCAATAAAAGACGAGGTTCTTTTTTTAGAATCTCAACTAAAAACTTGCGCTTTGTTTGAAAATATTATATGATGTAAATAGCATCTAATAAGATGACGAGTGACTGTTCTGACTCGTAGGTAAAATAAAAAGTGACAGAAGGATGATGTTGTGTGAGAGCAAAGACACAACGGTAAAATAAAAAGTGGCTCGTTGAAGATGCTAAAAACTAAATAAGACATCAATACCCCCACAGACTTAAGTGTCCAGTTTGATTCCGAGGAATCCCTGAGTGGGGGTTCTTTTATGCCCATTTTTAGATAAAGAACATATGTTTTTTGTCTTTAATTAATAACTTATAAAAATGATATAATAAACATAAAATCAAATAGAGGAGGAAAATATTATGAAAGAGCTAGTAAGAATAATTTCTATAAACATAAACGGTATAAAAAATGTATGTCATGGAGCGATAAAAATAAATACTATAAAAGAAATAGAATCAGAAGAGTTTAAAGACAATAGTTCTATACTTGGTATTTATGGACAAAATGGTTCTGGAAAATCTGCCGTTATTGATGCTACACATATTTTAAAATATTTAATAAAATGGGAGAAACTACCAGATGATATTGATAGTTTGATTAATTTTGGATCTAAGGATGCAATGTTAGAATATAGTTTTTATGTAAAGTCTGATGAGTTTGAGGGAATAATAGATTATAAGTTTGAAATTGTTAAATCTGAGGAGAATGGATATGTAGTGGATTATGAAAAGTTATCTATTAAAAAACTAAATGAAGGAAAATGGAGTAGAAAGAGCACTTTATTTGAGATAAGAAATGGTGAGATTACGTATTCAAAGATTAAGAATATGCTTTCTAAGGAAACTAGAATGTTTTTACGAGTTTGGTATGATAATAAAGCTGGAAAATCGTTAATTTTTGCAAAAAAATTAAATGATAAAGTTAAAGATGAGATTTTAGAAAAAGGGGAATGGGAGTTTCCTTTTGTGGTAGATGTTTTGAAAAAGTTTGCTATTAACAATTTAAAGATTATAGGAAATGGTGAAGCAAGTATATTTAAACGTGATATACCTGGAAGATGTATTATCAGACAAAGTAATTTTGATGAATTTAAAAGAGCTGTTGAACAACTTGGAAATGTTATAGAGTCTATTATTCCTTCTATGAAAATAGATATTTCTATTAAAGATGAAAAGCTTTTGGATAATGGAGAAAAGCGGATGATAATAGAATTTATGAGCGTTAAAGAAGGTTATAGTATTCCGCTTATATATGAATCAAAAGGCATTAAGAGAATAGTTCCTATTATTCATTATTTTATTAAATTGTATAATAATGAGTCAATGTGTTTAATGGTGGATGATTTAGATTTAGGTATTAATGAGTATTTGTTTGGCGAGTTGGTTAAGATTTTTGATACTTCAGCTAAGGGTCAGCTTATTTTCACAGCAAATAATTTTAGAGCATTAGAGATGATGTCTTATAAGAATTTTGCTTTTACTACTACGAATCCAGATAATAAGTATATTAGATTGCATGGAGTAGGAGAGGATAATCCACGTGATTTTTATTATTCTTCTATTTTGCTTGGTGGACAAGAAGAGGAACTATACGATGAAACGAGAAATTATAGAATAGAGAGAGCCTTTAGGATGTATAGAAATAATAAATAAAAAACCTTTATAACTGTTTTTATATTCATCTTTTTCTTATATAATATAACTATGTGAAAGTTTTTAGAGAAAGGAAAGTAAACAATGAGAAATTTTAAAAGAATAGTTGCATTAGCGAGTGTGTTCACTTTAGCTACTGTTACAAATATATTTGCAGCTACAGGAGCAAAGCCAACTCCAAAGGTAAGTTTTGGTGAAGTTGCTTTAGGGATTGGTGTAGGTTTATTTGTCGCATATGGTATGAAAGCATTTAGAAATAGAAACAAGCCTAAAGGACCAGCGATGTATAATAATGGAGCTAAGGTACCACCTATGCAGACTAAGAAAAAGAAGAAAAAGAAGAAGAAAAAATAAATGTTTTAGCAAGGGTGATTAGTTTGAAGGTTAAGAATGACGATATAGAGAAGAAAAATATTGAGCAAGAGATTCAATTAGAGAAAATTGCTAAGATTGTAGAGGACAATATACATTTTGTGGATGAGGATATGCCAGTGTACGATGGGTATGATGTTCCAGAGCCTAATGAAGATGCATATATTAATGAAGAAAGTAGAAAGGATACAAGTCCTAAGCAGAAAAAAGAGAGCAAGAGAGAGAAGAAAGTTGAGCTAAGTAGGGAAGAGAGTTCTACTGAGCAGACTGTTATTAATAGGGGAGAGAAGGAGCAGCCACAAGCTAGAGAGGTTGTTACAGGAGATCCTTTAAAGAGAAGGTACACTACTGTCGAACTTATTATGGGAGTTGCTGTGATTGCTATTATTTGTTCATCTGGGATTGGTGTTTTAGGTGAGATGCCTGCATTTTTAGCTTTTTCTAAGTGGAATGGGATAAGTTTTGGAGATTTAGGACTTCCACTATTGTTGGCTTCTGTTTGTTTTATGATTCCAACAGAGGTTGAGCTAGATGTGAAGAGAAAGAAGAGTTTCAAGGAGATTTGTATCAAGAAGGTCAAGGTAGGTATTATATTATTTGTAATCGGGATATTGATAAATTTAATTGGAGCTTGGAATTTTAATAGTTTTAGGATTATGGGCATTTTACAGATGATAGCTGTTGTGTATATGCTTGGATCTCTTTTATATGTTTTGTTTAGGAGATTTAATTTTAAGAGTTCTGTTATCGCTGTGTTTTTAACTGCGATAGGCGTTGTAGGTCTAGCAGGGTATTATTTTGCGAGTGCTAATTTTGGAGATACTGCAAAGACTTGTCTTGCGTATTTTGTGGATTCTAAGGTTATGCCAGGGCATATTGGAGATTTTGAGCGATACGGAATTATGTCTACTATTTCTGCTTTGTGTGGAGGTTGCTTGGCTATGGCAGCGGGCAGTTTTCTATGCAATAGGAGAGTGGAGAATAGGGATAAGAGCAACAAGATTCTAATTATGGGGATGTTTTTTGTAATCATTGCCCTTTTAATGGAAAGAAATTGTCCATATAATGCAAGCGTAATGTCGCCTTCTTTTGTAATGATTGTATTAGGTGGATATTGCGTTGCTTTTGCAGCATTATTTGGAATATTTGACTTGAACAGGAGCAAAGCTTCTAATCTAATATCACGTCCATTTGTAGTCATGGGAGCTAGTCCGGTATTTGTTATTGGACTTAATGAATTTATAAAAAACACGTTGTTTAAAATAAATGTGTATTCTGTAGCTATGGGAACTGGACTAAAACTAGACGAATGGATAGTAATAGACACACTCTCTGAAATATTTGGTGACACAACAAGAATGATTGCATTCCTAGTGATGTATCTGTTATTGATATTTGTATTGATGCTATACCTATACGCAAAAAGAATATATATAAGATTTAAATAAAATTTACCTATTCTATTGTTAATATACGAAGCATAGTAGATATAGACAAACTTCTCTCCAGCTTCGACGCGTGATTAAGAAATAGTTTTGTTTTTGTTAAAATATGCGTCTGCAGATTGTCGAGTGTGTTTTGTCTATATACTACTATGCTACATATTATCAATATTCTTGGTAAATTTTTGATTTTTACGGAGAGTTAAAAAGAAAGTAAAATTATAACAATTTAAATAAAAAGCTGCCTAAAATTTTACTAACTTCTCCGATTTGTTTAAATTCAATTTTATAGGGAGAATAACTAACTTGGTGGATTGAAGTTCATAGACAAAACTCTCTCGACAATCTGGAGACGTGAGGAATTTTTGCAACAGAACTATTTAATTGTACACACGTCGAAGCTGGAGAGGAGTTTGTCTATGACTTCAATCCCCGAGAGTTATTAACCTATAAACTTAGTTCTTTTATTGTTTTTGCGAAGGTTTCTTTTTCGAAGCTCGATGCCTGTATGTATAGTTTTTCCGATGCTCTTGTCATCGCAACATAAAGCAGCTTTCTATTTAATATATCCTGAGTATTGTCCTCAACAGAAGTGAATTTTTCTGTATCAGTCAAGAACACAATCTTGGCTTCAAGCCCTTTAGAAGAGAAGTATGTAGAATAGTTTATCAATCCACTTTCCTTGATACCCTCACTTTCAAATATTCCTTTTAATTTTGTCTTTTGTCTATTTTCATGACAAAGTACTAATATATCTTCTGGTTTTACACCTTCATTTATCAGTTTGTTTATTTCACGAGCGATGTCTGAGTACATTCCTTCAATGAATTTTATCTGTCCATCAGCACCAGCGCTGTCTAGGCTTAGTGTGCTGTCAGCCTCGTCTTTGTAGAATGTTTCAACTTCTTCTTTAAGTTTTTCGTCTAATCTTAGGAAGTCTAGGGCAAGTATTACGTTAGATTTTCCTGATCTGTAAGATGTTTTTAGAAGTTTTGATCTACCCTGCATGTTAAGAGAGAAGTCTTTTTGCCAGTTTACAGGCTTTGAGTTGTATATGCTCTGAAGTCTGTCACCTGACATGAATAGGTTTATTGCTTCGACTTCTTTTCCTTCAGAGTTTTTATACGTGAATGTTTTGCACGCTTTTATGCAGCTTTTTATCCATGTTGTTCTGAAGTCCTGGTATTCGTCTATTAATACAGCGTCGAATCTAGGTGTCATTGCATCTAGGCAAGCCTGTGGAAGTGTTTCATTCCACCATTCTTGAGATTGGTTTCTTCCAGCTTTTAGTTTACTTACATCCATAGCCAGTTTGTGATATGTTGTGACAGTTATTTGACCTTTGATGTCTAGTCTATTTTCAAAGATTCCTTCATTATATAGGTTGTCAAATTTTTCTGCCATATCAGATAGTGTGGCTTCTATGTTTTCTTGTAGTGATTTGTTGTATGTTAGTATTCTTATGTTCCAATCTGGATGTTCTTTTAGTAGGTGGATTGCTCTTGCTATTAGGATGACGGTTTTTCCACTTCCTGGTACACCAGTTAGCAGGTAGTGACCATAAGGAAGTCTTCTCGCAAAGCTTTCCTGTTCGTAGTCTAGAGCAGCCATTATTTTTTCTATTGATTCGTCGTCTTTTACTTTTATTTTTGATTCTGGGAATAACGCACCTCTTAGTCCAAGGACTGCATTTTCGTCTAGCTCTAATTCTTCATCAGAGAATAAATCGTCGATAGTTAGTCCTCTTATTTTGTCAGACATCACAACATTTACTGTTCTGTCTTTTAGTTTTGCCTGTAGGTCGTTATCTTTTGTAGATTTTGTATCTAGGTTAGTGAAGATTAGGTTGGCAAATATTGCGTCGTCTATTTCTTCAAATGAATCATCTGAGTCATTTATAGTTATTGTTTTTATTTTTTTGTAGTATTTTTTTGTTTGAGCTACAGGATTTTCACATTCTCTGTCTTTTAGTACGACTTTGTTCTTTTCAAAGCTTCTTATATATGCAGCAGTCCAGTCTTTTACTTCTATTATAGATAGTCCACGTTTTGGATCTATTATTATGAAGTCTGGTTTTAGTGAGAATTTTTCTAGATTTGGCTGAACGTATAGATATGCTATGTAATCACAGTCGCTGTATAGAGCTTGGATTTTTCTAAGAATTTTGCTTTCTCCAGGTGTAAGCTCTGTTGAATAGTTTCTTATTATTCTAAGTCTACTCATTAATTTTCCTCCGTTGTGTTTTATTTTGTATGCAATATTATAATTATAGGATAAGTTTTGAAATTTTAAAATATTAAATGTATAATTTATTAAAAAAATGGATAGAATAGGTTATTTTTTCTAAGGTTTTTATTTTTTTTGAAAAAAATTTAAAAAAAGTGTTGCATAAGTTTTGAATCTGTAGTATTATATATCTTGTCGAAGGGAGAGAGCTTCCTAAGAAAAAAGAATATTGGGGATTCGCCAAGCGGTAAGGCACATGACTCTGACTCCTGTATGCATAGGTTCGAATCCTATATCCCCAGCCAGTTTAAGATACTCTATCCTAGGATAGAGTATTTTTTAGTTAGTAAATAAAACCATAATACCAGTATTAAAACACTTATCGAAAAGATGCCTCACAATCTGTGGGGCATCTTTTTTTGCGTTTGAGCAGGTATAACTATGTATTTGCTCTCCATGCAATAGAGTTGCTAGAAAATAATGATTAAAATATTTAATGATAAAATGGTAAACGATAATTAAAAATGGTTTTAAGGTATAAAGAAGTTCGTGTGAAGTTTTAAATGAAAATCAGATAAAAATAATTTATTATTATGGATATATAAAAATAAATAATGATTACTTATTAGTGTTAGCATAGTTGATAGCGTTTTTTATATGAATTTCAATTATGAATAGAGTGTGAAGATATTTGAGAATAAGTTATCAAGAAAACTATAGTATTTTAACTATAAAAGAGAAAAATATATTATTTTAATAACTGTTAATAAAGATTCGTTTTAATAATAGAAAGAAATGTACTTGTTATTATTTCTCAGTTGATATAAACTTGGGGTGTGGAAGAAAACAGCACATATTTTTATGGTGCCGAGAATAGAAATAAGAAGAGATGTAACAAATTATAAAACGAAAATGGAGGTAATGATAATGAATAAGAAAAAATTATCAGTAGTAATGGCAGGAGCGATGCTAGCTACAACTGTTGCACCAATAATGGCTGCAACAACTACGGATGCATCAGCTAATGAGCTAGGACTATTAATAGGAAAAGTTAGAGATATATTAGAATCAAAAAAATTCTCTAGTAACACAACAAGAAATACAGTAAGTGGTACTGATTTATCAGGACAGTCTGTATACTATTTAAAAATAAACGGAGAAGAAGCTAAAGCTGTATCAACAGCTACTGTTAAAGGTGGAATGGATCTTCAGAAAGCATTACAGGCAGCTTTAGGAAGTTTAAAACCAGGAGCAACTGTAGAAATATGGTCAAGAGGTTATGTTACTGAAGGTAGTGGAGAAAATGAAAAAGTATTCGCTACTCAGTTAAAAACAACTTACGCTGAAACAGATATGAAAACTGGTGGAGATATATCAACTGATTTAACAAAAGGTTTAAATGGAAATACTCATATATTAAATGGAGAAGTTGGTACAGCTGTAACAGCAGTTCCTAATCAGTCAGTTACAATAGCTTTAAATAGTGATTCACTTGTATCTGGAGATAAAATAGTTTTAAAACCAGGAAGTGCAATATTAGACTTCACTAAATATATAGATGCTTCAGGAAATATAAATCCAATAGATGGTACTCATCCTTCAGATGCAAAAGATTTTGCTGGATTCCCAGTTAAAACACAGGCTGAATTAGAAAAAGCACCTACATATGTAGATATAGCAGATTCATTAGATCAGACTATAAATATAACTGGAACAGCTCCAAATACATTTAAAACATCAGATTTATTCAATGGTGTAATGTTAACAGAAGAAGGTCACGATTTATTAACTAAAATAGAAGAAGTGGCACCTGTTACTAAAGCATCTGTAATAACTGAAACACCAAATGTAATAAGCGAAGGACAGTCAAAAGTTGTATCAAATCCAGAATCATCTACAGGATCAGCAGCTCAGGGACAGGCTGGTAAAGATGGAAGTAAAACTCCAGCACCTAAGACTAAAGAAGAGGGTGCTCAGGATCATGGTGAAAAAGAAGTTATTAAAAATATAGATGCACCATCTAAGAAAGCATCTGCAGCAACTGGTACTGTTGCATATACTACAGTAGAAGGAAATAGACCAATAAGTACAGGTAAATACAATTTATCAAAATCAAGTGATGGTACTTACGGATTTAATATAGAATTAACTAATACATCAACTAATACAACTACTAACTATGTTGTAAAAGGTGAAAACAAAAAAGATACTGAAACTTTATTAAACTGGTTATTCACTCAGGATCCAAAAGTGGATATACTTGCAGGTAAAGATAGATATGAAACAGCTGTTAAAGTAGCTGAAGAATATATAATGAATCAGCCATTCAGTAGTAAAAACCCTAATGTAGTTATAGTTAATGGTAATTCATTAGTAGATGGACTTTCAGCATCACCATTAGCAGCAAAATTAAAAGCTCCAATGCTATTAAGTAAAACTGATGAAGTTCCAAAAGCTACATTAGATTACTTAAAGAAATTATCAGAAAATACAACAATAAGCAACTTAAAGAATATAACAATAAACTTAGTTGGTGGTAAAGGTGTATTATCTGATAATGTTGAAAAACAGTTAAAAGATTTAGGATACACAGTTAAGAGATATGGCGGAGAAAATAGAGAAGCTACATCTATGAAAGTTGCAAATGCAATAGGTAATAAAAATAATGCATTCGTAGTAGGTGCAAATGGTGAAGCAGATGCTATGTCAATAGCTTCAGTTGCGTCAAGTACAAAAATGTCTCAGACTAACAACGCTATAGCTCCAATAATAGTATCTAATTTCAAAGGTTTATCAAGTAATGCTTTAGATTTCTTAGATAACGCTAAAACAGTTACTGTTTTAGGTGGAGAAGCTGTTGTTTCTAATGAAGAATTCGACGCTATAAAAGAAGCTGTTCCTACAACTGCTAAAGTTAATAGAATAGCTGGTGCAAATAGACAGGAAACTAATGCAAAAGTTATAAGCACATACTACGCAGGAAACTTCGGTGATGGATCTGATGTTTTAGTAGCAAAAGACGGACAGAGAAATAAAATGGAATTAGTTGATGCTTTAACAGTATCTAACTTAGCAGCATTAAAGAATGCTCCAATAGTACTTGCTACAGATAAATTAGATAAAGCACAGATAAATACATTAGAATTAAATGCTAAACAGGCAAAAGCTCTTTACCAGGTAGGTAATGGGGTTAACCTTGATGTTGTAAAAACATTAGCTAATTTATTAGGACTTCAGTAATAGTATACAATTTGGTATAAGCTAAAATGTATTAAATTGATTTCAAAAGTATAAAGTATTTAAGTATATTTATTAAGATAGATATATTATAGTCAGAACATAAACACTTCACAATAGATTAAAGTATAACTAATTACTTCACAATAGATAAAGTAAACAATGTAAAAAATTATAACTAATTAGAACGATCAAGTTAGAATTATTAGGTAAAAATAAATTAAATAAAGATAAAATATATTCATACTCAATCACAGTTAGTTTGTGAGTTGATTTTAGAATAGATTTAGAAAGTTAGTATTGAGTTAAAGATGTTATTCACTGCCACACAGTGGGGACTGTGTGGCAGATAAATATACTGGGTTTGGATTTAAAAATAGATTGGGAAATGTAATGTCGGGGATGCGCTCCCGGCATTACTACTGATAATTTTTCTTATTTATTTTTTTCTCCGTTTTTCCTCAGTTTCGTTAAAAGCTACCGTTTTCCTTTTTGAGTAGCAAATCGTTTTTCTTTTTTTCTCTAAACACATCTTTTTTCTTATTTGACAGTCGAGAGATTGTTAGATAACTTTCACAAACATTCTTTTGTTTGGCAGGTGATTCCTCATTCCACAGGGGATCACCTGTCTTTTTTTATTTTGGCGATTAAAGTTTGATTTTTTGTTATTTTTTTGTTTAAGGATGATTGTTTAGGGTATTATATTAGTATCGTATATATGTTATATAATGTATGTTATTTGAAGATGAAATTATTTTGAAGAATTGATAATTTTGTTGCAAATGACGTATTTTATAGTATAATATATATAAGGAATTATTTATAGATTATTCATATTTTCCGGTCTGTTCCCTCAAGCAGATTGTGAAGGTGAATATACATTATTTTTAGATATCTCTTGTAGATAGTGGGTAAATAGGCTGTTACAATTTTATTTGTAGCAGCCTATTTTGTTTTGAACATACCATTCGCCTCCAGGCTTCAGCGACTTGCACTTTTATGTAACACATTTATAAGTTGCAAGTCTATTTTTTTTATGTATTTTTTGCTTCACAGTAGAGAAATAGTTAAGTTATAAAGTATAATAGAAATGTTATAGTTTAAAAGTTTTGAGATTAGTTTAATAGTTATATAGATTATTTTGTTTTTAAGGAGTGAGTTTTATGATAAAGAGTTTTTTTAGAAAGTTTAGGTCTGCAAGGATGGCAAGTAAGGTTGCTGGAGTTATTTTGGTGGCTGTTGTTGTGTTTGCCGGTTATTTAGGTGTTATGCAAGCGAGAGAGAGTAAGAGGTTGTCTGAGTATAAAGATACGAAGATTAATCAGGTTATTTATATAAATAATAAGAAGTTTGAGCCGTCAAAGCCGTACAAGATTAGAAATGAGATTGTTTTTTTACCACTTGATGATGTTTTGAAGGCGTTAGGAGATAAGTATAGTTATACTGAGGAGAGTTTTGGCAAGATTGTGCTGAAGTATCAGGGTACTATTTATGATTTAAAAAAGGGATCAAATATTGTTTATAATAGGAGTGCAAAGGAAGAGATTAAGATGGATGGTAGGGTAGAGCTTATGCAAGGTAAGCTTTATGTACCACTTGAGTTTATTAAGGATTGTATGTATGTAAATATTCTTGAGCTTTCTGGCAATAGGGTGTTTATAGATAGTTTTAAAGAAAGATTTAAGTATGATTGGATGAAGGATAATAAGTATATTGCTCATGCAATGGGTGGTATAGATAAGAAAGTTTATACTAATAGTTTGGATGCGTTTGAGTATAATTATAAGCTTGGATATAGAGTTTTTGAGATAGATGTAGCCTTGACATCAGATGGACAACCAGTTTTATTACATTCATGGGATGAACCAAGACTTAAGGAACTTGGTCTTCCTACTTCATGGAATAAAAATAGACCTAATTTTAATGAGTTTATAAATACTGAGGTATGTGGTGTTTATAAACCGATGTCGTTTAGAGAGGTTTGTGAGCTTAGTAAGAAGTATAAAGATGTCAGATTTGTGATAGATGTTAAAGGCGATCAGCAGATGTGTAAAGAGGTTTATAAGAAGTGCGTTAAGATTGCTAAAGAGGTAGATGGAAAGGTTTTAGATAAGTTTATTCCTCAAATTTATGATGAAAAAATGCTAAATGATGTTATGGCAACTTATGATTTTAAGTCTATGATTTATACGTTATATAAACAGGAAAAGTTAAATGCGCAGGAGGTAATAGATTTTTCTTATGAGAACGGAATAAAGGTAGTTGTTATAGATAAGGAAAAATTAAACTCCAAGTTTATTAAGGAACTTAAGCAGAGAGGGATTTATGTTTATGTTAATACTTATAATGACACTACTAAAATAAAAGAGCTTTTTGGTATGGGAGCTAAAGGTATTTATTCTGATTTTATAAATCCTAAGAACGGAGAAAATAGATACGAGGTAGAGGAAAATAAGAATAAAGATATAAAAAATTAGTAAAAATATATTCTTAATGTGTTAATTGAAAAAAATTGTCACTAAAATGTTTCAATTTAGCAAAAAGCTTGTAACAAAAAGGTTACAAATTGTAACTTTTGTGCTATAATGATTTACATAATGTTATGAGATTTACATAATATTTGTTAAAAAGGTTTAAAACAGACCTTTCCCAGTCGGTTTAGAGAATGATTTTGTAGTGAGGAAACTACGGTTTAGGTTATATTAAAATTATGAATTTAAGGAGGAGTTTTATGAAGAGAAGATTTAAAGCGACAACAGCTGTTGTTATGGCAGCTACAATGATGGCGCCAACTATGGCATTTGCACAGACTAGTGCTCAGGATAAAGGTATAAGTGTTAATATAGAAAAGAAAAGTGTAGTTTTTGGAACAGAGTCTGGTATTTCAGTTAAGTTTAATGAAAAATTAGATGCTGAAAAGATAGTTGCAGATTTTAAATGCTACGATATGACTATAAGTTCTGAATTAAAATACAATAAAGATAAAGATGTTTACGAAGGTACTGTTAAGTTTGATCAGGAACCAGAGTATTTAAATGTTTGGGAATTAGAAAAGATAGAAGTTAAGTCAGCTAATCCATATTCTTTAGATAGAAATGCGTTAAAAGATATGGGACTTGATTTAGATTCTTGTGATATTACTCAGGAAGTAGTTGTAGATGATGAAGAAGTTCAGAAGGCTATAGATGAAGGTACAGCTTCTAATATGGTTCAGAGAACTATAGCTAGAGCTGCTGTTCCAGTTGATAAACTTATTGGTAGTAATAGATTTGAAACAGCAATTAAGATATCACAAAAGGGTTGGAATAAATCAGATAATGTTATAGTTGTTAATAAAAATGCTAGTATAGCTGGTGTTATAGCTACACCTCTTGCAACTACTTATGGAGCGCCGGTTCTTTTAACAGATAAGAATAGCACTCCAGCAAATATAATAACAGAAATAAAGAGATTAGAAGCTAAGAATATAATAGTTGTTGGAAGTAATAATGATGTTGCTTCTGGCGCTATAAATGAATTAAAGAAAACAGGTGCATCTGTTTCTAGTATAAGTGGAAATAATACATCAGAACTTTCTTTAAATATAGCTAAGGCTATAGATGAAAAACACGATGTAAATAAGGTATATGTTGCAAATGGGGCAAATGGACAGATAGATGCCCTTACTATAGCTGCAAAAGCTGGTGAAGATAAACAGCCAATAATACTTACAGAAAAGAATTCTATAAATTCTTCTGTTTATAATTGGTTAAAATCAGAAAGTTTATCTGATGCATATGTTATAGGTGGAGAAAATGTTGTTTCTAATGATGTTTTAAATAAGATTGATGGTGTGGTTAGTGCAGATGTTTCAAAAAATAGAGTGTACGGATCTGATAGACACGAAACAAATGCTGCTGTTATTAAGAAATTCTACCACGATAAGAATTTAAAATCTGTATTTGTTGCTAAATCAGATGAGCTTATAGATGCGATTGCGTGTGGACCATTTGCATCTAAGAAGCAGTCTCCAATTCTTATAAATCCAACAAATTATGTTTCTGCTAGACATACAGAAAATTTAAATACATATAAAGCAGAGAAAGTTTATCAGGTAGGTGGAGGTATAACTTCCAAAGTTATGACTTCAATAGCAAATAGTGTTTCTAAACATAATTCAAACACTAATACTAATTCTTCTAATAATACAGTTGTTCTTGATGCAGGACACGGAGGTTCAGATTCAGGAGCAGTTTCTGGTTCTAGAAGAGAAAAAGATTATACTTTAGATACTACTCTTGCAACAAGTGCTGCGTTAAGAGCTAAAGGATATAATGTTGTTCTTACTAGAAGTAACGATACTTATTTATCTTTAGGAACAAGAACTGCTATTTCTAATGAAGTGAAACCAAAATTATTTACAAGTATTCACTATAATTCATATAATGGTAGTGCAAATGGTACAGAAGTGTATTATAATGTAAAGGACAAGAACGGTGGATTAACAAAAACTGCCGCATCAAATGTGTTAAAGAGAATAGTAAATACATTTGGTTTTTCAAATAGAGGAATAAAAGCAAAAGCTAATAGCAGTGGAACTGATTACTACTATGTTTTAAGAGAAAATAAATATCCGTCAATGCTTATAGAATGTGCATTTATAGATAGTTCAAAGGATATGAATAAACTGAATTCAGATTCTAAGATAACTAATTTAGGAAATCAGATAGCAGCTGGTATAGCTGAATCTATAAAATAATAGGAAGTAATGATTGAATACATCTAGGTATTTCCTAGATGTATTTAATTGTTTATAGAGCTGCTGTTAGCTTTGCTGAGTGGAAATAGGAGATAAAAGTATGAATAAGAAGAAAATAACAGCAGTGTTACTTGCATTATTGCTAGTTGTAGCTTATTTGTTCTCTGGAAAGATAATAAATAAGCTGTATTTAAGAGGGTATGAAAAAGAGAAGATACAGGGCGCTAATAGATATGAAACTATTATAAGCTGTGGTGAAGGATACTGGGATAATCCTAAGGAAGCTATTTTGATTAATACAGGTGATATAGGCTCTGCTATGAGTGCTGTGCCTTATGCTTATGCCAATAATATACCGTTACTTCTTACAGAGCAGGGAGATTTATCAAGTGAGATTCGTAAGTTTATAAAAGAGAATCACTTGAAAAAGGTGTATGTTTTAGGAGGTATAAGAGCTGTATCTAAGCGTGTAGAGAGAGATGTTGAGAGAACAGGTGCTAAAGTAGAGAGAATTATACAGATAAATAGAGGAGATATAAGTAATACATTTGCAGAGATGACTGTTAAGCAGAGTAAGAGCAAAGAAATGTTTGTTATTTTTGATGGAAAGAATGGATACTCTATAGGAGTTTCTATTTTAGGAAAAGCGGCAGAAAAAGGGATGCCGATTTTAACCGTTAATGAGTCTAATCTTTACAAAGCAGCTGAGTTTGCAAGAGAGAATGGTATAGAAAAGACCTATGTTATAGGTAGATTTAATGAACTTAATAGTACAATTGATAAAGTTTTTCCTAATGTACATAGAATTTCTGGTAAAGATAAGTTTGAAGTTAATAGAAATGTAATTAAAGAGTTTTACGATATGGACAAGGTAGATAAGGTTTATGTTGTAAAAGGTGGAAATTTAATAAAAGGTAAGACTTTAAATGTAGGTGAGTTTGTAAATAGTATTGCAGCTGTTCCAAGAATAGCTAAGACTGGTGAGCCTATATTGATAAATGATACAGAGTATATTCAGGACGATGTAATGGACTTCTTAAAAAAATATAATATTAAGAAGCTTTGCAGCGTTGGATTTGAGATTAAAAAGACTAGCGTGATAAATTTAGACAGCGATGTTGCTAGAATTGTGACTTCATTTATTTTAATAATTATGATTGCATTAATTACTTTTAGAGCTTTAAAAGGATAGGATTTTCATAAGCTATTGATAATATATTCATTTTTGAGTATAATAGAACAATAGGAATTAATGTAATGGAGGTAATTATGTCTGAATATAGAAGTGATGAAGATAAAAACTTACAGGATTTTATAGACTCTATAGATTATGGCATAGTTAAAGGTGGAGTTATTTTTGATTTTTATCAGCGAGTTTTAAATATATTATTATCTCTTATTGGATTGGCAATAGGGATACCACTTATTATAATATTTGGAATACGGATAAAGATTGAGGATAACGGACCGATAACTTATAAGCAGGAAAGACTAGGAAAAGGCGGAAAGAGGTTTTATATATATAAATTAAGATCTATGAGAACTGATGCTGAAAAGTTTGGTGCTCAGTGGGCGGAAAAAGACGATCCAAGGATTACTAAAGTTGGAAGATTTATAAGAAAAACCAGAATAGATGAAATTCCTCAGTTATTCAATATTCTAAAGGGTGATATGAGTCTTATTGGTCCAAGACCGGAAAGACCACAGTTTACAGAGCAGTTCAATAGAGAGATACCAGGGTTTATAAACAGACTTGCTGTTAAACCAGGACTTACTGGTTGGGCACAGGTAAATGGTGGTTATGATATGACTCCAGCTGAAAAACTTGTTGAGGATATATATTATATAAAAAATAGAAGTGTTTTACTTGATTTTAAGATTATATTCAAAACAGTTGCTGTTGTTTTAACAGGAGATGGAGCTAGATAATTTGAATAGTATTTTTGGGGGCTCTATAAAAGAGCCCTTTTATTTTGAAAAATATTTTATTTTGAGTGTTATTTAAGAGATTATGAAGGAGAAATGAGATGGCAGGTACAGCTAAGGCAGCAGTTTGGATTATGATAGCTACTATGCTCTCTAAGCTTTTGGGATTTTTTAGAGAGGTTGTATTAGCTAGTTTTTATGGTACAGGGGCATATGCAGACGTATTTTTATTAACGTTAAATATTCCAGGACTTATAATTGCGATTGTAGGTTCTGCTATTGCTACTATATATGTTCCGATATATTTTGAAACTAAGGAAAAAGAAGGCACTGAGGGTGCATTAAAGTTTACTAATAATATGATAAATATTATTGCTTTATTGGCGATAGTTGTGGCTATTTTAGGACTTTTATTTACTGAAGAGTTCGTAAAGGTATTTGCGGTGGGATTTACAGGTGAAAAGTTTAGAATAGCTGTGTCATTTACTAAGATTATGATAATAGGTGTTATTTTCTTAGCGCTTAGTAAAATTTTAGGTACGTATTTGAATGTTAATGATAGTTTTACAGTTCCTAGTTTGATAGGGATTCCATACAATATTTTTATAATTTCAGCTATAGCTATTAGTACTAAGACTAATGTAATTATTATGGCTATAGGTGCGCTTCTTGGTATGGCAAGTCAGATGCTGTTCCAGCTTCCTTTTGCGATTAAGAAGGGGTATAAGTATCAGCCTTATTTGAATGTTAAGGAAGACAATATTAAGAGCATGATTATTTTAATGCTTCCTATGATTATAGGGGTTGCTATAGGGCAGATTAATACTGCGGTTGATAAGGCACTTGCGACTACTCTTGGAGATGGTCCACTTTCGGCTCTAAACTATGCAAATAAGCTTAATGATTTTGTTATGGCTTTATTTGTTACATCTATAGTAACAGTTATATATCCTAAGTTAGCTAGGATGATAAATGCTGATAAGAAAGAAGATTTTGTAAATACAATAGTGAAGTCTTCTAATTGTATTTTGCTTTTAGTTTTACCTATAACTGTAGGAGCAATTGTGCTTGCTGAGCCTATTGTAAGGATTTTATTCCAGAGAGGGGCTTTTGATGCAGAGTCTACAAATATGACATACAACGCATTACGTCTGTATTCTTTAGGGCTTGCAGCTATGGGAGTTAGAGATGTTATTACTAGAGTATTCTATTCGTTATCAGATACTAAGACGCCTATGATAAATGCGAGTATTGCTCTTGTAATGAATATAATAATGAACTTGATTTTAATAAAACCATTAGGCTATAAAGGATTAGCTATTTCTACAAGTATAGCATCTATAGTTACGGTGATGCTTTTATTTAGATCTTTAAAGAAGAGAACAGGATACTTCGGTGGAGATAAGATTGTGAAGACTGGTCTTAAGAGTTTAGTTTCTTCTGTTATAATGGGAGTATGTACTGTTTTTGTATATAAAGGAATGTATGGTATACTTGGTGTAGGAATGATAAATGAACTTTTAGCATTAGTTTGTTCAGTTGTTGTAAGTGTTGTAGTATACTTTATATTAATAATGATGTTAAAGGTAGATGAGATGAGCTTAGTTTTTGATATATTTGGTAAGGCTAAGTCTAAATTTCTTAAAAGATAAAGGAGAATAAATATGAGCTATAAAGATATATATAACGAGTGGATAGAGTCTTCTTATTTTGATGAAGATACAAAAGACGAACTTAGAGGGATAGCAGATGATGAAAATGAAATAAAGGAAAGATTTTATAAGAGTTTAGAGTTTGGTACTGCAGGTATGAGAGGTATAATTGGTGCAGGTACAAATAGAATGAATGTCTATACTGTTAGAAAAGCTACACGGGGAGTTTGTAGATATATAGAAAGAAAATTTGGAGATGAAGGTAAGAATCGTGGAGTTGTTATAGCTCATGATAGTAGAAGAATGTCTAGAGAGTTTTGCGAGGAGGCTGCAGCTACATTAGCAGCTTATGGTATTAAGGCTTTTGTGTTTGATAGTCTTAGAGCTACACCTATGCTTTCTTTTGCTATTAGATATTTAAATTGCCAGATGGGGATAGTTATTACAGCTAGCCACAATCCAAAAGAATACAATGGATACAAGGTATATGGAAGCTATGGTGGACAGATATGTGTAGATGAAGCTAATGAGATTATAGATGAGGTAAATTCTATTGAGTCTTTAGGCGATATAAAGGTAGGAAGTTTTGATTCTTATTTAGAGTCTGGTATGATAACTGTTTTAGATGATGATGTTGATAATGCATTTAATGAAGCGGTTTTAAGTCAGGTTAGAGATAAAAAGATGGTTTCTGAAAATGGAGATAAGTTAAGAATAATTTATACTCCTATACATGGTACAGGTAATGTTCCGGTTAGAAGAGCGCTTAAGGATGCTGGATTTACAGATGTTGCTGTTGTTAAGGAACAGGAGTTACCTGATACTGAGTTTAGTACAGTTGAGTATCCAAATCCTGAGGAAAAGGCTGTGTTCAATATAGCTATAGATATGGCTAAGGAAAGCAATGCAGATTTAATTATAGGTACAGATCCAGACTGCGATAGAGTTGGGATAGTTGTTAGAGATAATAATGGTGAGTATGTTGTTTTAAATGGAAATCAGACTGGAGCAATAATAGTTAATTATTTATTCTCTAAGATGAATGAAGCTGGTAATATACCAGAAAAACCAGTAGTTATAAAAACTATAGTTACTTCAGAACTTGGTGCAGCTATTGCTGAGCATTATGGAGCAGAAGTTGTAAATACTCTTACGGGATTTAAGTTTATAGGTGAGAAAATACACGAGTACGAAGATTTTGGAAGTGTGGTTAAGAATTTTGTTATAGGATATGAAGAAAGTTATGGATATCTTGTAGGTACTCATGCTAGAGATAAGGACGCTGTCGTAGCATCTTTAATACTATCAGAAGCAGCACTTTATTATAAGTTAAAAGGTATGAATCTTTATGATGCACTTATGGAGATTTATGATAAGTTTGGTTATTATAAGGAAGCACTTAAGTCTATTACATTAAAAGGTATAGATGGAGTTGAAAAAATAGCTGAGATTATGAAGTCGTTTAGAAACGATGATATATCTTCTATAGCTGGAGTTAAAGTTGATAGAAAGTTAGATTATAAAGAAGGAATAGATGGCCTTCCTAAAGCTGATGTTCTTAAGTTTGTTTTAGAGGATAATTCTTGGATAGCTATTAGACCTTCTGGAACTGAGCCAAAGATCAAGTTCTACTTTGGTGTGTGCGGAAATAATGAAGTGGAATCTGATAAAAAAGTTAATATACTGAAAGAGTACATAGAATCTTGTTTATAAATTAAGGAGGGGAATTTTACTTGATAGATAAGAAAATTCATTATGTTTGGCTTGGAGGGCCAAAAGGAAATGTTGAAAATATATGTATTAATATTTGGAAGGATAAGCTTCCAGATTATGAGATTATAGAGTGGAATGAGAAAAATTTTGACATAGAAAAAGAAATTAAAGGAAAAAAATTCCTTGAAGAATGTTATAAACAAAAGCTTTGGGCATTTATAGCAGACTATATAAGATTAAAGGTTCTATATGAGCAAGGTGGGCTTTATATGGATACAGATATTCAAGTGCTAAAGGATTTAACTCCTCTTATGGAAGAAAATAGGCTATTCTTTGGATATGAAAGTAAAGAATATGCAAATGGAGCTATAATAGGTGCTGAACCACATCATCCTTTTATTAAGGATATGCTTGAATTTTATAATGAAGACGTTATGAATAGTAACTTGTATACAATTCCAAAGATAATGACTTATATACTTAATGAAAAGTATGAAAAGTTTGATAGAAATAATTTTTCTGAAGGAATAAGAGTTTACGACGAAGAGTATTTTTACCCATTTAATTATAATGAAGAATATACAGATGACTGTATTACAGAAAATACTTATGTTATTCATTGGTGGGGAAAAAGTTGGGCCAAGAAAAGAAATTATTTCCTAGAAACTAAACATATGTCTGGATTTGAAAAAATTTATAAGTGTATGAGAATTTTTGCGAGCAATACTTTGTTGAGCCTGAAGAGGAGACGTTAGTATGGATATATTAAAAAGAAAAAATAATAATTTAGATAAGATACTGTTTAGTTTTACTCTATTTGTAATTTTATTAAGAAGATATATGATTTTCAACTTAGAGCCTACAGCATTTGTAAATAAGAGTACGTCGTTGTTATTTTATGGCTCTATAGCACTTCTTATGTTTCAGTTTATTCTTATAAAAAAACATAATATTACTGAAATTGCTATTTTTTTAGCTGCATGTGGTTTATATGTTTTTACTAGGGAAGGTGCTATTTTAGTATTAATTCTTTTAGCTATTACTATTAAAGATATTGATGATAAATATGTTGTAAAAAATTATCTTATTATAAATGCTTTATTTATAATAGCATTTATACTTATAGGTAACTTTTTACCAGATTTGATAAAGATTTCAGATACTCATTATAGATTTAAAGACGGTATATACATAGTTAGAAATTGTTTTGGATTACACAATCCTAACCTTGTATTCTTCTATTCTATAGGGGTTTATGCTGCATATATATTCTTGAGATTTGATAAATATAATATGGTGGACAGAGCGATTTTATTATTTGTTACATTATTTATTTATAAGATTACTATGAGTAGAACAGGGTTATTAACTATGATAGCGGCTTTATTTTTAGTGGATATTTTAAAATATTTAGATCTGAAAAAGTACAAAAAAATAAGTTTTTTAGTAAAAATATCTCCAATATTACTTTTAATTATGTCGGTTGGAATAGGACTTTTATTCTCTAAAAATGAGCTTTTCAATAGTGTTCTAGCTTCTAGACCTAAATTCTGGAATATATATTTAACACAAGAGGGTAATTTCTTATCTTTATTCGGAAATGTATATTCTGCAGAGATAAAACAAGCAAATCCTTTAGATAATTCATATGTATACTTAACAGTTATGCTAGGATTGGTATCTGTGGTATTCTTTATGTTCTTATTGTACAAGGGATTAGATATTTTAATAAAGAAAAATGAAAATAAGTATATTGCTGTTATAGCGATGTTTTTAGTTTATTCGTTTGCCGAAAATATACTATTTGAGGCAGGATTTAATTTTGGGATAGTATTTTTAATTAAATATATTATACTGGATGATACTTTAAAAAATAAGTTTAGGAGAAGAAAAGATGCTAGTGTCGCTAATAATGCCTACATTAAATAGGTTTGATGATATATACAGATTTATGGATAGTTTGCTTGAGCAAACATATAAAAATTTTGAGCTTATTGTTGTAGATCAAAATGAGAACAATAAGGTTAAGGAAATTGTCGATAAATATGTAGAACGTTTAGATATAAAATATATAAAAAGTAACAAAAAAGGACTTAGCTATAATAGAAATTTAGGAATTGATGTCGCAAAGGGGGAGGTTTTAGCCTTTCCTGATGACGACTGTGCATATAAGCCTGATACAGTAGAAAAGGCTATTAATTTTTTTGAAAAAAATCAGGATTATAAAATCTATAGTTGTAAGACACTTGATTTTGATGAAAAAGAAGGCTTTATAAAAATGAATGATGGAATTTGTGAGATAAAGAGTACAAATATATCATTTACAGTTTGCTCTATTACATTCTTTGTTAATTTTGGAGAAGATAGAAACTATGTTAAATTCGATGAAAGATTAGGTGTAGGAGCTGAGTTTGGAGCAGGAGAAGAAACTGACTATGTTTTAGAACTTCTTAGTAGAGGGTTTAAAGGAAGATATTTTGGTGATGATATTATACATCATCCAGTTAAGAAGCATTCTAAATCGAGTGCTAAGTATGAGAGAGATTTTAATTACGGTAGAGGATTTGGAGCTCTTTGTAAGAAAGAGATAGTTTATAGAAAAAATTATAAATTTATAAAGATTATGGCATATAAGCTTATAAGAAATATAGGTGGAATAATTTTAAACAAGGATAGAGATTATCACGAAGCTACTATAAAAGGTAGAATAGAGGGCTTTAGACAATATAAAATGTAATGTGAGATGAGGTAAGTTATGGAAAAAATAAAAAAATTATTTAATATGATTTTAGCTTTACTTCAGTACCCATTCAAGAAAGGTATTTTTAAGGATAAGAATATATGGCTGATAGGTGGTCATTCTGGAGATATATACGACGATAACTCAAAGTTTTTATACGAGTATATATTAAAAAATCACAAGGAAATAGATATATATTGGGTTATTGATAAAAATAGTAAGGTAAAGGATAAAATTCCTGGCAATAAGTTAATAAAAGGAAGTGTAGAAAATTATCTGTACTATTATAATGCGGAGGTAGTTATATTTTCACATGCTCCTTCTGCAGATATAGCACCGTATAATTTTGCAGTTCCTGTTCTTAATAGATTCCATAAGAAGACATTTAAGGTATTTTTAAATCATGGAGCTATAAGCTTTAAGAAAAGAAAGCCTATGAATGCTAGATTTAAGAATTTAATAGATGAACTGATGCGCAGCTACAATATGGCTACAGCTATATCTGATTTTGAAAAAAATATAATGGTAAATGAGTGGGGAATGGATAATGAAGCAGTTTGTGTTACAGGATGTGCAAGACAGGATAATCTTCCATTAAATAAAAAACCTGCTTCAAGAGATATATTATATATGCCTACTTGGAGAGATTGGATTAAGTTTGGCGATAAAAAATTCACTGATACTGAGTATTTTAGTAATATTATGTTATTCTTAAATGACGAGAAACTTAATGAGGCATTGGAAGCTAATGATGTAAATATAAAATTTTATATGCACCATTTAATGCACGAGTTTATTGATGATATAAAAGAAAATATAACTGGAAAGAGAATTAAATTTTTAGATAAAGATGTTACATTAGCCGATGAGATAACTTCATCAGCAGCTAATATAACAGACTACTCTGGTGTAGCAATGGACTTTATGTATATGGATAGACCTATACTTTTCTATCAGTTTGATGTTGAAAAATATAAAGAAGAGGTTGATTCTTATATAGATTTAGATAATGAAATGTTTGGGGATGTGGCTTACAATAAGGATCAAGCAGTTGATAAATTAATTAATATAATAGAAAGTGGTTTTGAGGTTACAGAAAGTCAAAGGATTGCAAGAAATAAATTTTTCAGATACAATGATAATGGCAATTGCGAAAGAATTTACCATTGCATAGTAGAAAAATTAAACAAATAACAAATGATGAGGAAAATTAAGATGGATAAAAATTTAGTGTCTATAATTACTCCCATGTATAATGCTGAAAAATATATTGTAGGGACAATAGAATCAGTTCTTAATCAGACATATAAAAACTGGGAAATGATAATTGTCGACGATTGTTCAACAGATGGTTGTTCTGAAATAGCAAAATCATACTCAGAAAATGACAATAGAATAAAATATATAAGAACTGAAAAAAATTCTGGAGTTTCTAATGCAAGGAATGTAGCCTTAAAAATGGCTAATGGGGCTTTTATTGCCTTTTTGGATAGTGATGATATATGGGATTGTGAAAAATTAGAAAAACAGATTAGGTTTATGCAGGAAAACGACTATGTTATAACATTCACTGCATATGAACTAATGGATGAAAATAGCAATAGGATGCATAAGGAAATAAGAGTTCCGAAAAGTGTGGACTACAATACTCTTTTAAAAGGTAATGTTCTTGGGTGTTTAACTGTAATAATAAATAGAGAGAAACTTGGTTTTGATATAAGAATGAGTGGAGAAAGACATGAAGATTATGTTCTTTGGTTATCTATATTAAAGAGAGGTATAATAGCTTACGGTATCGATGAGGTATTAGCTATGTATAGAAAATCAAGTAGTTCTTTAAGTGGTAATAAATTTAAGGCAGCAAAATGGACTTGGAATATATATAGAAATATTGAGAAGATACCATTCCCGAAGGCTGTTTATTATTTTATAAATTATGCTATAAATGGAATTAAGAAAAGTTAGAAGGGAGAAAAATTATGTATAAATACAAATTTACAATATTTACTCCTACATATAATAGAGAATATACACTTCCAAAGCTTTACAATGATTTGAAAAATCAGACATACAAAGATTTTGAGTGGTTAATAGTAGATGATGGAAGTACGGATAATACAGAGGAATTAGTAAATAAATTCATTGAAGAAGATATCTTAGATATTAGATATATAAAGAAGGAGAATGGTGGAAAACATACTGCTATAAATGTAGGCGTTAGAGAGGCCAATGGAGAATTTTTCTTTATTGTAGATAGCGATGATGGACTTATGCCTAATTCTATGGAATTAGTTATTCAGGAATGGGATAAAGTTGATAATAAAGAGGAGTTCTGCGGTATTGTTGGTCTATGCTTAAGAATGGAAGATGGAAAAACACTAGGAACAGAAGTTCCAGAAGAACATTTGATATGCCACTTTGCGGAATTATATTATAAATTTGGAGTAAAAGGCGATAAAACAATAGTATTTTTAACAGATATTTTAAAACAGTATCCTTTCCCAGAAAGAGAAGGAATAAGATTTTTACCAGAGAGCGTTGTTTGGTATGAAATATCTAAATACTATAAGGTTAGATGTATAAATGAACCTATGATAATAAGGGAATATTTAGAAGATGGGCTTACAAAGAATATTCTTAAAAAGAGTGCTTTAAAGGGAAGAGCATTAGAGTATTTATATCTTACAAATCAAAATACATATCCATTAAAGGATTTCCCTTATATGTGGATAAAGAATTATATAAATTTAGCTAGATATTCGTTATTGTCAGATAGTAAATATTTTAATGAGATAAACAAGATAAGAGATAAATTTATGTATATATTATGTTTTCCACTAGGTTATTACAAATATTTAAGACAAAAGAAATTTGTTAAGGAATAAGTTTTAGTTTGAAAAAATAATATTGCTAATATATAAGGAGAGTATAACGTATGAATGAACCATTGGTATCAATAATAACTCCTGTATATAATGCAGAGCGGTTTTTAGAAGATACGATAAAATCGGTACAGAAGCAGTCATATAAGAATTGGGAACTTGTTTTAGTAGACGACTGCTCAAAAGATAGTTCATCAGAAATAATAGAAAAATTCCGAAATAGTGATGATAGAATAAGATATATCAAATTAGAAAAGAATTCCGGAGCAGCTATTAGTAGAAATACTGGTATAAAGAACGCGAATGGTAGATTTATAGCATTTGTAGATAGCGATGATCTCTGGGAGGAAACTAAGTTAGAAAAGCAGATTGAATATATGCTAAGGGAAAATATAGGATTTTCCTTTACTTCATATAGATATATGAGAGAAAATGGAGAAAAGACTAATAAAGTTGCAAAGGCTCCAAAGAAGATTGATTATGAAGGACTTTTAAAGAACACTATAATAGGATGTTCAACCGTAGTATTAGATCGAAAAATTATAGGTGATTTTGAAATGCCTTTAGTTAAGAGAGGACAGGATACTGCTACATGGTTGAAAATACTTAGAACAGAAAAGTATGCATATGGGATAGAGGAGCCACTAGTTAATTATAGAATAGTAGGTAATTCTCTATCTAGTAATAAGATAAAAGCCTTAAAGAGAACATGGAATACGTATAGAAACGTGGAGGGCTTAGGTCTGTTTAAAAGCATGTATGTATTCTGTTTTTATGTAGTTAATGCTATAAGAAAGAGATTATAGCGTTGTATTGATTGGGAGGCGAAATGATGAAAATAGCAGTAGCAGGAACAGGATATGTTGGTCTTGTGACAGGTGCTTGTTTAGCTGAAAAAGGACATAATGTAGTCTGTGTCGATATAGATGAAAAAAAGGTAGAAAAAATGAAGGCTGGTTTTTCACCTATATACGAAGAAGGACTAGAAGAAATAATGCAGAAAAATTATAAAGACGGAAGAATTGATTATACAACGGATTATGAATCTGCTTATAAAAATTCTGATGTAATCTTTATAGCTGTAGGTACACCTGAGAGAAGCGATGGATCAGCGAATCTTGATTATATAAAAAAGGTTGCTATACAGATTTCTAAAAGCATAGAAAAAGACACATTAATAGTAATAAAATCTACAGTTCCAATAGGAACTAATGGAAAAATAGAAGAGTATATAAGAAGAAACTTAAATAAAAATATTCATATTGAGCTAGCTTCTAATCCAGAGTTTTTAGCACAGGGTACAGCAGTTCACGATACCTTAAATGCGTCTAGGATAGTAATAGGTGTTGAGAGTGAATGGGCTGAAGGAATAATGAAAGAAATTTATTCGCCTTTTGAAATACCTATGATTGTAACTGATAGAAATAGTGCTGAGATGATAAAATATGCATCAAACGACTTTTTAGCTTTAAAAATATCTTATATGAATGATATAGCTAATTTATGTGAGATAGTAGGGGCTAATGTTGAGGATGTTGCAAAAGGAATGAGCTATGATGATAGAATAGGAAGCAAGTTCTTGAGAGCTGGAATAGGATATGGAGGTTCTTGTTTCCCTAAAGATACAAAGGCTCTTCACTGGTTATCAGCTCAGAATGGATATGAGTTAAAGACTGTTAGAGCAGCTATAGAGGTAAATGAACAGCAGAAACTAAAATTAGTTAGAGCTGCAGCAGAAAAGATAGAATCATTTGAGGGTATGAAGGTAGCTATACTAGGTCTTACATTTAAACCAGGTACTGATGATTTAAGAGAATCACCAGCTATACCAAATATAGAATACCTTCTTGATAGAGGTGCTGATATATATGCATTTGATCCAGTTGGTGTTGAAAATGCAAAGAAATTGTTTGGAGATAAGATAGTCTATACAAAAACAGCTAAGGAAGCGTTAAAAGATGCTAAACTTTGTTTTATAATGACTGAATGGAAAGAGGTTAAAGATCTTACTCCTAATGATTTTAATGAAAATATGGCAGAAAGTATAGTTTATGATGGAAGAAATTGCTACTGTCCTGAAGATATGAAAAATGCCGGAATAGAGTACTATTCAATAGGTAGATAAATTTTAGGAGAAGGAAATGAAAATTTTACATATAAATTCATACTATATAAGTTCGACAATATATAAGCATTTGATATCTCATATGGATAGACCAGGGATATTAAATGATATATATATTCCAGTAGATAGAGATGAAAACATAGGAAAGTATAAAGGAATTGAGTCAGAGAGGATAAATTATATCTATTCTAAATGTTTTGGAAAGTTAGATAGAATAATATTCCATCTGAAAAATTATAGAATAGAAAAAGATATGTATAAAAAAGTGGATTTTGATGGTGTTGATGTTGTACATGCACATTCGCTTTTTGTAAATGGTTACTTAGCACTTAAACTAAAAAGAAAGCTTGGATATGATTACATGGTAGCTATAAGGGCTACTGATGTTAAAGTATTTTTCAAAAAGATGATAATGCTTAGAAAGCTAGGCGTTGAAATAATGAAGAATGCTAAGTATTTAGTATTTATATCACCTTACTATAAGGATGATGTAATAGATACTTATGTACCAGAAAATCTTAGAGAAGAAATGAAGAAAAAATCTATTGTAATACCAAATGGTGTAGATAAATTCTGGCTTGATAATATGGATATGAGAGAGAGAGTATTCAAGGATAAAGATATAAGACTTGTTTATGCCGGAAGACTTGAAGGGGTTAAAAACTTAGATACTACAATAGCAGTATTAAAAGAGCTTATAAAAAGAGGATATAATGCTACATTGGATATAATAGGAAAAGGACCGGAAGAAGGCAAGATAAAGAAACTTGCTGAAGGTGAATTAGAAGGAGCTTTAAACTTTTATGGATTTATGCCTAAAGAGGAGCTTATAAAATTTTATAGAAGAAATGATATATTTATAATGCCTTCTAAAAGAGAAACTTTTGGTCTAGTATATATAGAAGCTTTATCTCAAGGTCTTCCTATAATATACACTAAAAATGAAGGTGTATATGGCTACTTTAAAGAAGGAGAGGCAGGATATGCGGTTGACTGTAACAATGTATCTGAAATAGCTGATAGAGTAGAGGATATATACAACAGAAATGTATGGAATATGGAACATCTTGAAGAAAAAATAAAAAATGACTTCAATTGGGACAATATTGTTGAAGAATATATAAAGTATTATTATACTTTTTAAATGATGATTAGTAGTTCTCGGTATTAATACAATTATTAATGCCGAGAACTTTTTTTATGTAATTAATTAAAAATCTATTAAAGTTAACTGTAATGATGTATAATATAAAATTAGCGATTAATATAGGAATTTATTTTTAGAAAGGATACAACTTTATGAAGATACTATATATTGTCAATATGGATGAGAATAATAAAAAAGGTCTTTTTATGGCTACACATGAAAAGATAAAAGCAATAATGAAAAATCATCCAGAGAACGAATATAAAGTAATATCTGTACAGTTTAAAGATACTGGTATTTTTAGGATGGCTAAAAAAATAGCAGGAAAGCATACCTATGATAAGACTAGTGATGGTTTTGAGCTTGATGGTATAAAATACAAAAAAGTATATTTAAGTATAGATATGAAGAGTAAAAAAGCTGAAAAGCTAGAAAATGATAAAGAAAGGTTTATGGAATTTTTCAATACTTGCAAATCAGATATAGAAGAGTGTGATATGGTTAGCTGCCATTGGGGATACCCTCATGGGAGAATTGCGTATTGGATAAATAGAGAGTTTAAAAAGCCATATATCGTTACTTACCATGGAAGTGATGTACATACTATGCCATTTGAAAATGAGCATATAAAAACAAAAGTACTTCAGATAATGGAAAATGCAAAACAGAATATATTTGTAAGTAAAAAGCTTATGGATACTGCTAGAGAGCTAGGGTATACAGGAGATAACTGTACCGCATCGAGAAATGGTGTAAATACTAAAAACTTCTACATAATATCTGATGAGGAAAAGAATTCTATAAGAGAAAGATACCATATTAAAGGTAAAAATATTGGATTTGTTGGAGCTGTAAATAAGATAAAAAGAGCTGACAAATTTGCGAAAATATTTGATAGTATAAAACAGATTGATCCAAGTAATGAATATACATTTACAGTTGTTGGAGATGGTCCTTTAAAATCTCAAGTAGAAAAGGAATGCAATGAAAAAGGATTAAAGGCTGTATTTACAGGGAATCAAGATGTAGATATGGTTAGAAATTTGATGAATACAATGGATGTTATGATACTTCCTAGTAGAAGAGAGGGATTTGGCTGCGTTATAACTGAGGCAAATGCATGTGGTGTGCCTGTTGTAGGTAGTGATGCAGGTGGGATTTCTGAGGCTATTGGGATAAAAGAAAATATCATAGCTGATGGCGATGAGTTTGAAAAGAGAATAGCTAAAAGAGTTGTTGAGGTGGTAAACTCTGAAAATGATAAAGAATCTCTTTCAAAATATACTTTAGAGAATTTCTCTTGGGATAAAATAGCAGAAGATGAAGCCTCTTTTTATGGAGAGGGGGACATAAGATAAATGGGTAAGGTAGCAAAAGCAACCGTATCTCTAATGATTGTCACAATGCTTTCAAAGATACTTGGATTTGGAAGGGAATTAGTACTTGGTGCATTATACGGTGCGACTGTATATAGTGATGTGTTTATAGCAGCATCAAATATACCAAAAGTTCTATTTACATTAGTTGCTACAGCACTAGCGACGACATTTATACCTCTTTACTATGAAAATCTAAGAGAGGGTGGAGAAGAAAAAGCACTTAGATTTTCGAATAATATACTAAATATAACTATAATACTTGGAATAATACTTTCAACGATTTCATTTATATTTGCAGAGCCTATAGTAAAAATATTTGCTATGGGATTTAAAGGTGAAACATTTAAACAGGCGGTATTATTTACAAGAATAATAATATTTGGAGCAATATTTACAGGGTTGAGCGATATAATGAAGTCTTACCTTCAATCAAAGGGTAGCTTTACTATACCAGGGCTTATAGGATTGCCGTACAATATTATATTAATAACAGCTATGATACTTAGTGTATTACTTGATAATATTTACATACTTCCTGTTGGAGCATTGTTTGCGATGGCGAGCCAGTTCTTATTTCAGGTTCCATTTGCGTATAAGAAAGGTTACAAATATAGACTATTTGTAGATTTCAAAGACGAGTATGTAAAGAAGATGCTAATACTTGTGGCTCCTATAGTAGTTGGGGTTGCGGTTGATCAGATAAATATAATGGTAGATAAGACATTGGCATCTACGCTTGTAGAAGGAAGTATATCGGCGTTAAACTATGCTGATAGACTTAAAGGGTTTGTAACGGGAATGTTTATAGCATCGATATCTGCAGTTGTGTATCCACAGTTTTCAAGATTATCTGCATTAGTAGATAGGACAGAGTTTTTTGATTTTATTAGAAAAAGTATCAATTCAGTAATAATTATAATAATGCCTATGACAATAGGAGCTATGGTTTTATCAGAGCCTATAGTTAGGATACTTTTCCAAAGGGGAGCATTTGATGCAAGAGCTACACAGATGACTGCTGTGGCGCTTATATTCTATTCTATAGGGCTTATAGGTGTTGGGCTTAGAGATATTCTTACAAAGATATTCTACTCTGTGCAGGATACAAAGACACCAATGATAAATGCTACAATAGCAGTTGTTATGAATATATGTATGAATCTTTTATTTATAAGATACCTAAAACACGCAGGACTTGCACTTGCAACTAGCTTATCATCTATTATATGTATTACATTATTATTTAGAAGTCTAAAGAAAAAAATTGGCGACTTTGGTCAAAGAAAAATAATTGTAGTATTTATTAAGACTACATTTTCGGCAATAATAATGGGTGGTGTTGCAAGATTTGTATATAATATTATATTTGGCGCTCTTGGAACAGGATTTGTTATGGAAGTTATAGCGTTGGGAACAGCTATAATAGTTGGTGCTGGCGTTTATGCACTTCTTATAATGTTACTTAGAGTAGATGAAGTTTCGATGATAACTGATATAGTGAAAAAGAAACTCAAACGAAAATAGATATAAATTGTTACAGATTGTAACAAATAGCAGAAAGTTGTTTGTTGGATGTTAGAAAATAGGTTAAAAATTAAAATAGAAACAAAATAGTTACAAAAAAACATTATTATGGATAAAAATAGTATAAAAAAAGACTTAAATTAATAAAAATTTAGGTCTTTTTTTTATAAAATTGATGAAATAATTATAAAAGGTTGACATAATAATACAAAAATGATATATTTAATAACTGTAAGGCTTAAAAAAAGACAGTAGATTTTGTAATAAATTTCAAATTGTTACCAATTAAAATGTTGAAATTTCAATGGTTGCAACAAGGGTAACAACAAAAATTACAAAAAAGTTACAGAAATGTTACAGAAATGTTACAAAAAAGCTTGTCTAATGTAATAAGCTATGATAGAATAAAAAATGTAGAATTTAGAAAGATAAATTTTACTACATTAACCACTAACTAATTAAGAGAAATCAGGAGGGCGATTAATGCATTCGTTAAACATAAACAAGAAAATATCTAAAATAATGGCAGCTGTAATAATAGCTGGTTCACTAACAGCATTTGCTGGAAATAATACAGTAATGGCAGATGAAATATCTGATATAGCAGTAGTTTCTGAAACTACAGAAACAAGAGCTGCAGCTAAAAATGGTTTTGTTAAAGAGGGTAACAAAACTTTCTACTACAAAAATGGTAAAAAAATAAAAGGCTGGGTAGAAGCTAACGGAGAAAAATATTACTTCATGAATAACTTCGAAATGGCTCAGTCAAGATATAGAACAATAAATAAAGTTGATTACTTCTTCAAAGCTGATGGAACATTAGTTGCTAATGAAGTAGTTAAAACAACTGATGGAATATTCAGATTTAATGCTGATGGAACAAAAGTTAAAAATGAAAGATATGCAGAAGTTGTAAATTGTGACTTCTTAGCAGTAAGAGCTGAAGCTAATGCAAAATCAGCAGAAAAAGGAAGATTAAAACCAGGCGAACTAGTTAAAATAACTGGGGAAGCAAATGGATGGAATAAAGTTGAAACATTAAATGGTTTAAATGGATGGTCAAATGGAGATTACTTCAACTACAATGAACCAGTAAACGCTAAAGTTCAGAAAGTAATATCTGTAGCAAAAGCTCAGATGGGTAAACCATATAGATGGGGAGCAACTGGACCAAGCTCATTCGACTGTTCAGGATTAATGCAGTATGCATTCAAAAATGGTGCTGGGGTATCACTTCCAAGAGTATCAAGAGATCAGGCAAATGTTGGTAAAAAAGTTTCAAAAGCTGAATTACAGCCAGGAGATTTAGTATTCTTCGCTAAAGGTGGAAGAATACACCACGTTGGAATGTACTTAGGAAACGATCAGTACATACATGCACCACAGACTGGTGATGTTGTTAAAATAAGCAAATTATCATCAAGAACTTTATATACTGCAAGAAGAGTTATACAGTAATTAAGAAGATGATTATAGGACGTTTAAAACGTCCTTTTTTTACGTAATAAATACAATTTATATATAAATAAAAAGAAAAAGGGCGTCTGTAAGGCGTCCTTTCTTAATTTAAATTATTAAAAGTATTCTAGAAAAATTTTAAATTATACCAGTGAAATTATTTATATTTAATAATTATAAAAATAATATAAAGTGTAACGTCTATTGTATACTGATAATTAAAAGTTATCGTTATGAAAATAAAGAAATTAGAAATTAAGATTAAATATTAAAAAGTTATATTTAAAGTATATAGATAGAAATTTACAAAAGATAAAAAAACTATAGTAAAAAAAGAATAACGCTAAAAAATTCAGAAAAATTTGCAAAACTAAAGCTAGATTGATAAAAAAATAATAAAAAAATAGTTGGAAAACGTAATCATAAAAGGTAATTTTTTAAAATAATACGATTTATAAGATAAATTTATTAATATAACTTTGTTATTATACTAAAAAAAGCGTTAATAAAACAAAAAAGATATATTAAAATGTAATTGAAAAAAGGGATAATTTAAAATATAAATTACAATCCCTTTAATGTTAAATTAATAGCATTATTATTGCTACAGCGGCAAAAAAAATTAGCTGAAATTGAATAGGAAGGTTTTTGTTAGAAATGGGAGAAACAAAGAAAAAAGGGTATCCAAAGGGCTTTTGGGTATGTGGATGTACTGAAATCTTTGAACGTCTTGCTTACTATCTAGGTCGTTCACTGATACTTATTTTCGTAACAGCATCTGTTGCAACAGGAGGTCTTGGACTTTCTAAAGGACAGGGTGCTACAATGCAATCATTATTAACAGCATTTGCTTATCTTGGACCATTACTAGGAGGAGTTATCGCCGATAGATATATAGGTGGACGTTAAACTACTCCAATAGGTTATATAATAGCTGGTATTGGTTACTATTGTGGTGGTATAGCTAAATCACCTGCAATGGTTTATGTTATGATATTCTGTGTAAGTATAGGTCTTGGTTTACAGAAAACTGGTGCACTTATAGGACGTATAGTAACAGATAAAGATCAGGTTGACTCTGCTTTCTCTATCCGTTATACATTAGTTAACACAGGTGCTTTCATAGGTACTTTCTTAGTTGGTATATTATACAAAGACGTATTCGCTAAAAACGGAGTACTAGGATTTGCTCCTTGCTTCAAATTAGCAGCTGTATCAATGTGGTTAGGTGCTTTATGGTTCTTCGTTCTTGGAAATCGTTTCATGGGTGAAGTTGGTAAAAAACCATTCAAATTTGAAAAAACTGCTGAAGAACTTGAAAGAGAAAAAGCTGAAAAAGCTGCTCATAAAGAAGAAGCTAAAGATGAACCTCTTACTAAAGTTGAAAAGAAAAGAATCGCTGCTATATTCCTTGTAGCTGGATTCTCAGTAATATTCTGGATATTCTGGAACTTAGCATATCTACCAGTTTACTACTACTGGACAGAAAACATGAACTGGGTTGTTGCAGGATACGAAGTTCCAACTACTTGGTTCGACGCTGCAAACTCAATATTCTGTGTAATCTTAGGACCAGTTATGGCTATGTTATGGAGAAAACTTGCTGCTAGACCACAGGGAGATATGTCTTTATTCAAAAAGACTGGTATAGGTATAGGAGTACTTGGTGTATCTTATATATTCTTCGCAGTACTAGATGTAATGCGTGGTGGAGCTAAGATAAGTGTTCTTTGGTTATTAATATTCTCATTCATCCTAACATTAGGTGAAATGTTCTTCTCACCATTAGGACACGCATTCATAAGTAAATATTCTCCAAGCCGTTACTTATCAACAATGATGGCAGTTTGGGGTATAGCTACATTTATATCTTCATTAGCATACGGACCACTATTCTCAGCTACATTCGAAGGAGGATTCAAATTCTCTAGCGTATGTATAGCAATAGCAGTAGTTGCATTCATATCTGCAGTAGTATTATTCGTACTAGATAAGAGATTATCTAAACTAGTTGAAGATGAAGATGAAGTTGAAGCTTAATTAAATATATACAATATAATAAAATAGCATATAAAAAGCTGTTTCACGCGATAGTGAAACAGCTTTTTAAAAGCAAATAAATATTTTTAATTTTAAAAAAATAGAAAAAATTTATTTGTAAATAAAAAAAGTAATTATATTATGAAAATGTAGGGGGTAAATTACAATGACTGTTAAAGAAAGAATAGAACAGCTTCGTGAATTAATGAGAAAAAATGGAATCGATGCATATGTTGTTCCAACTTCAGATTTCCATCAGAGTGAATATGTTGGAGAACATTTCAAAGCTAGAAAATTTATAACAGGGTTTACAGGTTCTGCAGGTACTGCAGTTATAACTCTTGATGAAGCTAGATTATGGACAGACGGAAGATACTTCACTCAGGCTGCTAAACAGCTAGAAGGATCTGGTGTAGAATTAATGAGAATGGCTGAACCAGGAGTACCTACAATAAATGAATACTTAAAATCTACATTAGTAGAAGGAAACTGCTTAGGATTTGATGGTAGAGTAGTAGCTATGGGAGAAGGACAGGGCTACGAAGAAATAACAAAATCAAATAAAGCTACTATAAAATATGAAGTAGATTTAATAGATGAAATATGGGAAGATCGCCCAGAACTTTCTAAAAAACCTGCATTCAAACTAGGTGAAGAATACGCTGGAGAAAGTGCAGCTAGCAAAATAGAAAGAATTCGTGAATATATGAAAGAGTGTGGAGCTACTTACCACACAGTTGCTACTATAGATGATATATGTTGGGTACTTAACATGCGTGGAGACGATATAGACTTCTTCCCACTAGTATTATCTTATATGGTAGTTAAAATGGATGGGGTAGATCTATATATAGATGAAACTAAATTAAATGATGAATTAAAAGCAGAATTCGCTGAAATAGGTGTAGCAGTTCATCCTTACAACGATGTTTATGCAGATACTAAAAAAATACCAGCTGGAGAAACTATACTTATAGACCCAGCTAGATTAAACTACGCTATATACAGCAACATACCAGAAGGTGTAGCTAAAGTTGAAGAAAGAAATCCAGAAGTTTTATTCAAAGCTATGAAAAACCCTAAAGAAATAGAAAACATGAGAATAGCTCAGATAAAAGACTCTGTAGCTCATGTTAAATTCATGAAATGGGTTAAAGAAAATGTAGAAACTATGGAAATAACTGAAATGAGTGCATCTGAAAAATTAGATGAATTAAGAGAAGAAATGGGTAACTTCATAAGACCAAGCTTCGAACCAATATCAGCTTATGCAGATCACGCAGCAATGATGCACTACTGCTCAAAACCAGAAACTGATGTAAGACTTAGAGAAGGAAGTGTTTACTTAACAGATACTGGTGCTGGATTCTGGGAAGGAACTACAGATATAACAAGAACATTCGTACTTGGTGAAGTATCAGATACTATAAAAGAACACTTTACATTAGTTGCTATGTGTAACTTACGTCTTGCTAATGCTACATTCTTACAGGGATGCGTTGGTATGAACTTAGATATACTAGCTAGAAAAGCTTTATGGGAAAGAGGACTTGACTATAAATGCGGTACTGGACATGGTGTAGGATACTTATTAAATATACACGAAGCTCCAACAAGCTTAAGATGGAGATATAGAGCTGGAGATACTCATAAATTTGAGGAAGGTATGATATTAACAGATGAACCAGGTGTATATATAGAAGGATCTCATGGTATAAGATTAGAAAATGAACTTCTAGTATGCATGGGAGAACAGAATGAATACGGACAGTTTATGTACTTCGAACCAATAACTTATATACCATTTGACTTAGACGGTATAGTTCCAGAAGTTATGAACAGTGATGATATAAAATACTTAAATGAATACCATAAACTAGTATTTGAAAAAGTTTCTCCATACCTAGATGAAGAAGAAACAGAATGGTTAAGAAAATATACTAGAGAAATATAGTTTAAATAAACGGGCTGGCGCATATTTTGCGTCAGCCCATTTTTTAAATTATATTTTCTAGTATATAATGTGGAAGGATATTAGCGAAATTGTTACAATTTATTGTTCTATTGTAATTAATTATGTCACTTTTTTACAGTAAATCTGTAAAAATAACAAAATATACTTTTAATTTGGTGAAAATATACAAAAAGTAACAAAATAGTAACAAAATAGTTACAGAAATGTAACAAAAAGCTTGTTCTTCTGTAACCATTATGTTACAATTAAAAATGTAGCGAGAGGGGCTACAAAAATGATTTATAAAATACCCACTATCTATAAATCATGAATCATAATTACAGGAGGACGATTAATGACGAAGATATTTAAAAATAAGTTTTTGGCAAAGATCATGGCAGCAGTTATGATATCAGGAGCGATAATGGTGACAGATGCATCTGTAGAAGCAGGAGCAGAAGAATTAGAAAATATACAGACAGTATCTACAACAGATGTTGCAAGAACTGCAGCTAAAAACGGATTTGTACAGGAAAATGGAAAAACATACTATTATAAAGATGGTGTAAAACAGAGAGGTTGGTTAAAAATAGGTGATGAAACTTATTATTTAACTAATGATAATTCTCTAGCACAGCGGATGTGGAGAACAATAGACGGAAAAGATTATTACTTCAATGCAAAAGGTGTAATGGTTAAAAACACATTTAGAGATGTAAGAGGAACAATATACAGATTTGACGCTAATGGAGTTAAATCAAAAAATAAATGTGGAAAAGTAGTAGATTGTGATTTCTTAAATGTTAGAGATAAAGCATCAACAAAAGGGAAAGTAGTAGAAAAAATATACGCAGGTAAATTTGTAGAGATATTAAAAACATCTGGAAGTTGGTATCAGGTAAAAACAGAAAGTGGAAAAGTAGGTTGGGTTAGTTCAAACTATGTAACAATACCAGGTGAAACAAGTACAAAAGCAGAAGCAGCATTAAAAGTAGCAAAAGCTCAGTTAGGTAAACCATACAAATGGGGAGCTACTGGACCAAGCTCATTTGACTGCTCAGGTTTAACATACTACGCTTATAAAAATGGAGCAAAAGTTAGCATACCAAGAACATCAAGAGAACAGTCAAAATACGGTAAAAAAGTTTCAAAATCAGAATTAAAACCAGGAGATTTAGTATTCTTCGGTAAAGGAAGCTCAGTAAACCATGTTGGAATGTATATAGGAAATGACCAGTATATACACTCACCACAGACTGGCGATGTTGTAAAAATAAGCAAATTATCAGCAAGAAAAATGATAGTTGCTAGAAGAGTAGTATAAATTAATAAAAGATTATAACTGCTTTAGCAGTATAATATAAACTCTTAACCGACAAATTAAAAAACTAAATTAAAGTAATAGGAAAAGCGGTAAATTTACATTTACTGCTTTTTCTATAATATTTTCTTTATATAATATAAAATCTATTATAAAATATATAAGGTAAAGTAAAAATAATTGGAAAGGGAGGAAAAAATGAAAAAGATATTAAAAAAACTAACAGTTGTTATGTTGGCGGTATTTATGTTTGTAGGAAGTGTATCTTACACAAATAACGCACAAGCTGCAGAAAAGGAAATGAGAGCAGCTTGGGTATCTACAGTCTATAATTTAGACTGGCCTAAAACAAAAAACAACGCATCAAAACAGAAACAGGAACTTACACAGTTAATGGATAAATTAAAAGGCTGTGGAATAAATACAATAGTACTTCAGGTTAGACCAGAGTCAGATGCACTTTATAAATCATCTATAAACCCATGGTCTAAGTACTTAACTGGGACACAGGGCAAGGATCCAGGGTATGACCCATTAGCATTTGCAATACAAGAAGCACACAAAAGAGGAATGGAGCTTCATGCATGGATGAACCCATACAGAGTAACATCTTCAGGTACTGACTTAAATTCACTTGTATCATCTCATCCAGCTAGAAAAAATCCAAGCTGGGTAATAAAATATAATAACAAAATGTACTATGATCCAGGTAATACAGCTGTTGTAGACTATCTTGTAAAAACAGTAAAAGAAGTTGTGGATAAATACGACGTAGATGGAATACACTTTGACGATTATTTCTATCCATCATCTTCATTCCCAGATGATGCATCATATAAAGCATATGGAAAAGGGCAGGATAGAAACAACTGGAGAAGAGAAAATGTAAACACTCTTCTTAAAAAAGTGAAAGCTGTTGTAAACGCTAGATCTGGTTGTGAATTTGGTGTAAGTCCATTTGGTATATGGAGAAATAAATCATCAGATTGCCCAGATGGTTCTGAAACTAGTGGCTCACAGTCATACTACAATATGCTTGCAGATTCAAGAACTTGGATAAGAAAAGGATATGTAGATTACATAGTTCCTCAGATATACTGGCCAATAGGGTTAAAAGTAGCTGACTATTCTAAACTTGTAAAATGGTGGGCTAATGAAGTAAAAGGATACGATGTAGACCTTTATATAGGTCAGGGAATATATAAACAGGGTCAGTCAAGCCATGGTGGACAGAATATAGCTAAAGAAATAAAGAATCAGATAAATATAAACAAACAGTACAGTACAGTTAAAGGTAGTATGTATTTCTCAGCCAGAGATATAGTGAATAATGCTGGCATATATAACGACTTAAAGAGTATGTATGGAGCATACAATGGAACAATAGAAGATAAAAACTTACCCACTTCTACAGAGATTATCGGAGCTAATAGATACGATACTGCGGCGAAAATAAGTAAAAAAGGGTGGAATGCATCTTCTACAGTAGTAATAGCAAATGGACTTAATGAAATAGAGGGGATAGTATCAAATCCTCTTGCATCAGCTTATAATGCACCGGTACTTCTTGCAGAAAAAGATAAGGTTAGCAAATATACTACAGATGAATTAAAAAGATTAAGTCCATCTAATATAATAATAATAGGTGACAAAAGTGCTATAGGAGAAAATACTGTTAGCAATATTAAAAAGGTAGCTCCATCAGCTTCTATAAAAAGAATAGAAGGATCAAACATAGAAGAGTTATCTGTAAATATAGCTAAAGAAATAGACTCAAAGGCTAATGTAAGCAAAATATACGTAGCTGGAGAAAATGGTGCAGCAGATGCATTATCAGTTGTGTCTAAAGCAGCTGAGGAAAAAGCACCTATAATAGTTACTTCAAAAAATAGTGTAAATTCATCAGTTAAAAACTGGATAAAATCAAATTCTATATCTTCAGCATATTTCTTAGGAGAAAATGCAGTTATTTCTAATAATGTAATCAAAGAAATAGACTCTGTAGTATCAGGAAATGTATCTGGAAATAGAATAGGTGGAAGCAATAGAAATCAGACTAATGCTAGAGTAATAAAAGCTCTATATCCATCAGAAACTTACAATCCAGTATTTGTGGCTAAAAATAGACCGCTTGTAGATGCAATAAGTGTAGGTGTATACGCAGCAAGAACAAAATCTCCAATTGTAATAGCAGGAAATTCCCTAGATTCTGAACAGGCAAACATACTAAAAAACAAAAAAACTAACAGCGTATTCAGAATAGGTGGAGGAATATCAAACGACACTTACAACAAAATCAGAGAAAATCTTAAATAAAATATTTTTTAGATAAACTTTATAAAAAGGATGCATTCTGCATCCTTTTTGTGTTTTCACTTCAAATAAAAAATAAAAAGATGGCTGCTGCAAAATCTGCAACAGCCTATTTTTAGATTTTATTTTACATATTGTTTATCATTAAATATGAAGTCCTGTAGTATTTTTACAGAGTCCTCAGTAAATCTTATTACCCATCCAGCATTCTTATACTTACCTTCAATAGAATATGGTGAGTTTGTTATAGGGAATTCAAATTGTTTAATATCAAGACTTCCCATTCTTATAACAGACATTCCAAGTGAAACTATCTGTGTAGTTTTCATATTAGTCTTTAAATAAGGTAAAACAGCATTTAAAAGCTTTGGATACTGCCATTTGGACATAGCCTTAACCCCAGAGAACATTGCCTGTATAACGTCTCTCTGACGTCTATCTCTCTCAAATGCAGAGTCGTTCTTTCTTATACGAGCAAATGAAAGTGCCTGATATCCATTTAGAAGCTGTTCACCAGGAGATTCTATAAGTTGCATAGGCTGAGATTTATCCTTATACCAATAATACGTTTCAGGGATGAATTTATTAAGCTCAGCAAGCTCAGATTCCTTAACATTTACCGTAACACCGCCAATAGCATCGATAATATACATAAACGATTCAAAATTGACAAGTGCGTAGTTATGTATATCTACACCAAAGTTATCTTCTATAGTTTCTGTAAGAAGCTCGACACCACCTAAATAATAGGCATGGGTAAGCTTAGTATATCCATGTCCAGGAATATTTACATACGCATCCCTAGCAAGAGAAGTAAGCTTTAGAGAATCGTGTACGGTATCTATTGTAAATATCATCATAGTATCCGTTCTAGACTTTTCCTCGCCTTCTCTGGCATCTGATCCAAGTAAAAGGATATTAGTAATACCTTTTTTGTTTATATGTGTAATATTGTCGAATACACCACTTGCAATAGATGGATCATATGCGTCTGCAACCTTTTTAATAAATGAAATAGCACCTACAGTAGGGAAGGCTAAAATAATAACTAATATAACAGTCATTATACGCTTAATCTTCTTTCTCTTCTGTCTTTTTCTCTCTGCATTTCTAGCAGCACGAGCACTACCGCTATTTCTTGGATTTCTATTTTTAGGTTGCTCTTTATTTATATTGTCATAATTATTTCCGTCTGAGGAACGACTTCCTCTATTTAGATTTGAGTTCATAGGAGATTTTTTGATATTCCTATTTTGCCCACCGGGAGCTCTTCTACTAGGATTTGAACGAGAACTGTCTGAACTTCTTCTGACATTTGTATTTATAGATTGCGATGATCTATTACCAGAAGAATTGCCACGACTAGACGACCTCTGAACTTTTGAGGCATTAGTACGTGGAGAACTAGACTGTCCATTCTTAGAAGAAGCGCTAACCCTTCTTATCTTGTTAGACGGGTTATCTCTATTATCTGCCAAAATAAAAACCTTCTTTCTAAAATTTGAATAATATCACACTAAAAAATAAGTCTTTTATCATTATAAATAGCGTTGCAAAAATATGCAAGTCACTTTTTTATTATATTAAAGACTTATGATGAATTCAAGTGATAATCTTTTATGAATTTACTATATAAGAGTAGATAAATCAAAATTTATACGTTAATATCTCTCAGGAATTGAAGTCATAGACAAACTCCTCTCCAGCTTCGACGTGTGTATAAGTAAATTGTTTTGTTGTAAATCAACCTTGAACTGCTACCCGTAGAGTGGACTGTCAAAATAAATAAAAGTTAAATTTATCATCCAGCAAGGTATTTTCCTTGCTGGATATTTTTATGCTACTTTTAAAAATTCTTCATGCTTTTCAAAAGGTGTTAATACACCTAACTTTCTTTGTAATCTTGAATTGTTATAATAATTTATATAATTTTCTATCATATCAACTAATTCTTTTCTGCTATTAAATTTTTTTCCGTAATATCTTTCTCTTTTTATAATCCCCCAAAAACCTTCCATTGGTCCATTATCAATACATCTAGCTATTCTAGACATACTTTGTGTCATGCCTGCGGCTACCAATTTAGAATGAAAAGTTCTGTTCGTATATTGATACCCTCTATCTGAATGAAAAATTGGGTGTGCTTTTGGGTTATTTTTTACGGCAAAATCAAACATATTATACACTAGTTCTGTATTATTTGAATCTCCGATTGTATAAGCAACAATTCTTCTATCATAAAGATCTAGAATTGCACTTAGATAAAGTCTATGTTTTTCTCCATTTACATAGTAGTGAAACTCTGACACATCTGTTAGCCATTTTCATCAGGTGCATCAGCTTTAAAATTTCTATTAAGAATATTTTCTGTTGTATATGTAGGATGTTGATTTTGAATTGTACATCCATTATTTTTATATTTTATAGTTGATTTAATTTGAAGTACACGACAAATACGTAGTATTCTTTTATCATTTACATTTATATTATAATATCTGTATAAATCATCTCTAATACGGCGGTAGCCTTTGTCGGGATAGTCAGAGTGTATTTTTTCTATGATATTAGCAATTTTTTCATTTCTTATATCATTGTAAGTTTTTTGATGTTTTAACCATTTAAAGTAACCACTTTTACTTACATTGCTTATTTTACATAGAGAACTTATTGGATAATGATGTTTTTCATGCACTTCTTTTATAGCTGCGTATATATAATTATTTCGTACTCTCTGCAAACTCACCTCCTCTCTATTTCCTGTATTTTTTTTAATAAAGCTATCTCCATTTCAGCCTGTCTTTTTTCATTTTCTAATCGTTTTATTTCTCTGCGAAGATGTTCTACTTCTGTTAATTGATCTTCAGATTTTCTTTTTCCTCTTTTATCTTTTAGAGCATCCTTGCCAGATTCTTTATATTTAAGAGCGTAGCTACGTGCTTGTGTATATGATATGTTATATTTTTCAGCAGCTTCGCTGTAACTATGTCCAAATTTAATGCAATATTGAGCAATTTCAACTCTTTCTTCAAAGCTAGTTTTTTTATTTTTAGTCATAATAGTTCCTCCAATGGATTTAGAAGATTTTAATTCTTTATTACTATTATACTCCTTTATCCATTGTTCAAGTGGACTTCTTGAATTAAGTCCATAAATTCTACAAATTTCATTTTGTGAACCATCACCATTTAAATATGCTTTAACTGCTGCTTCTTTAACTTCCTTTGAATATTCAACTTTTTGAAATTTATCACTAAAAGCTTTTTCTCCTTTTATTTGATATTTTAAAATCCATTCTTCGACAGAAGAATGAGCTACACCATAAATCTGCCGAATATGTCTTCGACTTTCTTCGCCAGAAAGAATCTTTTTTACTGCATCTAATTTTTGTTTTGCGGTTACATTGCTTCTAGGCATAAAAATTGCTCCCTTCTAAGTTTAAAGTGAATTTATTTATTTCACTTGTCTACTCAGAGGGGAGCAGTTCACCTCACGTCTCCAGATTGTCGAGAGAGTTTTGTCTATGCACTTCAATCTACTAAGTTAGATATTATCCCTATAAAATTCGATTTGAACAAACTGGAGAAGATTTTGTCTATAAATTCAATACTGCGAATAAATATAATAATTATAAATTTTGATTTATACCATTTTAAAAAATAATAAATTTATAAAAGATTAAATAATAAAAGGGACTGTTGCAAGATACGCAACAGTCCCAAAGTTTTATATTTATTCAGTTACTTCTCCACTACCAGAGTCGCTGCTACCAGAATCAGAGCTTCCTGAATCAGAACCACCACTAGAGCTGTCAGAATCAGAGCTTCCTGAACTAGAGCCACTAGAAGAACTATCATCAGAACTAGAGCCACTTGAGCTAGAACCACCAGAGTGACTGCTTCCACCAGAAGAATGGCTGCTGCTTCCAGAATGACTAGAGCTTCCACTAGAAGTACTATCTTCATCTAAATCAGATGAAGATGAGCTAGATGAACTAGAAGAACTTGATGAAGAATTATCTTCTGTATAATCGCTGTAATCTGTTCTTCCATACTGTTTATCCGCATTATCTATAAGTTCTTTTGTAGGAACTATATTTTTAAATATGAAATCGTGTAATATATCTACTTCGTATTCTTCAAATGGTATAACATAACCTGCTTTTCCAAGTCTTACTTCACGTTCTGGGTGAAGAGGGAACTGAAGTGAAGTTATATCGAAGTTACCAATTGAAAGTACGTCTTTTGCAAGTCCAAGTATTGTTGCAGGTGACATATTTGTTTTAACATATGGTAAAACAGAGTTCATAAGGTCGTTGTATTTTGATATTGGAAGACCTTTTAGTTTTTTAACCATAGCTTCTATAACCATTCTCTGTCTATTATCTCTTTCCATAGTACCGTCATTTTTTCTTATACGAGCAAATGAAAGTGCTTGGTATGCATTTAGATTTTGTTTACCTGCCTTAGTTACATATTTTATCTTACCTTTGTCATCATGTTCATACCAAGAATATGTTTCTGGTATAAATTTATTAAGCTCTTTTAACTCACTTTCTTGAACATCAACCGTTACACCACCAAGTACGTTTATTATATCCATAAATGAATAGAAATCGACCTGAGCGTAATCGTGAATATCAAGCTTGAAGTTTTCTTCTATAGTTTCGATAAGTAAATCTGCTTTTCCGTAGAAGTAGGCATGAGTTAATTTTTGTTTTCCATGTCCAGGTATATCTACATATGTATCACGACCAAGAGAAGTAAGCTTTAGACTCTTGTTTTTATTATCAACAGTAAGAATCATCATAGCATCAGATCTCTGAGCATTTTCGCCAGGTCTACCATCTGTACCAAGAAGAAGAATATTTGTTATGCCGCTATCATTTTTGTGGTCCAGACTATTCAGGGCATCGTAATCACCATTATCCTGAACAGTTTTTAATTTTGTATATACATATCCAAACACACATGTCGGAAAGGCTATAACAAGAACCGCAAGAAGTATAACAAGCTTTCTGAGTTTAGACAAAAAAATCCCTTCTTTCTTTTATTTTATTCTTTTTTTCTCAATTAATTTTTACTCAATTAAATAATATACTCTATAAAAATATTATAAAATCATCTTATAATTATATTAGAATACAGAGAATTATTCAATAGCTTTTGTGTTTTTATATAATATTGTCACAGAATATATTCTACAACTTTTTCAACTATAAATATAGATTGAAAACTAAAATTCTTGAAAATTTCATAAAGGTGGGGTATATTATAAAAAGATTAAAAATTAAGAGGGGGTATTCTATGATAAAGCTTATAGCGACAGATTTAGACGGGACTCTATTAGACAATAATGGAGAATTAAACGAAGAATTTAATCATGTTTTTAATGAATTATATAAAAAGGGAGTTACATTTATGGCTGCTAGTGGTAGACAGTATCCATCACTAGAAACACTTTTTGAATCAGTAAAAGATAAAATGATGTTTATAGCTGAAAATGGAACATTTGCAGTAAATAAAGGGGAAGAACTATTATGTGATCCTATGGACAAGAAAAATGTAGAAGATATAATAGACTTTACAAGAGCTGCAGAAAATAAAGAAATTCTTTTAAATACTAAATACACTGCATATACAGAATGTAAGGATGAAGAATTCTTAAAAATGTTAGATATATACTGCTCAAGTGTAACAGTTGTAGATGATTTAAAAGATGTTAAGGAAGATGTACTAAAAACAGCAATATACGATGATAGACCTATTTCTGAACATTGCCAGGATTATTTTGATAAGTTTGGTGATTATATGACTGTTTGTACATCTGGACCTCATTGGTTAGATATAATGGAAAAAGGAGTAACAAAAGGAAAAGCTCTTGAGCATATAAAAGAAAGATATGGTCTAAAAAGTGAAGAGATAATGATATTTGGTGACCAGATGAATGATTTAGAGCTTATAGAATGTGGATACTATAGTTATGCAATGGAAAATGCTATAGATGCATTAAAAGAAAAAGCTAGATTTATAGCTGGTAAGAATAGTGAAAATGGAGTGCTAGAAAAAATAAAAGAAGTATTCAATATATAATCATACAAAGAAAGCCTCAGCTACAGTTATTTTGTAGTTGGGGCTTTTTTTAGTTGAAAAGTTTCTACATTATATATGTATTTAATTTATTGAATAGATTGTAGAAAAATATACATAATTATATGAAAAATAGGAATAGATGAATGAAAATAGACATATTATATGAAAGAATGATAAAAAATATTCAAAATAAGTAGAAATGAATTTGAAATTGTAAATAGAATAGTAAAAATGAAATATATTATGTTAAAAAAATAACTACAGAATAGTCGAGTTGTTTTGAATTGTCAGAAAAATATAATTAAAAAGATACAACTCGATATGCGTATGCAAGTTGTATAATAAGGGTAAATTGTCAGAAAATTTGTTGGATAGAACAAAAAAAGCATTAAAAAATAAATTTTTATGGCTAATTTTTCTGAAAATATATGTAAATAAGACTATTTTGTTTAATTGTCGAAATTGTAAAGTAAAATAAAAAAATTTAATACAATTTTTCAAAAAAGGCTTTACTTTTTGCAAAACATTTGTTAAACTATAATCAAAGAAAGAGATAAATAAATATCAAACAAAAGAAAATAATTACATTCAGATAAATGGAGGGACAGTCATGAAAAACTTAAATCTTAAAAAATTATTAGCAGCAGTAGCAATCGTAGTAGTAGTAGGTGGAATAGGTGTACAGAAAGCAAGTGCATTAGAAATCGATGAAAGCCTAAACCCAATAATAACTTCAAGAACTGTAGAAATGAAAGAAGCTGATAAAAATAGAATAGAATTACCAGAAGTTGACGAAATGAACCCTATAATAACTTCTAGAAACTTTGTAAAAGAAGAAGTTAAAAACGACAACATAAATATGGTAGCTAAAGAAGACGTGATGAGTCCAATAATAACTTCAAGAGATTTCGTAAAAGAAGAAGTTAAAAATGATAGTGTAAACAAAGTAGCAGAAGAAGATGTAATGAACCCAATAATAACTTCAAGAGACTTTGTAAAATCAGAAACAAAAATGGATATAAGATCAACAGCATCTATAGATGATGTGATGAATCCAATAATAACATCAGAAACTATCCTATCTCATAAATAGAGAGAATCAAGTATAAATTAATCCCAAAAGACTTATAATTTTAAAAAGGCAGGCTGAGGAGCCTGCTTTTTTAATGCATAATATAAGTATAGATTGTATTGTTATGTAAACTATTCGATTGAAAAAAATAATTTCAAGTGTTAAAATAATAGGGACTATGTTATAGAAAGGTGATAGTATGACGGGCAAAGATAATAAAAATAAAAACAAGGGAAATTCAAATAAAAAAAGTAATGTTATATATATAGATAGAAATAAAAAAACTGGTCAGATAAGTACAAAGAATACAACTAAAAATAATAAAAATACTACAAAAGAAAAAAATAATGTAGAAAAGAATAAACCAGTAAAAACAAAACAAAATACTTCGGTAAAAAAATCTAATGCTAATAGTAGTAAGAAAGCAAAAAAAATTAAAAAACCTAAAACATCAAATAATACTCCTAAGAAGAAGGGGAGAAAGATTAAATGGGAAAGAGTTGCAATCGCAGTTCTTTTGGTTGTGGCATTAGGATTTTGTGGAGTTAAGGGAGTGCAGATGATAAAAGGTAAATTATCAAGTGCAAATTCATCCACTATAGAAAATAACTCTGGAAGTAGTAGCTCAGCAAATAATGAAAATTCTGCAGCTGGGGATAGTACAGATAAAAAACATCCAACAAAAGGGCAGTATGATTTGGATGATGAGAAAAAGCGGCAATCGAAAAAATATAATATTGTTGTAGATGCAGGACATGGAGGAAATGACAAAGGATCTATTGATAGTACAGAAACTGTATATGAAAAGGATATAGCACTTCAGATAGCTAAAAAGGTAGCTTCAAGGCTGGGGAGAGAGTCTGATGTAAATGTAATAATGACTAGAACTGAGGATAAGTATGTAAGTTTAGAAGAAAGAGCTGAAATTGCGAAGAGAGCCAATGCAGATGCTTTAATCTCTATACATCTAAATGCACAGAAAAAATACGGCGATGCAAATGGACTTGAAACATGGTACAGAAATGGTGCTACAGATGGATCTAAAGAACTTGCTAACTCTGTACAACAGACAACGGCATCTTATGTCGAGATAATGAGTAGAGGAATACTTCGGAATAGCTTTGAAATACTTAGAGAAACAACAATGCCAGCAGTATTAGTTGAATGCGGATTTATAACTAATGTATCTGATATGAAAAAATTAAATGATCCCAACTTCCAAGATATGCTAGCAGAGGGAATAATGCAGGGAACTCTTACGTTTTTAGATGAAAAAAATGGCAAAAATTAGTATAAATAAATATTTATCTACTTTGAGGGGCTTATTATGGAAAAATTTAAAGCGGCGAGATTATATGAAAATAATTTAGATATAGAAAAAAGAAAAAGATATGGTATCTACTACACTCCAGTAGAAATGGTTGAGTATATAGTAGACAATACGGTTGGAAAATTAGATGTATTAAAAAATCCATGTCCTAAAATTTTGGATTCATCTTGTGGATGTGGAAATTTTTTGGTGTATGCTTTTGAAAAATTGATTAAAATATTTGAAGAAAAGTCCGAAGAACTAGTTGAAAAATATGGAGATGAAAGTTTTAAAAAGGAAAATATACCCAGATATATTCTAAAAAATTGTATATACGGAACAGATACAGACAAGGAAGCTGTAGAAATAACTAAAAGGCTTTTGACTAAGGTCGCTATTTTAGGTAAATATGAAGAACCTATTGCAAACGATGATTTAGAAGAAGAAGAAAGCTGGGATGAGTATAAAGCAACCTACTTAAATGAGGATAATTGGAATACAAGTCTATTTAAGATGAATATATATAATCAAGATGGATTAAAAATAAATTGGAAAACAAAGTTTGATATTATAATTGGAAATCCACCGTATGTCGGGCATAAACTTCTTACAAAAGAGTATAAACAATTTATAATGACAAAGTACAGAGAAGTTTATAGAGATAAATCAGACTTATATTTCTGTTTTTATAAAAATTCTCTAGAATTATTAAAAGATGATGGAGTAATTCATTTGATAACACCTAGATATTTTTTAGAAAGTATATCCGCTGAATTGCTTAGAAATTACTTGGAAAAAAATGCAGAAATCGAGGAGATAATAGACTTTCTTGGGGCAGAGGTATTTGACTGTGTAGGTATTTCTGCGTGCATAATACGAATGAGAAAAAAAGGATATGGAATTTCTACAACCAATATATATAGAAAGAAATCAGATAAGTATGTATATGTAAATGATAGAAAAAATCTTGTCGAGAGTGTAGAGGAAATAAAGAATAATACAAAAGATTTTGAGAGCATAAAAATATCTACAAGTAGATTGCAATCAGATTGGATTATAGCAAATGAAAAGGATATGGAGCTGTATCTTAGAATTGAAAAAATGCAAGGGTATAGGCTTTATGAAATAGCGGAAAGTTCTCAAGGTGTTATAACTGGATGCGATAAGGCGTTTATCTTAAAAAATAACGATAATAGATTAAAAAATATAACGCCTAAACTTTTGAAAGACCTTGCAAAGAGTAGAGATATAGAAAAATATGTAATTCCTAAAGTTAATCACAAGATGATATATTCTAATGATATAAAATGTGAGGATGATGAGAAATATATTTTTGAAAATTGTATAAATCCGTATAAAGAAAAGTTAGAAAACAGAAGAGAGTGCTTAAAATGTATTAGAAAGTGGTATGAACTACAGTGGGGGAGAGAAAAAAGCGTATTTGAGAGAACTAAAGTTATGTATCCCTATAAATCTAGAGAAAATAAATTTGCTGTAGATTACGATAATTTATACAGCAGCGCAGATGTATACTCTTTTTATTTAAAAGATGAGTACAAGGAAGAATTTTCATATGAGTATATTGTAGCTCTTTTAAACTCTTCAATATACGACAAGTATTATAAAATAAATGCAAAAAAGATGAGTAGGGGAATTTATGATTATTATCCTAATAAAGTTATGAAGATGAAGATCTTTAAGGGAGATAATTATGAAAAAATAGAAGAATATTCCAAAAAAATTATGGAAAAAAAGCTGAATATATCGGATAATATAGATAAGCTTATACAAAAGATAGATTTGTTAGTTGAGGAAGATATCTTTAAAGACAAATTTTAATAAGATGCATTTTGCATCAGAAGAGGTGTATTATGAGAGGTCTAGTTCTTGAAGGTGGAGGTACAAAAGGTGCCTACCAAATAGGTGCATATAAAGCACTTAAAGGAATGGGTATGGATTTTCAAGGAATTACAGGTTCTTCAATAGGTGCATTGAATGGTGCATATATGGTTCAGAATGATATACGTATTATGGAGGAAATATGGCTTGAGTACGATTATAAGCATTTTATAAATGTAGATTTTGAAACGTATGAAAAGCTAAAGGATATGGATTTGAGCATGAAGCGGATGAACCAGATTCTTTCTCTTATAAAGAAGTCATTTAAAGAAAATGACGGAATCGACATTACTCCACTTAGGGAGATGCTAGAGGATACTTTGGATGAGGATAAAATAAGAAACAAGGGAATAGACTTTGGAATGGTTACTATGTATATAGATAAAAAACTAAATCCACAGTCGTTATTTTTAGAGGATATACCAAAGGGCAGACTAGTGGACTATCTAATAGCGAGTGCCAGTCTACCTATATTCAAAATGAATGTAATGGACAATAAGCTATATGTAGATGGAATGTTTGTCGATAATCTACCTATTGGAATGCTTGAAAAGAAAGGCTACAAAGATATAGTAGCTATTAGAATTCAGGACAATTTACAAGGTACAATCAGTATAAAAAAACACAGCGACTTAAATCTAAAAGTTATATATCCATCAGAATATCTAGGTGGCTCTATGAATAAGGATAGAGATCATATTCAGAAAAATATAAACTTAGGATATTTAGATACAATGAAAACTTTTGAAAAGTACGATGGAGTTAGATTCTATTTTAGAAATGCTGGCGATATTACAGAAGATATGTGCTTTGAAAAACTAAGACGTATGAAAAAAGAAGATATAAATCTTCTTTGTCAAGTATTCAATATGAGAAGAAATCCTGATTTAAGAACTTTAATGGAGGCTATTATTCCTAAAGCTGGAGAGCTATTAGCACTACCAAGGAATTTTACCTACAGAGATTTATACTTTGCGCTTTATGAAAATGCACTTGAGCGCAAGGGAAAAAATAGGGTTAAAGTCTACGATATTAATTCAGTAATAAATGATACATATCGAGATAATTTAATAGATTATAGAGAGTTGCGTAGAGAAGAAGCTAGACTTAATATTAAACAAAAGAAAGAACACAGAAAATCTGTGCTTGTAGATTGCTTTATATCTAATTTAAAATAGTGTAATATATACTGTAAATTATGTATATCAATATACTTTTAGATGTAAAAAGCTACAAAAATTTGTAAGAAAAACCTATCTTTTATGTTATACATAATTTTCAAAAAGATTTTAAAAAAATTTTTATTAAAATATTAATGAAAGTTGTCGAAAAAAATAAAATTTAGTAGTATAATAGATAAAGATAGCCGAGTGGGAACTTAATAATACCGTCGGACAAAAAATGTCCCACTAGAGTGGGGTAGATATAGATAATATAATTTAAATTAAAAAACACTTCAGGAGGAATTTAAAAATGGAAAAAAAATTAACAGTTATCAACGAAACAGGGTTACACGCTAGACCAGCAGGAATGTTCGTTAAAGGAGCATCTGAATTCAAATCAACAGTAGAAATAGAATCTAATGGTAAAAAAGTAAACGCTAAATCAATAATGGGTGTAATGAGCTTAGGTTTATCAAAAGGAACTGAATTCACTCTAATAGCAAACGGAGAAGATGAAGAAGCAGCTATAGCTAAATTATCTGAAATGGTTGAATCAGGATTCGGTGAATAAGAATCGGTTATAAATAATTAATCTTTTAGGAGGATATGGTTATGGCATTCAAAGGAACTGGAGCTTCTCCTGGTATAGCACTAGGTAAAGCACTTGTTGTAGAACATAAAGAGCTTGTTATAGAAAAAAGAACTATAACAGATGTAGATGCTGAAATAGCTAAATTAAGAGATGCTGTTCAGGTATCTAAAGTTGAACTAGAAAAAGTTAAAGAAAAAGCAGCTAAAGAATTAGGTGAAGCTGAAGCTGAAATATTCGGGGCACACCTTTTAGTTTTAGAAGATCCAGAATTAACTGGTGCAGCAGAAGCTAAAATAGCTGACGAAAAAGTTAATGCTGATTTCGCATTAAACGAAATAAAAGAAATGTTCGTTGCAATGTTTGAATCTATGGACAATGAGTACATGAGAGAAAGAGCAGCAGACATAAAAGACGTTACAAACAGAGTGTTAAGACACTTATTAGGAATAAAAGTAGTAGATTTATCTGCATTAGATGAAGAAGTAGTACTAGTTGCTCACGACTTAACTCCATCAGATACAGCTACTATGAACAAAAAAATGGTTTTAGGATTCCTTACTAATATAGGAGGAAGAACTTCTCATACAGCTATAATGGCTAGAACTCTTGAAATAGCAGCAGTTGTAGGTCTTACTGACATAACTGAAAACGTTAAAGATGGAGATTTCGTAGTATTCAATGGGGATACTGGAGAAGTTATAATAAATCCAGACGAAGAAACAAAAGCAGCTTATGCAGCTAAAAAACAGGCTTTCGAAGAAGAAAAGAAAGCTTTAGAATTATTAAAAGGTAAAGAATCTGTTACTTTAGACGGAAGAAGAGTAGAACTTGCAGGTAATATAGGTACTCCAAACGATATAGAAGGTCTTATAAAAAATGACGCTGAAGGTGTTGGACTATACAGAACTGAATTCTTATATATGGACTCAGACAAATTACCAGAAGAAGATACTCAGTTTGAAGCATATAAAGCAGTATTAGAAGGAATGAGCGGTAAACCAATCGTTATAAGAACTCTTGATATAGGTGGAGATAAGAAATTAGACTATCTTCCTCTAGATGAAGAAATGAACCCATTCTTAGGATACAGAGCTATAAGATTATGCTTAGATAGAACAGATATATTCAAAACTCAGTTAAGAGCATTATACAGAGCGAGTGTATATGGAAAATTAAGAATAATGTTCCCTATGATATCTTCATTAGAAGAATTATTACAGGCTAAAGAAATAGTTAAAGAAGTTCAGGCTGAATTAGATGCTGAAGGTATAGCATACGCAAAAGATGTAGAAATAGGTATGATGATAGAAGTACCATCTGCAGCAGTTATATCTGATGTACTTGCTAAACATGTTGACTTCTTCTCTATAGGAACAAATGACTTAATACAGTACACTACTGCAGTTGACAGAATGAACCAGAAAATAAGCTACTTATACAACCAGTTCAATCCAGCTGTGTTAAGACTTATAAAAATGGTTATAGACAACGCACATAAAGAAGGTAAATGGGTTGGAATGTGTGGAGAAGCAGCAGGAGATCAGATGATGATACCAATACTTCTTGGATTCGGATTAGATGAATTCTCTATGTCTCCAATATCTATACTTCCAGCAAGAAAACTTATAACTTCAGTAAATGAAGCAGATATGAAAAAATTTGCTGATGAAGTACTAGCAATGGGAACTGCTGAAGAAATAAAAGCACACGTTGCAAATACTTTCTGTAAATAATTAATTGAAATATAGGGGATATCGCAGTTTTTGTGATATCTCCTTTTTTAATACCTTGAAATAGATATTGCAATCTTTCTCCAGGCTTCAGCGCCCCACATGTTTATGTAACACATTTCAATGATGTGGGGCGCTTGCAGAATTGTCGATGCGATTTGCAATATCTACATCAAGGAAAAAGTAGATATCACTAGAAAACTGCGATATCCTATATATCAATCAATTTATTTGCCAGAAGTGCATTTGCAATTGTGTGCTTATTTCTTTGTGCAGTTTGTAAAGTTGGGGAAGTAGTAGGTTATATTTTTTTATTTTGGCTATTATCTATTTAGAGGAGGTTTTTGGGGCTTTAATGGGATAAATGCTGAAAAGAAGGTAGACTTTTTTCTTTAAATACTTTAAAATTATATAGGTATAGTAATGTGAATTTTTTATTAGAGAGGAGATACGATATGCTAAGAAGAGTGAAGTCTTTAGCTTTGTGTGCAGTGCTTGCTTTTTCTGTTTTTGCGACTGGATGTACTAAGGATTTAGTTACTAAGGTTACAGATAAGAATGTTAACGGAATTGTGAGCGATTATACACAGGTGTATAAGTATTATGAGAAGCTAAGAAAAGATATGTTATCAATAGATAAATTAAGACATAAGGGTGGTAGTGAAAAAACTGCTCAGAAGCTAACAGCTGATATAGAGAAGAATCTTACTAAGGTAAAGGATCTTGATTATAAGTATGATAATATGTACAATGCTCAGAAATATCTTGAAAAGTGCTATAAGGATATAAAGAAGGCTAGTGAGGGTGCTATAGGCAATCACGACAAGTACGATAAGAATATAGTTAAGTTTAAGGAAAATTTTGGAGAGTTCAAGAGATATATGGCACTTGCAAGAGCAGATATATCTAAGGTCAGAGGTACGTCAGATGATAGTTCAAGTGTTGTAGAAGAGGAAAATACTACTAATACAGATGATGCATCTACAGCTGATACAGAGAACTCTACAGAGGAAAAAGATGCAAATGATATAATAACAGGTGTTGTAGAAGATGTTAAGAACCGGAATAAAGGAGAGGAATTAGACGCTGATTTAGAAAGCGCAATAAAAGAAAATGGGTTCCTTTCTGGTCAGGAGTACAAGGCTAACGGTGGAAGTGAAGCAAACCTAGAAAAAGAAGCTAAAAAGATGTTTGATGAGCTAGAAAATGATAATCCTATAAAAGCTACTCAGAAATCAAAAGCTAAAAGAGTATTTATAAATGCTTTTAAAGAAGGGTATGCAGATTATCAATAGAGAGTTTTTATGATCATATAGAATAAAAATATGAAGTATATTAGACGATGATTTTATATAATTTATAAAATTATCGTCTATTTTTTTGCTGAAAAGCAGTATTTTTTTGCTTAAAGCCAATTTGAAACTAGAAAAATTCTTACATATTTATTATCAATAATATCAAAAATGATAAGATTAACTTATTAAAAAATGAGAAAAAATTTGAGGATTTTGTGAGAAGAATTTGACGCATAATGTTAAAATAGCTAAATTATATGATTTTGCCGGTGAAAAAATATATTCTAGGCAAAAAAATAGACTATAAAATAGTAAAGAAAAAACAAAAAATAATTTCTTTTATATAATAGATAAAAATTACAAAAAGAAACAACCTACAACGAGATTGGAGTATGTTTATTTTTGACTTAGTATAAAAATTTACAAAAGTTAGAAAATACGTATTCGTTTTATAAATAACAATAAAATAACAACTTCAAAAGAAAAAATTCATTGTAGGTGTGCAAGTTGTTTGTTGTAAGTTGTTGTTGGAATAGATGGAATTTTATTGGGAGATTTAAAAATATTGAAATATCAACTAAAAATCGTGATAACTTTTTATGTTATATAAGTAACGAAGAATTGATGAAATTGATAGAAGTATAGATAAAAAAACTAAAAAGAAAATACAGAATAAAATTATGCAATTTTTGAAAGATTTTAAACAGTTAAAAAATGACCTTGAATTAATAATATTTATAGATTATGATATAGACATAGACAAGGAACAAAGAAAATAAATTAAAAAAATATAAAAGACAAATTAAAAAAATTAAGTTGAAGGGATTATATGGAGGTGTTCACTATGAAAAAGAAATTATCAGTATTAGTATCAGGAGTAGCATTAATGGCATTATTTGCAGCACCAGTATCAGCATTAGTATCAGGAGAAGAAGAAGCAAGTAAAGTTAACTTAAGCTGCTTAGTAGGAGCAGGAGTAGAAGAAGATGTTGCAAAAGCTCATTTAGTTGATGTATTAAATGTAGCAGAAGAATCAGTTGTATACGATGAAGAAGGAAACAGTGTTGATAAAAAATTCTTAAAAGATGCATACCATGTATTTAATGTTGGTGGAGAAAACGTTTTAGTACACAAAAAGACTTTAAAATTATATACTTATGACGCTAACTACAACTTAATACCTGTAAGATAATAGCAATTATAAATACGTATTATAAAAATCTAGATGAAAAGGTAATAAAGAAAATATGGGTAATGACATATCAGAGAATAAATAAAGAGATGTATATTTAAACAAATCTGTTTAAGTAAGACATCTCTTTTTTGATGGTAAAATAATAGTATTTGAAATTAGTGTGAATATAGTATATTATAGAGATAATATGAATATAGTATATATAGAATAAAAGAATAAAATATGTTGTATATATAGCTTTTAAAAAAGTTACAATTTTTTTTCTATCAAAAATTATAATAATAAGATATAATTAAAAGGAAAAACAGTAATTGATAGAATCATGGTGAATAATACTCACCAACTCAGAGGTTAAATTAAAGTTGGTTGATTCGATACATATTTGATTACATTAAAGAAGGGAGTGATGAAATGACAGATTTCTGTCCTAATTGTGGGAAAAAAGCAGATGATGGAGAAAAAGTATGTCCTGTTTGTGGTGGAAAGATAACCAGTATTTCTCAGGACAATGATGATAATAAAAAAGAAAGTGGAAAAAATAGAATAAATCTATTTAGAAATATAATTATAGGAGCAGTTTTAATATTTGCTCTATTTGTAAGTTGTACAGTGGCAGCTAGATATTTTAATGCTGGAAAAAATATAGCTAATACAGTAAACACTCAGAAGTCTGAGTTAAAGATTCTTAAAAAGCCTAGTGAGAAGCAGTATGAGGCGTCAGAAGAATCAGCTGTAGATAATGACGATGAAAAAGGAAACGATCCTGAAGGAAAAGAAGATAAAGAAACTAAAGATGAGATTAAAAATAGTGAAAATTTAGGGCTTCGGAAAAAAGATGAGTATATGAGTTTAATGTCTAAGCTAGATAAAGAGAGTAGGGAGTTAGCAGATGCTGAGCTTAATGGAAATCAAGAGAAGCTTTTAGATTATACTAGCAAAATTTATAAAAAATATGATACTCTTTTAAATATGATTTATAGTGATATTTCAGTAGCTTTAGAAAATGGAGAGCTAGAGGAATTGAAACAAGATGAGTTAGAGTGGATTAATAAAAAGGATGAAATGGCTTCTTACGCGGTGGGATCTGAGGATACAAGTGAATCAGATGAAAACTGGGCGTATTTTGACTCGCTTGCAACATCTACAAAGGACAGATGCTATTATTTAATACATAAATATATGCATTAGATAATTTGTAGAAAAAATAAATTTAAAATAATTGACACCATATCGGTAAAATGATATGGTGTTTTTTAATGTATTGAAAGATAAGGAATCTTGTAATACAATATAATTTGTGGAATTAAAAGCTTTTATAGGAAAGAAGGAGAGAAGAACAATGAAATGTCAGCGTTGCGGACATCCAATGAAATTTGGAGAAGAAAAATGCAGAAAATGTGGAACTAAAATAAAGAAAACAGAAGAATATTTAAAAATGGAAGAAGAAAGAGCAAAAAATGCTAAAAAAGATCAGATAGCTATGGTTGTTTCAGGGGCAATTTTAATGTTTGTTCTTGTATTCGGAATGTATATGCTATTTGTCAAATAAATGAAATTATAAAATTGTAAGATTGTAAGGAGAATTATTAGGTATGGCAAAAAAAGTAATAATGAAGGAAGCTGGACAGTGCTCAAAATGTGGTAGAAATATAAAAAATGTAAATAGAAAATTTGATGTTCCAGCACCAAATGGATTAAAATTAAACTGCTGTTCAAAACAGTGTCACGATGATATGACAGAATATTATAAAGGATTTAAAAAACAGAGAATAGCTTTATATGCTGAGGTAGCATTTGGTTTAGCTGGTATAATAGCTATGCTTTTACAGAATGATGCATTAGCTCAGATATGTATAATGATAGATTCTATATTATTCTTAGCATTCCCATATGCTACATTTAATCCAAAATCAAGAACTTGTTATGATGAAACTAAAAGACAGAGTAGAAGTATAGCTTTATCTTTATTATTATTCATAGCAATATGGTACTATTTCTTTGTGTTTAAAAAATAACTTGTAGCTAGACTTGGGAAAAAGATATATTAATGTGATATAATAGTATATGATAAATATAAAAATAGGGAAAGAATGGGGAAATCTTAATGGAAATGGAAAAGAAAAAATGTGCTTGCTGTGGAAGTGGTAATAAGGACAGAAAGCTTTCTGCCAGAAATGACAGAGATGACCTTATTAAAAGATTAAAGAGAATAGAGGGACAGGTAAAGGGAATCCAAAATATGATTGAAGACGAGAGATATTGTATAGATATTCTTGTTCAGATATCTGCTGCTAAGGCGGCTATAGATAGAGTAGGGAAGATAATTCTTGAAAATCATATAAAAGGATGTATTACCGAAAGTATAAAATACGAGAGCCAAGATGAGTCTGATGAGCTTATCGAGGAACTAATGAAAAATATTTATAAATTCTTAAAATAGGAGGACAAATGAATCAGGACGGATATATAGTAGAAATAATTGACGAAGATACTGCTATGATGAGAATGATGAGAATGTCTGCCTGTGCAAAATGTGGTAAGTGTATGTCTGCATCTTCAGAATCTGAGGAGATTTTAGTTGAAGTGGATAATACTATCGGTGCTAAGGTAGGGGATCATGTCGTAGTTAGTATGGAGCATATAAATGTTATGAAAGCTACATTTTTAGTTTATGTGATACCAATGGTTCTTCTTATAGTTGGTATAGTAGGATCATACTATGCACTTAATGCTATAGGTTTTAATGGAGCTACAGAGGTTGTTGCTGCTGTTATAGGTATTGCACTTATGGGACTTTCTTATATATACTTAAAAATAAACGATAAAAAGTTTAAAGAGAGTAGAGAATACGTTCCTGTTGTCACAAAAATATTATTCGATTTATAGATTAATAAAAAATGCTACTAATTTATTAGGTTATTAATATATTAGTGGCATTTTTATTTGTTTATTTAACTTTACATTATAATTAAAAATTGTATAATATAATAGTGAATTTATAGAGTGAAAAATAATAGGGGAGGAACAAAATTTGAATAAAAGAAAGGCAATATTCTTGATAGTACCTTTTTTAAGTATTATATTTTCTGTGGGATTGTCGAATTTTTTTATAGAAGATAAAGATGTTAGTAAATCTGAAAATAGAGAACTTCAGCAGATGCCAGGGATTGGAGCTATAAAGGATAAGACGTTTACAAGTCTTTTTGAAACATACTATACTGACCAGTTTATGTTTAGAGATGAGCTTATAAAAGCTGATATAAAATGGCAGATGTTTACAAAAAAATCTAATATAAAAGGATTGTATCTAGCTGATGATAATTGGATAATGGGAGGCGTGGAAACAAGTGAGAAGAAAAAAGATGAGTATAAACCATTGGTTGAAAAAGTAGAAAAAATAAATAAAATGGTTGAAGCATCTAATAAGAAAATGTACTATGTTTCACTGCCACATAAAGTTAAAACATTATACAATAAGTATCCTAAAAAATATATAAATAAAAATTACGGGTTTGAAAATCACGAAAAGTTTTTATCTATGTTAAAGGATGATGATATAAACACTATAGATATAGGAAAATATTTTGTAGATAATTTTAGTGAAAAAACATTAGAAAAATTTTACTTTAAGACAGACCATCATTGGAATTCTTTGGGTGCATATGAAGCATTTAAGTATATAATTGAAGATTTGAATAAAACTATGGGATTAGATGTAGATTTAAGTAAATATACATATAAAACAAGCTATATAAAAAATAAGCCGTTTTTAGGAAGTTACAATAATAATCTTTATGGAATGTTTACTAAAGATGAGGATGTACCATATGTTTATATGGATAGAAAATACAATAATAAGTACTATGAATTAAAAGATGGAAAATTTGACGAAGTAGAAGAAGATTATATAATAGGAAATGGGATTGATGACGATGAAATATCGTATGAAAAAGCATATACTGGAAACCATTCATATTATAAAATTGTAAATAAAAATGCAAAGACAAAAGAAAAAGTTTTAATGATAAGGGATTCATATCAGGCGCCACTTACGTGGCTGTTTTCAGATATATTTGAAGAAGTTGAGGTTGTAGATTTAAGAGCGACTGATTTGAATATTGATGATATATTAAAAATGAGTGATAGTAATATAGTAATGCTTATGTTCAACAATGGTTTTGATGTAGATGCTATATTAACTAATAGGATAAAATAAAAAAGGAGAGAAATATGGTATTTAGTAGTTTGGTTTTTTTATTTGTATTTTTACCTATAGTTCTTGTTTTATATTATTTATCGGGAAAAAAATATAGAAACTATCTGCTTTTATTGGCCAGTTTGTTCTTTTATGCGTGGGGAGAACCAACTTATGTTGTCATAATGCTGGTATCTATAGGTGCTAATTATTTATGTGGGCTTTTAGTAGATGAAAAAAGAGCTGATAAAGTTAGGGTAACGGGCGTTGTTATCTCGGTTATTTTCAATATATGTATGTTAGGTGTATTTAAATATAGTGGATTTTTTGTGAAAAATATCAATACAGCATTTAATACATCTCTACCTGTTCCAGAAATAGCATTGCCACTTGGAATTTCGTTCTTTACATTCCAGGCGATGAGTTATGTTATAGATGTGTACAGAAAAGATGCGAAGGTACAGAAAAATATATTTGATTTATCACTGTATATCAGTTTATTCCCACAGCTTGTAGCAGGGCCAATAGTAAGATATCAGACTGTAGCAGATCAGATAGAAGAAAGAGAGCATAATATAATTAAATTTGGAGATGGTGTAAGAAGATTCATAATAGGTCTTGGTAAAAAGGTTCTATTATCAAATTCGCTTGGTATGCTAGCTGATAGTGTGTTTGGAATGCAAACATATCAGCTTGCAGTAGTAAGCACTTGGCTTGGTATACTAGCGTACTCACTTCAGATATTCTTTGATTTTAGCGGATACTCAGATATGGCTATAGGTCTAGGAAAGATGTTTGGATTTGAGTTTTTAGAGAACTTTAATTATCCATATATATCACAGTCTGCATCCGAGTTTTGGAGAAGATGGCATATATCTTTAGGAAGTTGGTTTAGAGATTATGTGTATTTCCCACTTGGTGGAAGTAGACGTGGAAATGTTAGAACATATATAAATCTATTTATAGTATGGTTTTTAACAGGATTTTGGCATGGAGCAAGCTGGACATTTATAGCTTGGGGACTGTATTTTGGATTGTTGATAGGAATGGAAAAATCATATCTTGGAAAACTTTTAAATAAAGTACCTAGATTTGTAAGACATATATACTTATTACTAGTTGTAATGATAGGATGGGTATTCTTTAGAGCTGATAGTTTTAGTTACTCAATTGAATTTATAAAGAATATGTTCTTTATGGGAACAAATGTAATTTTTGATGGTGTGGCAGCGAGCTATATAAACGATTATTGGTTCGTTTTAGTTCTATCTATGATTTTCTGTATGCCAATAGTAGATTGGTTTAGAAGAAAGATTGAAGTTGCTAACGACAAAATTTTAGAGTCAAATATTAGTTATGTTCTAAATTCGGTAGTGTTCACAGGAATTTTATTGATTGTTATATTCAAATTGGTAAACTCAACATATAATCCATTCTTATACTTTAGATTCTAAAAGTACAGTTATAACTTTATTATTATAAAATAAAAGGCTGTTGCAATTAAATTTTGCAGCAGCCTTTTTTATTCCTAAGGAAATTATAATAATTTAAAACTGTGGAAAACTTATGTACAATAGTAATATGAATGTATTGAAAAAACAAAAAGATGAAAAAATCATTAAGAAAATATTAAAAAATCACTTTGAAGAATTCAAACTAAAATATTGGAATAAAGTTAGAAGAGAAATGAGGGATCAGATAGAAAATACTGTAATAAAGGCTTTAAATTGTGGAAATATAGAAAAAGGATATATAAAACATAAATGTATAGACTGTGGAGAGGAGTATATTCAAGGGTTCACTTGTAAAAGTAAGTTTTGCACAAAGTGTGGAAGAAAATATTCTATGGAATGGGCAGAAAAACAGGTAGAAAATATTCTTGATGTTTCTCATAGACATGCAGTTTTCACAATTCCAGAGGAGTTAAGAGTCTATTTCTACAGAAAGCGAGAGCTTTTAAAAGATTTACAAGATGCTACATATAAGGTATTAGATAGTTTTCATAAAAAGAAAACAAATGGAGATTATGAATTAGGGGTAATTGCTGTAGTACACACTTTTGGTGGAGATTTAAAATGGAATCCTCACATACATGCCTTATACACCGAAGGTGGAATAGATAGAAATAATAAGTGGTTTAAAAAATTAGATTTCATACCGTATACATATATGAAAAAAGTATGGCGAAAGTTGGTACTAGATATAATAAAAAACAACTTTAGAGATAGAAAAACTAGAAATTTGATAAATAAGTTATATAAGAAAGAATTCTATGTAAATGCAGAAAGACGTTTAACTAATATAAAACAGGCAACTCAATATATAGGTAGATATTTGGCTAGACCAGCTATCGCTGAGTATAGAATAATTAATTACGATGGGAAAAATGTAACTTACTGGTATGAAAACAAAAAACCTAAGGGAAAAAGAGAAATAACTGTAAATGTATTAGAATTTATAGGTAAAATAACCCAACATATTCACCCGAAGGGTTTTAGAGTTGCAAGAAGATACGGTCTATATTCAAGAGTAAAAAATAAATTAAGCATAGAAATATTGAAATTATATAATTTTATGAGACACAGAAATATATCTAAGCTGATAAAAAAGAAGAATACAGTAAAGAAAAATTTTAAAGATAGATTGATAGAATCATTTGGAGTAAATCCTTATATTTGTAAAAAGTGTGGAAAAGACATGATTCTATGGGAAATATGGCATTATAAATATGGATTAATATATAATGTACTAGATAAATCAAATTATAAAAGAATAATCTACGAAGAAATTATAGAAAAAGAAATTTCTTTGAATACAACAACACAAAAAGAATTATTTTAAAAGTCTATTAAATAGGCTAGCTTTGCTATACTCAAATATAAATAATAGTGTATAATTAGTGTAATTAAAATTATTAGGAGAAATAGTATGCTAAAAGAATTAGAAGAAATGAGTAAAGGACAAAAGTTATACAATTATGAATGTAAGTCTTGTGGATTTGAAAAAGGAGTACCAGAATTTATATTAGAAGAACTAAGACAAGATGCATTCTTTTCATTGGGAGCGATAGCTTCGCTAAATGAAAAAAATATGCCAGAATTAATTTGTCCTAATTGTGGAGCTAAATTTGAATACAAAAAAACTGACGACCGTTAGGTGTCAGTTAAAGGTACTGTCACAAGAACACCTTTTAAAGGTGTTCTGTGGCAGTATTTTTTATTATTCATCATCTTCTTTATCATCACTTAAATGTAACTCAAACTCAGCAGTATGCTCTGTAACAAGTCCGCTGAAGTCTTTTTCTTTTACTTTAATATTCTTTCCGACTTTCTTTTTACCAGATTTTTTCTTTGTGTTAGGATCAGCTTCTATATTGAATTCACGTTTTTTCAGTATAGGTCTTAAATTGGCAAGTAAGTCACCTTTAAATCTATAAATATTTACAGTTCTAACAAGGGCAGCAACAACAAGTACTCCAAGAGCTATAGAACAGCTAAGAAGTATTGCACTAGCACCTTTTGTAGCAGCTAATAGGTAGTCTTCTTGAATAATTGCAAGCATTGTATTGTAAAGCCCGATCCCTGGAATTAGAGGAAGGACACCAGCGATAACAAACAGAATAGCTGGTTGATACATTTTTCTTGCCAAAATTTCACTCATTGCCGAAACAGATGCAGCAGCTAAAAATCCTGATAAAGATGTATTATTTGTAAATTCCATAATTACCAAGTACACAATCCAACCAATACCACCTACTAATCCAGCTGGCAGAAGTAGTTTTAGAGGTATATTAAAGAATACTGAAAATCCTATAGTTGCAATTGTAGCGAATATAAAGTGTGAAAATAAGGACATATCACCCATTATAAAACACCTCCTAATTTAAACCATAAATCGAGAACAACCCCGACACCAGATGCTATAGAAAGTAAAATCATAAATGCCTCAAAAACTCTAGATATACCAGAGATTAGGTTTCCAGATATAAGATCTCGTATAGATTTTATAACTGCGACTCCAGGAAGAAGTGGCATGATAGAACCAACTATTAGCATAGTAGGCGTTGCTAGGATATTCATTTCAGTAAGTACAACACCAAGTATTGTTATTACAAATGATGCGACAACACATGAAAATGCAGAAATTGAACTAATCTTCATAATCTGGTCGTAAATAATATCCCCGATGATAGCAACTATAAATGTGAATATGAAGTTTTGTAATTGGTTTCCACCAAGTAAACAGGCAAAACAAGCAGATGCAAGTCCTGTACATGAGTAGAAGAACCATAACGGATAAGATTCAGCTCTATCTATTTCGTACAATTCAGCTATAGACTTATCTATATCCGGATTTTTAACAGAGCAAAACTCTCTTGAAAAATTGTTAAGCATAGAAATCTTGTTTAAATTTATTCCTCTCTTATCAATAGTTTTCATAAAACAGAATCCGTCAAATTTTTCGTCTGAAATAATTACAACTGTTGGAGTTGTAAAGACATTTGCATGATAAAATCCTTGTGATCTGCATATTCTAAGGACACTGTCCTCAACCCTAGAAGTTTCGGCACCGTTTTTTATCATGAGCTCCCCGACGAAGAGAGCTATTTTTAGAATATTCTTCTTGTACTCTTTTTCCTCTGCTTCAGTAGCGAATCTTGGATCAGTAGTAGAAGTATCCATAAATCAATCCCCCCTTATAATTTGTACCTTTATAACACTTAACTTCTTATAATATTTACTTTTGAATATATAACACACCTTAAAAATTTATACCTATTAAAAGATATGATTATTATTGAATAGGTATTTTGTCAATTAATTTTGCCTCAAGTACCGTTCTTGCATCGTCAAACTCATAGCTACAAGTAGATAAAGTCAATATCTTGTCTTTATATTTTGGAGTGGCATCCTCATTCCAATATGTTGAGCTAGCTCTTACCTGATTCATATACTCATTGAAGTCGTTCTCTCCATCAAAATCAACTTTTACATAATCAAATTCTGGCTTTGCAACAAAAATAGAAAATGGCTCGTAAATATACTCATAATCTCCTCTGTAGATATGAATTAAAGAATCACTATTCCAAAAATCCTTTTCTTTGAACAGCTCTAAATTGTTAAACATAGTCTTATTCTTCATATTATGCCCGTAGATAACCGTACTCTCATCTGTTTCAAAATTATTTCTATAATCCATAAACAGTGTTCCAGATTTTGAGTCCTCTCCAAGAAAATCTCTGTACAGATAGTAGTCGTTGTTTCCGTAAGATACAACTGGATAATTTATATTTGTATTCTCAACGAAAAGCCAAAGTCTGTAATCGGGATTTATATTTTTTAAATCATCTTCCATAAAACCTTCCTCAGCTTCTGGACTATAATTTTCCCGAATTTCAGTATAGGTATCGCTTGCCTTCTTGTAATCTAAAAGCGTCGTCACGATTTTATAGCCACTAACTGCCATAACCGCGACGAGAACCAGAGAAATAAAATTCCTTAAATGCTTATTCATATCTATATAAAATTTGAAATTAACATCTTTTTAAATGTTATTTTTCAAAAATTTATTTCCTTTCTAAAAATTTTATCTATATATAATTATAACGGCAATTGCAAATATAAACTATATAAAAATAGAATAAATTTATAGTAATATGATATAAAAATAGAATAAATTTATAGCTAACAAAAAATGAAAGTTATAAATAGAAAAGATAAATATTTTGACAGAGTTATTTTTATATGGTAAACTAACATAGTTAATTTAATAGTGAGTAAGCCAGATAATCGTGGGCAGAGAAATCTGCGTGAGGAAAGTCGGGGCTCCACAGAGCAGGGTGCTAGGTAACGCCTAGTGAGAGTGATCTTAAGGAAAGTGCAACAGAAATAAACCGCCAGCAATGGTAAGGATGGAACGGCGAGGTAAGAGCTCACCAGCGGCTAGGTGACTAGTCGGCTATGTAAACCCCACCTGGAGCAAGACCAAAATAGGGCTAAAGAGTATTGCTCGTACTCTCCGGTTGGTAGGTCGCTTGAGCTTATTGGTGACAATAAGTCTAGAAAGATGATTATCTAATACAGAACCCCGCTTATAGACTTGCTCACTTCCGTTAGACTATTAGACGTTGATAATTTTATCAGCGTCTTTTTTATTTCTAAATTAGCTAGAACACGAAAGAAAATTTTTTAGAAAAACTATTGATTTATAATTTGAGATATTACAGAGTTATCGTAGAGTATTTAAGTTGTATAAATTATTTAAAATAATGAAAATAAATGAAAAAAATGGTATGATTATAAGTGGAATATTAACTTATAAATGATATAATAGAGAAGTACAGCTGACAAAGTTAGCTGACAAAAAATCGTATAATACATAGATAAGTTTGATATTATAGATAAATTTGTTGGGCAAGGAGTGAATAGTTTGAATAGTATAATAAAAGGAACTGTTTTAAACGTAACACAGAGATTTTTAAAACAGGAAAGCAAAACAAACAAAAAATTAGACAATATATTAAATAAAAAATTTGAAAAAGTTGAGTTAAATGAAGTTAAATATATAGAATTATTAAAATATAACGTACTATTTTATAAGACTTTATCAAGAAATACAGAACCAATCATATCAAAATGGATACTTGAAAAATATATCCCAGATATAGATGAGTTAGAAAGTGATATAGAACTTATAAATGCTAAATGTAGAAAATACATAAATATAGCTAAAAGAGACGGTATAGAAAATCTAAAAGAGGCAGACCTTCAGAGTTTCAACTACTATGATAAAATGGATAACTCTGAAAAGATAAAAAGACTTCAGAAAGACTACAAAGTTTTAAATATATATATGGAAGTTTTAACTATGACTCTAAGAGAGCTAAGTCTTAGAAAGGAAGAAAGTGCAGAAATCTTCCTTATGAATCCAGCAGATGCTAGAATGGAATTAAAAAGAGAAATCATAGTTATAGTTAATAGAATATTAGCAGGTGGATCTAAAAAAGACGATGCTGCTGATGAAAAACAGCATGTTGAGCACACTGAAGAAAAAAATATAGTAGATGTTGAATTTTTAAGAAGAGTAAAACTTATATCTAATGCAGAACTTAATGATAGTATAGAAGAAGAATTCAAAAGAATATTAACTTTAGAAAACCTAGAAGCCGATGAAGCATATGGATTTGGTGGAAGAGTAATATATGACTTTGCAGCAGCTACAGTATTATTAGAATTCCTAAAAAGTAGAAGTTTAATAGAAGGTGCTATGAGACTTACTGTAGCAGGAGAATTTGGTGAAGAAAACTTCAGCGACTTCTTAACTGCAATAATAAAAGATAGAAAACTAGTAGAGCTTGATACATGGAAAGAAGCATGCAAATACTTTAGAGATAATAAAGAATGTGTAGAAGCTACAACTCCTGCAACTATAAAAAGAACTGTTCCAGCGGATGTAGATATGGATGAATACGCATATATGCTTGAAAATGCTGATAAATCAGAGCCATTTAGAAACAAGCTATCAAGAAGAATAGACCCATCTCTAGTAATACCAGCAGTTAGAGTAAAAGAGGTAGAACCAGAGATAGTTGAAGAAGAAGTAGAAGAAGTAGTTGAGGATACAGTTGATGAAGAAATAGTAGAAGCTGTATCTACAGAAGAAGTTGTTGAAGATGTAGAAGTTCCTTCAAATGCGTCTGATGACCACGAAATACACGTTGATCTTGGAAGAAGAAGAGAAGCTATAAGAAATATAGAAAGACAGGAACTAGAAGCTGAAAGAGTTGAAAGATTAAAACAAGAAGAAGCTGACAAATTAAATGATCCTGTTGAAAGAGCTAAAAAAGCAGTAGATGAACTTAAAAAAGAAATATCTGAAGTTGAAGAAGATACTGATTACGATGAAGTAGTTGAAGAAACAGTAGAAGAAGTATCTATAGATGCAAATATATCAGAAACAGAAGAAGACGATTTACAGGAAATATCTAGAATAGCTGGAATAAATGAAGAGGTTGAAGAAGAAGAGGAAGAAATAGAAGAAGAACCTAAGAAAAGAGGAATATTCTCTATATTTGGAAGAAAAAAAGATGAAGAAGAGTACGAAGAAGAAGAAGACTCTGAAGATAAAGAATACGAAGAAGACAACTACTATGCTGACGAAGATGTTGTAGAAAATGAAGAGAATGAAGAATACTACGACGATGAAGAAGAAGTAGAATATGTTGATGACGATTATGAAGGAGACGATGTTGAAATCGAGGAAGAAGTAGTAATCGTTAAAGATGAAGAATACAAAAAATCTAGAAAAAAATTAGACTTAATAATAGCAGTACTTATAGTTGCAATAGCTGCAAGTGGATACTTCCTAACTATCAATAGAAAAAGACAGCAAGAAGCAGAAAAACAGCAGCAGATAAAACAGGAACAGCAGTTAGAAGAACAGAAAAAAGAAGAAGAACGGAGAAAAAAAGCCGAAGCTGAAAAAATAGCTGCTGAAGAAGCTAAAAGAGCTGAAGAAATGGAAAAAGCTAAACAGGGTGGAGAATACTACAGAGTTTATGCTGGATCATTAAAAGAAAAATCTCATGCTGAAAGCCTAATAACAAACCTTGATAAAAAAGGATTAAAAGGCGAAATGATAAAAATTGGAAACTATTACAAAGTATTTGTAGGTGGAGATACTGGTGTATACTCAGAAGCACAGAAACAGTTATCTGCTATAAAAGCTAAAGGTTTTGATGGATATATAGAAAAATACGACAGATACTGTGACTTAAAAATAGAAGACTTTAGACTAAAAGCTAAAACTATGGACAAAGCACAGGTAGAACAGGCGTACAATGCATTAAAAGAAGAGTTAAAATCTAGAAGAAACTTCAAAGATTACGACAAAATAATGGCACAGACTTATGATGAAATAATGGCTGAAAAAACTGAATAATAGTTAAATAGTATTGCTGTCTGAGTCATCAGGCAGCAATAATTTTAAAAAAGTACTTTAAAATATTTTTAGGTTGGAGTTGGTACCGATGTTAAAACTAGGTGAAAAAATAATATATGAATTATCTGAAGGGTTCAGCTTAGAGGGAATCAATAGATACTCATCTGCTGGGAAAAAGCTATTCATAACAAATTTAGGAAATATAATAATCGGAAATGATGAGGATGTAATGTCTGATAGCGGAACAAGATATGTATATAGCTACTCAGAACATAAAATAAAACTATCAGCTTCTTTAGAAAAAGAGGACATAGTAATATATGACGAAAACGTTCCATTCATTGTTGGAAGTGGTAGAGGGTCAAAAGAAGTTCCAGGAAATTTAAAAATAAGAATGAGCATAAAAGACTATTCTCTAATATGTAAAAATCAGAGAGATTTTATCTTTGAAATAAACGACGATAAATGTTTCTTTATATTAGATGATGATAAAGTATTTATGGGTGGAATAAATAAAGACCATGAAAAATTTGTATTCATCGGAGGGAAAAATAGATTTGAAATATACTACGATGATATAGAAAGATTCCTAATAGAAGGAAGCCAGATCTCATTTAAGGGATATTTCCACATAGAAAGAGAATCAATAATAGCTAGAAGTGTACAGATATTTGCAAATAATATAAATAGAATTCTTCCAAGAGGATTTGAAGAAATGGTAGCTGGAAACAGAAAAATAGGAAATCTTCCTGCAGATAGCGATATAGTATTTAGTAGAATATCTGGAAATATTGGAGGATTTGACTATAATAATTCAAATATGCTGCTAGTTAGATATGCGGACAATCTTATCCTAATAAACAAAAAAACTAAGAAAAATGTAGTGTCTGTAAAATTTGAAGATTGCAGAAGAATAGCTGTTGGTAGAGAAAACATAATATACGATGGAAAGAATATATTTAGACTATACCTAAGCGATAAAAATAAAGAAATAATGGATATAAACTCTATCCCAGATGTTGAAAGAAACGACATAGGATTTACAAAATCTGGTAACCCACTATTTGTAAGAGCTGAAAATGGAATAGTTAGATTTATGAAATCTGAAGAAAAAGAAATAATGGCTATACCAGATAAAGATATAGTTGATATCGTTACAATAAAAGAGAACGACGAAGAAAAAATACACAAAGACTATTCTGCGACAGATATAAGATTTAAAAATGAGTATGTAAGAGTATATCTAAAAACAAGAATGGTAGAAAAACTTTTAAGAGATGTATTTTTAAGCTCTAAAAAAGATATGATTGAAGAAGCAGGAAACAAAGAAATATATCGGAACTGGGCAAAAGCTATGAACGATATGATAATGTACAACTTCTTTGCAGATCTTTATAACGTAAGAAAATTTGTAAAAGAAACTCTTGAACAGGATAATATAACTGATGAGGTTAGAATAAACCTAGTAAATATGCTTTATGATGAAGTTCAGGTACAGAAAGAAAATATAGATACACTTAGTGTTTATATGCCTGATGTTATAGAAAAAAGTGGAGAAAAACTATTTGAAAGAGAAGATATAAAACCAGATAGAAGCATATACAGAATGTTTGGCGATGTATTTGCAGATACAGCATATATGCTAAAAGACGGTTTAAGTGATATTGAGATAATATTAGGAAACTTGGACTTTGTCCTATCTCCTAGTGATAGAAGAAGACATGTCTATAGAATGCTTAAAGAAAATGAAAGCGATAAATTAAATCTATTTATGGAAAAAATACTTAAAAAGCTTAACCATATTATAGACAATATGTACCCATACTACATAAGAGAAATGAACGAAAAACTATACTATGTATTTGCTAAGCTAGGTCATGAATACGACAAGCTTCAGGCTGATGATGTTAAGGAAATTTTATTTGATGAAATAACAGAGATGTATGCCTTTGGGCAGCTTATGTACTCTGAGGAAGATGATACTAGAAGAAAAGAAATCATAGACCAGATTTATAAGACTGCTGATAAGGGAATAAGCGGTATAGATTCTAATAAATTCTTTATCGGAGGTGGTAGATATGAGTAGAAATATTTGGAAAGGCAATTATAGATTTTTAGAACTTGGTAGTGGAGAGGAGCTTTCACACTATCATGAGATAGATTTAGATCAGAAGATGTTAGAAAATCCTCTTTATGAAGAGGGGGATCTTTCTGATTATACAGATGATAGAGAGTCAGGTATATTCAATGATTTTGCAGCAGGTATTGAGATAAGCGATATAGATGATGATGCTGATGTAGATACTCAGTATCTTGAATTTGAAACTGACTTGGATGACTTTGATGAAGAGATAGATATGGATATAGAAGAATTACTGAATGATTTACAGTAGTAAATAGAGAGGGTTGGTGAAGTATCAACTCACTTCAAGAAAGATGTCATAGCCAAAAACACTCCAGGCTTCAGCGACACGCCCATTTATGTAACACATTTAAATGTTGCGTGTCGCTTGCAGATTGTCGTAGTTTTTGGCTATATCCATCTTTTTGCGAGAATAATATATTCACTAACCCTCTATTTTTATGTAAATCTTTCAGTAATTTCTTAGAAGAAGAGAGAAATCGGTTTGAATGGTGTAAATAGTAGAAGTTTTGAGATAAATGATAAGAAAAATTAATTATTATGTTTTAGTAGATAAGTAGGGTATAATTTTTTGTATGTAGAAGGAAATACCTTAGATTAAACCTAAAATACTATGGATTAAACAGTTTACTTGCATTAAAAAAGAAAGGTAACAAGTTATAAGCGACAATACTGCAAGCGCCCCACAACCGCTAAATGTGTTATATTAACGGGTGGGTCGCTGAAGCCTGGAGCACATAACTGTTACCTTTCTTTTTCCTATCCAAATATTTTTTTTAATTCAGAAATAAGTAATATATTTTCTTCAGGTTTTAATATACAAACCCTAAAGAAATATTCATCTAATCCATCAAATGAAGCACAATCCCTGATTATTATTCTTTCTGGAATTAGCTCATTTCTCAATTCTTCTGCTGTCATTCTTCTATCCACTATCTCACAAAGCACAAAATTACCATAAGTGTTATAAACCTTAACACCTGGAAGGAATCTTAACTCACTTTCAAGATAATCTCTCTCCTTGCTCATGTGCTCAATAGTTTCGTTGATGAAATCATCATCGACAAACATAATCTCGCCCATTCTAGATGCGACAACGTTTATATTCCAAAGGTCAAGTCTTTTATTTATAGCTTCTTTAACTTTTTCATTTGAAATAAGTCCGTATCCAAGTCTGATACCAGGAGTAGAGAAGAACTTAGAAGTTCCCCTTATCACAAATAAATTGTCGAACTCGTCTACAAGTGGAGTAGATGAGTATTTTGATGTGTCTGTAAACTCAACATAAGTTTCGTCAATCATAACATAACATCCACAAGTAGATACTATCTCTCTTATCTGGTCCTTAGAAAATGCAAATCCTGTAGGGTTGCAAGGGTTACAGATTATAAGAAGTTCGTAGCCACCTTCTTTAACAGTATTTGCCAAGTCTTTAGGATCTATTTCAAAATGATTTTCTTTTTTAGAGTAGTATTTTTTGATTTCACAGCCAATTTTATTTAATTCTTTTTCGTATTCAGAATAGGCTGGAGATACAAGTACCGCTTTTTTAGGGTTAACTGTGCCGATAAATGAAGATATTAGCTCAGTTGCACCACTTCCAAGTACTATATTTTCGCTGTTGCATTTGCAATATGTTGATATAGATTTTTTTAGCTCTACGTATTCTGGATCAGGATACATTGAAACCATGTCTATGTTGTCTATTACATACTGTTTAGCCTTTTTTGAAGAGCCAAATGGATTTATATTTGAACTGAAATCCATGAAGTCCTCTTTTGAAAATCCGTATTTTGCGGAAAGTTCATATAAATTTGCACCGTGATTTACACTCATAATGATACCTCCCAAATTTTATTTATCGTATTTTTATTGTATTAATTTTCTTCATCGAAGTTTATTATAAATTCTTCATCCCCACTGTTTATTTTAAGTATAGAAAGATTGAAGTTATCGTCGAATATAGAAACATTGTAAGTGAATACATCTCCGTTTTCTTTTTTAGACATTAAAAGATATGTTCCGTTTTCTTTGTCCTCTATTTCATCGCATATATCGTTGTAAACTTCTTCTCCAGTGAAAAATCCTGTATATCCTGATGATTTTATTTTTTCTTCTATTGCTTTGTATAATTTTTGCATATTGTCACCTCTTTTAAATTTTATATCGTAAATTTATTATAACATATAAGAGAGAGAATTAAATTAAAGTAGCACAATAGAAAAAAATTTACAAATTGTAATCATATAAAATAATAGTTTTGATAAATAAAGATAAAAACAATACTTGAAATATTCAGAAAATATTGACTATATAAAAGAAAAGTAGTAAGATAAAACTTATAAAAAATAATAAAAATAATAAATTTAGAACAAAATTAAAAAATTAATTTGAGGGGGATTAAAAAATGATATTAGAATACGATAAAGCACTTGAAATACTTAAAAAATACAATCAGGACGATTTTCATATAAGACATGGGGAAGTTGTTTCTGGTGTTATGAGATATTTTGCTAAGGAATATGATCCTGAGAGAGAAGATTTTTGGGCAACAGTTGGACTACTTCACGATATAGATTTTGAGATGTATCCAGATGAACACTGTATTAAAGCAGAAGAACTTTTAAGAGAAAATGGATACGATGAAGAGTTTATCCATGGGGTTGTTTGCCATGCTTATGGAATATGTGAAGGGCTAGAAAAGAAACCTGAGCATATAATGGAAAAGATTTTATTTGCCACAGATGAGCTTACAGGACTTATAGGTGCAGTTGCTATAATGAGACCTTCTAAGAGCGTTATGGATTTAGAGTTAAAATCTGTCAAGAAGAAATTCAAAACTCCTAAGTTTGCAGCAGGATGTTCAAGAGATACAATCAAAAAAGGTGCTGAAGAACTAGGATGGGAACTAGATGAACTAATGCAGAGAACAATAGATGCAATGAGAAGTTTATCACCTAAAATGGATATATAGTCATCGAGTTTTTTCAGTAGCAAATTTTACGCACAAACACAATTAATCGCTCTCCTGGCTTCGACGGCTCACCCATAAATGTAACACATTTCAAGGTTACGAGCCGTCTGCAGATAGTCGGTGCGATTTAATTTGTGTTAGCACGCAAAATTTTGAGCTACTGAAAAATCAACTTCGATGAGTTATATATCAATCTTTAGGTTTCAAAACTTGCGAGTTTGTGGTAAAAGTATAGGTACAGTTTAAATTATTTAAGATTATTTATTTCTATTACTACACGATATTTTCATTTCAGATTGTTAAAAATCACTTTAACTAAATGTTAAGGTGATTTTTTGTTGTATGAATTTTAGATGATAGAATTGGAATTTTTGTTTGAAAAAGATATGTTTTAGAGTATAATATATAATATCCAAAAATTATTTTTGATGAGAAATTCTTTTTTGAAGAATAATTAATAAATTCTAAATAACCCAGATAGCTGGTAGGAGGAAATTATGTACAAAGTAACTGGAAAGATGTTCACAGAAGAACAGATAAGAGAAAAGGTAATAGAATTAGGTAAACAGATAGAAAATGACTACAAAGGTGAAGAAGTTTTAGTAGTTGGTATTTTAAAAGGTGCAAATGTGTTCACTTGTGACCTTATAAGACAGATAGACTTAGATGTTAAGATAGACTTTATGAGTGTTTCAAGCTATGGTTCAGGAACTGAGTCTTCAGGTACAGTTAGAATATTAAAAGACTTAGATACAGATATAAAAGGAAGAAATGTTCTTATAGTTGAAGATATAATAGACTCAGGTAGAACTCTTAGCAATTTAGTTAAAGAGCTACAGATAAGAGAGCCAAAGAGCTTAAAATTATGTACTCTACTAGACAAACCAAGCAGAAGAGTTGTAGATGTAGATGTTGAATACGTTGGATTTGAAATAGAAGATAAATTCATAGTAGGATACGGAATAGACTATGCAGAAAAATATAGAAATCTTCCTTATATAGGAATAGTTGAAGACGTAGCTGAATAATTGATTATACAAGGCATGCTTTTTAAGTATGCCTTTAAATTTGTAGATGTATGAAAAATAAATATTATAATTAGAAAGGAATCAGATTAGATGAATATAAATTATTTTGAACATATTCAGGCTCCAATACTTTTATTTTTCCAGAGTATTAGGAACCCGATTTTAAATTTACTTTTTTTATTTTTTACTATTAGTACGGAAACACCAGTAGTTGTAATATTTACAGCCATTATGTACTGGTGTATTGATAAGAAAATAGGACGGAGAATGTTATACGCACTTACAGGAAATATTGCTTTAAATGGGGCAATTAAGGATTATTTTAAGGTAGAAAGACCTATTGGAAAGTTTGGACTTGAGTCTATGAGAGTTGAAACTGCGACAGGATATTCATTCCCAAGTGGGCATACTCAGACTGCGACTACATTTTGGACTTCTTTAGCGGTTCAGTTAAAGAAAAAATGGGTGTATGTTTTAGCAGCAGTTATGGCTATAGGTGCTGGTATTTCAAGACTTTATCTAGCTGTTCATTGGCCAATGGACGTTGTTGCAGGGCTTATTCTTGGATTTTTATTTACTATACTTTTAATAAAGATAATGGATAGATCTGAAAAAAGTGGAAAATATTGGGAAATGATACTTATTTTAGTTCCGCTTGCGATAATGGCATTTGTGCTAAAGAGCAGTGATTATACTAAACTTTTTGCACTTATGTTTGGATTTACTATCGGATATATTTTGGAAAGAGAGTATGTATCTTTTGAAGTCATAGATAGAAAAAATATGAGCAATGGAGAAATTATTAAAAAGAATGGGAAAAGATTCTTAATAGGAATGCTTAGTTTAGGTGTTGTTTATTTAGGATTAAAACTTGTATTTTCTTTATTTGGAGCAGCTGATGGAAGTACACTTGATATGGTGCTAGATTTTGTTAGATATTCGGCTGTTGTTATTCAGGGGGTAGCTGGTGCTCCATATTTATTTAAAAAAATGGGAATATAATTTTTAGATAAGAGTTTAAAAAAATTCTTAGGAAGGGAAATATTATGAAGAAGGTTGTTATAATCGGTGCTGGACCTGCAGGTATGACTGCAGCGTATTCGGCATCGCAAAATGGTATAGATGTTGTTTTGGTAGAGAAAAATGAGAGAGTAGGTAGAAAACTACTGATAACTGGAAAAGGAAGATGTAATATAACTAATAACTGTGAGGTTGAAGAGTTAATTGCAAATGTAAATACAAATGGAAAATTTTTATACAGCGCATTCTACACATTTACAAATGATGCGGTTATGGAAATGTTTGAAAGTTTAGGTGTTAGGTTAAAGACAGAAAGAGGAAATAGAGTTTTTCCTGAGAGTGATAGAGCAATGGATGTCGTTGATGCTATGGCTAGACTTATAAAGAGAAAAAATATTAAGTTAGTTACAGGAAAAACTGTCAAAGATATAAAAGAAAAGAATGGAAAAGTTGAGTCTGTTGTTTTAAGTGACGGAAAAGAGATTAAGACAGATGCTGTTATAATTGCTACAGGTGGTGCAAGTTATCAGAGAACTGGATCTACAGGAGATGGATATAGACTTGCTGAGAAATTAGGTCATAAGATAACTCCTTTAAAGCCTTCTTTGATAGGTCTTGAGATACAGGAAGATTTTGTGCATAAGTTAAAAGGTCTTAGTCTTAGAAATGTTGCAATAAAGGTATTTGGCAAGAAGAATAAGAAGATATACGACGATTTTGGTGAAATGGAATTCACTGATTACGGTGTAGATGGGCCGATTATCAAATCTGCAAGCTGTATAATGAGGGATTTATCTAAGGAAAGTTATAAAATTTCTTTAGATTTAAAACCAGCTTTAGACCACGAAAAGCTTGATAAAAGAGTGCAGAGAGATTTCCAAAAATATATAAATAAGAGATTTGAAAACTCCCTATCAGATTTACTTCCAAGTAAGATGATACCGGTAGTCGTGGAACTTTCTGGCATAGATCCAGCTACTCCGGTAAATTCTATAACTAAGGAAGAGAGAAGAAATCTTGTCGATACTATAAAAAATATTGAGTTGCATGTTAAGAGATATAGACCTATGGAGGAAGCGATAGTTACTTCTGGTGGGGTTAAGACATCTGAGATAAATTCTAGTACTATGGAGTCTAAGTTAATCGAGGGACTTTATTTTGCTGGGGAAGTGATAGATGTTGATGCTTACACTGGAGGATTTAACTTACAAATTGCGTTCTCTACAGGATATCTAGCAGGTAGCAACATATAAAACCTCGGTAAAAGGGCAATAGAATAACTACTATCAGTTTCAGGCTTCGACGCTTTCTTTGTTTTATTCGAACTCTGTTCGAAAAACAATGTTGAAAGCGTCTGTAGATTTTTAAATAAAGCGTTTTAGCCAGTAAAATTTTTTAGTTATATATAAACTGATTGCTTTGTTTGAAGGAGTTTATTTCATTTATGCTAAAGTGTTTTTTTGTTTATTTTACTTTTTATATTTAGTATTACTAAACTCTTGATTTTTCTGAAAATTTAAATTACAATTAAAATAAGGAAAGGATGGGGTGCCAATGCTGGTAGAGGAACTTAATTTGGAAACTAGGTGCAAAATTTACACAATTACGAAGAAGGTTTTAAGAAAGTATCAAAAGGGAATCATTTCTGGTAAGCTAACATCTGACAAGTTTGTTCATAATATTTTGGGAGATGTTTCTATTCATGAGGTTCTTCCTGATGAGATTTTGGAAGAGAGTGATTTTATAGATTCTTATCATCATTATGTGGATAAGCTTATTTGTATTCAGAACGAAAATCTCATAAATAGCAAAAATAGGAATTACAAAAAAGCTAATGAGAAACCAGATGTGTCTAAAGTGATGAAGTTAAAGCATCTCCTTAATGATACTGGATATGTTCTGTCTATCCCTTGTCAATATCTAACAATTAGCGATATTGATAATATATCAAAATATATTACAACAGGAGATATAGACTTAGGTAATGAAAAGATTTACAATTACGTTTACAAAGAACACTAGAACAAAAAAGGAGTAAGCAGTTTTTGAATTGAAAAATATTTAAAGACTGTTTGCTCCTTTTTTATTTTTAATTAAAAATGGTGTAGAATATGTTAGAATATATATTAATTGAAAAGTAATTTCTTTAAGAAAAACTTTAAAGAAATTTAAAAATAAATTTTGAATAGATTAAATTATTTTGACTATAGGAGGTGGACTGCCAAGTTGGCAAATTGATATGACTGAAGAGTATATGAAGCGAATGAAGAATCTTGTTGAGATTTCTAAGTTGGTTACACAGTCTCAGGATTTCTTCAAGATAAAGGATATTATAGTCAGCAAGATGTTGGATGTTGTTCATCCGGCAAAAGCTTGTGTAAATATTTTTTACAACGACGATTTTAATTATGCGTATTTGGTTTGCTCAAACACTTTAAAATATATTCCAACTGTTTTTGAAGGAGTAGATAGACCTGAGGGTGCTAAGATTGATTTTGATTTGTATCCTGATTATATCAGAGAGGCAGTCGAAAAGAAAAAAATCATATATGTAAGAGATGTTTTTTTAGATGAAGCAGCTTCAAAAGAGAGAGATTTAGCTCAAAACGAAGGATATTGTGGAAGAGCTGTTTTCCCATTCATAATAGAGGAAAAAGTTGTAGGATTTATGACTGCATTCACAACAGAGGGTGAAAGTATAAGCGATGAGGATATGAATTTTATCGCATCAGTTGCATCTCTTATGGCACTTTCTATAGAAATAACTAGAAAGAATGAGTCTGTAAATAAACTTGTAAACAAGCTTAGACAAGGGGTAACAGCGATAAATGAAGCTACTAGAAAGTTATATGTAGATAAAAATATAGATACATATTTAAAGGACTTAACTAAGCAAGCAGTTGAGATTACAGATAGTGAAGAAGCTATAATAATCTTGGATAAAAATGAAAAGCACGCAAGAATAGTTAATTGCTATAATAAAAATGAATGTAGAAGTAATCTATTCTTAATGCTAGATACCATTTCTGAAAATCATAAAGATGGAGATTTTTCAAATGATGTAGATATGGTACTTGAAAATGGATCTAAGATAAATAGCTATATATACCATAGACTTATGGACGCAGATAGTAATTTAGGATATATAATATGTGCAAATGCAACAAAATACACTAGAGATGATGTAAATATACTTTCAATTCTTTCAAAGCAGATAACTGTCGGTACTCAGCTTTATGAATACAACCAGAATGAGGTTAGACATAGAGTATTACAAAATGAGCTATCTGTTTTAAATAAGCAGCAAAAACTTATGATGAACGATGCTAATATGGTTTGCAATGGAAATAGACAGCTTTATTGTTATCACCAGCCAGCAAAGGTTGTAGGTGGGGATTTCTATGATGCAGTTAGAGTGAATGACGACAAGGTTATTTACATTGTTGCCGATGTTATGGGGCATGGTATTGTATCAAACTACATGGTTGCACTTATAAAAGGTGCATTTAAGGTACTCTGTAGACAGTTTGAAAAGCCTTCAGATATAATGAATAATCTTAATAAGATGCTTTTTGAGGAATTCGATAAAATGGAAGTTTTCTGTACTGGTATAGTTGCAAGTTTAGATACAAAAGAAAATACTCTTACAGTATCTAATGCTGGGCATTATAGTCCTGTTATCATACAGAGGGACGGAACTGTTGCAAAATATGTAAATTGCAAGAAGGGAATTCCAATAGGTGTTATAGAAGATGGAGAGTACAAAGATAATGTGATAAACATAAAAGATTATCCTATGATATGTATGTTTACAGATGGTATTCTTGAGATTAAGAATAAGGATAAGGAAGAATTTGGTCAAGAGAGATTTGAAAAACTTCTTTGTGAAAATTATAAATATAGCCCAGAGTTTATAATTGAAAAAATTAAGGAAGAGTTTTACGCTTTTTCTGGAAAGAAAGAATACTCTGATGATATTATGATGGTTATGCTGAAAGATAATAATGTTTAAAATGCAGTATAATTTCATATAATGTATAGATAAATAAATAAAATGATATTGCGATATTTTGCAGTATTTAGATAAATTAATTAATGGAGATTGGAAATATGACAAAGGATATTTTAATAATAAATGCTAGTCCTAGAAAGGACAAAAATTGCTTTAATATATCTAGGGATATTTCGAAAATTTTAGAAAGAGAGGGCGTATCTTACGCCCTTTTAGATATTTACGAAATGGATATAGATTATTGTAATGCATGTGGATACTGCGAGCACAAGAAAGGATGCAGAATAAAGGACGATATGACAGAGCTTTATGAGATGTTTGATAAGAGTAGGGGTACTGTTGTTATAAGTCCAGTGTATTTTAATTCTGTACCAGCAAAGATGAAGACTGTTGTCGATAGAACACAGGCAGTTTATTCTAGTAAGTTTGTGCTTGGAGATTCTATGATTGATAGAGGAAGAAAAAGAGCTGGTATGTACCTAGCTGTAGGTGGTTCCAAACCATATGAGGATCAGTTTGATGGCGGTGATATAGTTATGGACTTTTTCTTTAAGAGTATAAATTCAAGAAGTATTAAAAATATAAGAATTCCAGATAGCGATGAGGTTAGTTATGTGGAAAGTGAAGAACTTGTGGAGTGTATAAAAAAATCTACAGAAGAATATGCAGCACATATTAAAGAGATAATGAGCGAATAATGAGGTGATTATATGAAGCTAATTACTACTGGAAATAATCTATGTAGAATAATGGTATCTGATGAATATACAGAGCTTGCAAATATTTTGTATGAATTAGTAGAAAGAGATCAAAAATACGATAAAGTTGTTATTGTAACAGATGAAAATGTAGAGGTTAATCTATATGACGATTTTGTAAAATCGATTTTTTCTATAACAAATAGTAAAAAATTTTCAAAAGTATGTATAAAACCAGGAGAAGAGTCGAAGTGTTTAGAAACTTTTAATGAGCTTATATCAAAGTTTATAGATTTTGGAATGAGTAGAAAGTCACTTGTTATAGCATTTGGCGGAGGTGTGGTTGGAGATTTAGCAGGTTTTGCAGCAGCTACATATATGAGAGGTATAGATTATATACAGGTTCCAACGACTATATTATCACAGGTTGATTCTGCTATAGGTGGGAAAACAGGGATAGATGTAGGTGTTTATAAGAATATGATTGGAGCATTTAAACAGCCTTTATTTACATATATAAACACAGAAACGTTAAAAACTCTTCCAAGTGATGAGCTAAAAAGCGGATTTGGAGAGATTATAAAATATGCGGCTATAATGGACGATGACGGAGAATTTGAAAAATTCTTGTACGATAATTCAGTTGAAGTAAAATGTCTGGATAATGAAAAAATTATAAAAGCTATTATGAAATGCGCTGAGTTTAAGGCGAGAATTGTAAAAGCAGATGAGAAAGAAACTGGTTTAAGAAAAATTCTTAATTTTGGGCATACATTTGGACATGCAATGGAGATGGAGTATAGCTTAAAACATGGTGAAGCTGTTGCTATTGGAATGAAAATAGCGTTTAGGGTAGCACTTGCAAAAGGGTATATAAAGAAAGATTATTACGATAAATTTGTAGAGCTTATAGATAAATACGATTTTGAGTTTGATTTTGGAAAAATAGATGTAGAAAGACTGGTTGAAATTATTAAAAAAGACAAGAAAAATAGCTTTGGAGATATTTCAGTTATACTTCCAGATGCAAGTTCATGCGTTGGAATTTTCAAAATGAGTTCTGATGATATTGAAGCTATATTGAAAAAAGAATTTAACTTTATGTAGAATAAAATTAAAATAGTGTGCAAATGTTATCACAACTTTAAACATAAAAAAGTTATACAGATTTGAAAAAAATACCTATTAAAATGAAAAAAATTTAAAAATTACTAAAGAACTAAATATTTGATTTTAACAATTATATTTTGTATAATGTATTTGAAGTAATTTGTGGTTTAATGAATACAATATAATAAAAAGATAGGAGTGATAGGCAATGAAATTACCAATAGCTTTATCAAACAAACACATACACTTATCACAGGAACACATAGACGCTTTATTTGGCGAAGGTCACGAATTAGTTAAATTCAAAGATCTTTCTCAGCCAGGTCAGTATGCTTGTGAAGAAAAAGTAGACTTAGTTGGACCAAAAGGAAAATTAACAGTTAGAGTATTAGGACCAGCTAGACCAGAAACTCAGGTAGAAGTATCTTTAGCTGACTGCTTCCCTCTAGGAGTAAAAGCTCCAATAAGAGAATCAGGAGATATAGAAGGTACTCCAGGACTTAAACTTGTTGGACCAGCAGGTGAAGTTGAATTAGAAAAAGGTGTTATAGTTGCTTCAAGACATATACATATGAGCAATGAAGACGCTGCAAAATTCGGAGTTAAAGACAAAGATATAGTAAAAGTTAGAACAGAAGGACCAAGAGGTCTTATATTCGAAAATGTATTAGTTAGAGCTAAAGACAGCTTCAACTTAGAAATGCATGTTGACATGGAAGAAGGAAATGCAGCAGGCGTTAAAAATGGAGATTTAGTAGAATTAATAGCTGAATAATTATTACTAATTAGACTGATATAAAATTAAATATGTTATACTTTTTGATAAAAATTTTTGCATTATAGTGAACATTGTATATAGTAGTAAATATTCTGAAAAAATGTTGGCATTTTTTTAAAAATGTAGTATGATATAGAAAGTAAGATAATTAATATGCTATTTATACTCTAAAAATTTAGTGAAAATAAATGCTTAGAGCTTTATTAGTATAAATAATAAATAGACTTGCCTTTAGATAGACAAGCAAATGAAACTATCAAGGAGGATATTTTAATCATGGCAAAATTTATGAAAACTGTTGATGGGAATACAGCCGCAGCTCATGTTGCTTATGCATTTACAGATGTAGCAGCTATATACCCAATAACACCATCTTCAACTATGGCAGAATTAGTTGATGAATGGGCTTCTCAGGGAAGAAAAAACGTATTTGGACAGAAAGTTAATGTTGTAGAAATGCAGTCAGAAGCTGGTGCTGCTGGTGCATTCCACGGTTCTTTACAGGCTGGTGCATTAACATCTACATTTACAGCATCTCAGGGATTATTACTTATGATACCTAATATGTATAAAGTAGCAGGGGAATTACTTCCAGGTGTATTCCACGTTTCTGCAAGAGCTTTAGCATCTCAGGCATTATCAATATTCGGTGACCATCAGGACGTTATGGCAGCTAGACAGACTGGATGTTGCTTATTAGCTTCAGGTTCAGTTCAGGAAGTTGCAGATATAGCTCCAGTTGCTCACTTAGCAGCAATAGAAGGAAGTCTTCCATTCGTTCATTTCTTCGATGGATTCAGAACTTCTCACGAAATACAGAAAGTTGAATTAATGGAAAATGAAGAATACGCTTCATTATTAAACTTCGACGCTGTTCAGAAATTCAGAGACAAAGCTTTATCTCCTAACCACCCAGTTACAAGAGGTACTGCTCAGAACCCTGATATATACTTCCAGACAAGAGAAGTATCAAACACTTACTACAATGATATGGTTGGCATAGTTGAAAAATACATGCACAAAGTAAGTGAATTAACAGGAAGAAAACATGACTTATTCGATTACTACGGAGCAGAAGATGCTAAATATGTAGTAGTTGCTATGGGTTCAGTTACAGAAGCATTAGAAGAAACTATAGATAGATTAAACGCTGAAGGTTGGAAAGTTGGATGCGTTAAAGTTCACTTATACAGACCATTCTCTACAGAACATTTCTTAAAAGCAATGCCTTCTACAGTAGAAAGAATATGTGTATTAGACAGAACTAAAGAACCAGGTGCAACTGGTGATCCTCTATACTTAGACGTTAGAGATATATACTACGGAAAAGAAAATGCTCCTCTAATAGTAGGAGGAAGATACGGATTAGGATCTAAAGATACTACTCCAGCTCAGTTAAAAGCTGTTTACGACAACTTAGCTGCTGAATGTCCAAGAAATCAGTTTACAATAGGTATAGTTGATGACGTTACTAACACATCATTACCAGAAGCTGAAGACTTCAGAATAGCATCTAAAGGTACTGTAAGATGTAAATTCTGGGGACTTGGATCAGATGGTACTGTTGGTGCAAACAAACAGGCTATAAAAATAATCGGTGATAACACTGACAAATACGCTCAGGCTTACTTCGATTACGACTCTAAAAAATCTGGTGGTATAACTATGTCTCACTTAAGATTTGGTGATACTCCAATCAGATCAACTTACTTAATAGATGAAGCTGACTACATAGCTTGTCACAACCAGTCTTATGTATATCAGTATGATTTATTAAAAGGACTTAAAAAAGGTGGTACATTCGTACTTAATACTATATGGGATCAGGAAGGTATAGAAGCTAACCTACCTGCATCAATGAAACAGTATATAGCTAAAAACGACATACAGTTCTACACAGTTAATGCTGTTGAATTAGGTAAAGAAATAGGATTAGGAAGCAGAATAAATATGATAATGCAGGCTGCTTTCTTCAAACTAGCTGAAATAATACCAGTAGACGAAGCTGTTGAACACTTAAAAGAATCAATAGTTAAAACTTACGGTAAAAAAGGTCAGAAAATATTAGACATGAACTTCAAAGCTGTTGACGCAGGTATAAACGCATTAGTTAAAGTAGAAGTTCCAGAAGCTTGGAAAACTGCTGTTGATGCACCAAAAGAAGAAGCTTGCGAACCAGAATTCATCAAAAATATATTAAGACCTATGACTGCTCAGAAAGGTAATGACCTACCTGTAAGTGCATTCAAAGAATTACCAGACGGAACATTCCCATGTGGTACAGCTGCTTACGAAAAACGTGGTATAGCAGTAGACGTTCCAGAATGGAAATTAGACAATTGTATACAGTGTAACCAGTGTTCATTCGTATGTCCACACGCTTGTATAAGACCAGTACTTGTTACTGAAGAAGAATTAGCAAATGCTCCAGAAGCATTCAAAGCTAAAAAAGCTATAGGTAAAGGATTCGATGGATTACAGTACAGAATGCAGGTATCTACTCTTGACTGTACAGGATGTGGAAACTGTGCTGACATATGTCCAGCTCCTAACAAAGCATTAGAAATGATGCCTCTAGCTACTCAGGAAGAACAGATAGAAAACTGGAACTTCGCTGTGGATACAACTAAAGTTGCTCCAAAAGGCGATTTAATGAACGTAAATACAGTTAAAGGTTCTCAGTTCAGACAGCCATTAATAGAATTCTCAGGTGCTTGTGCTGGATGTGGAGAAACTCCATACATAAAAGTTATAACTCAGTTATTTGGAGATAGAATGCAGATAGCAAATGCTACAGGATGTTCTTCTATATGGGGAGGATCTGCACCATCAACTCCTTATACTTGCAACCATGAAGGTAAAGGTCCATCTTGGGCAAACTCATTATTCGAAGACAATGCTGAATACGGATTTGGTATGTTCATAGCTGTTAAACAGATGAGAGCTAAATTAGAAGAAGACATAAAAGTTTTAGCTGAAAAAGCTCATGATGAAAACTCGAAAGCAGTTCTTAACAACTGGTTAGAAACTAAAGAAGACGGTGTTGCTAATAAAGAAGCTTCTGCAAAAGTAGCTGAATTAGTTAACGGATTACATGAATCTTGCATGAATGATCCTGAAATAGCAGCAGCTGTTAAAGATATAAAAGAAAGAGAAGACTACTTAGCTAAGAGATCTCAGTGGATACTTGGTGGAGACGGTTGGGCTTACGACATCGGTTACGGTGGATTAGACCACGTTCTTGCTCAGGGTGAAGATGTTAACGTATTAGTATTCGATACAGAAGTTTACTCTAATACAGGTGGACAGGCTTCTAAAGCTACTCCAGTAGCAGCAATGGCTAAATTCGCAGCAGCTGGTAAGAGATCTAAGAAAAAAGACCTTGGTATGATGGCTATGTCTTACGGAAATGTTTACGTAGCTCAGGTTGCTATAGGTGCTGATAAGAACCAGTTCATGAAAGCTATAACTGAAGCAGAAGCTCATCATGGTCCATCTCTAATCATATGCTACGCTCCATGTATAAACCATGGTTTAAGAGAAGGTATGGGAAGAAGTATAGCTAACGAAAAACAGGCAGTTGACTGTGGATACTGGCATTTATACAGATTCAACCCAGAATTAAAAGCTGAAGGTAAGAATCCATTCTCATTAGACTCTAAAGAACCAACAGAAAGCTTCAGAGACTTCTTAATGAAACAGACAAGATACGCAGCAATAGCTAAACAGTTCCCAGAACAGGCTGAAGAACTATTCACTATGGCTGAAGAAAATGCAAAAGAAAGATACGAATCATACAAAAGATTAGTATAATTTTTATAAAAATATGGGCTGTTGCAATATTGCAACAGCCCTTTTTATGTATAATTGTAAATATATTTAAAACTTGTTTGATAGGATACAACTAAATTTTTAAAAGGAAGCAATTTTATATACTTGAAAATATAGACAAACTCCTCTCCAGGCAATCTAGTTGCATTGTCGAGTTCGTTTTGTCTATATTCCCAAGTACAAATTGCTTCTTTTTTTATAAAAATTTAGTTTATATCCTATCTCAAAAGTTAGTAAATTTAATTACAATTATGTATAAAAAGAGCTTGTGTAATATTATCAACAGCCCATTTTTTGTTGCAAATTATTTGAATGGGGAATTTATTTTGAGTGAATGCTTTTTGTTTGTGTGATATAATATATTAAGTATTAATATAGTAAGAAAGAGAAGGTGTTTTTTTGATGAAACTTAATCATATATTAGAAGGAATAGAGGTTCTTTCAGTTGTTGGGAATGAAGATGTAGAAGTTTTAAATGTTGAGTACGATTCAAGAAAGGTTGAGGAAGGTACTTTATTTATTTGTATAAAAGGATTTGTTTCAGACGGGCATAGATATATAGACTCAGCTTATGAAAAGGGAGCTAGGGTATTTTTAATTCAGGACGATGTAGATTTTAAGGAAGATTGTACTTATGTAAAGGTTGAAGATACTAGAAAGACTATGGCAAAGGTTGCAGCTAATTTCTGTGAGCATCCAGCAGATAAGTTTGATGTTATAGGTGTTACTGGAACAAATGGAAAGACTAGTATTACTACATTTATAAATGAGATACTTAGAAACTGTAATAAGAAAGTTGGTCTTATAGGTACTATAAAGATATTTGACGGAGATAATGAGGTTCCATCAAATTCAACTACTCCTGAGAGTGTTGATTTACAGAAGATATTCAAGAGAATGGTGGATAATGGATGTGATTGTTGTGCAATGGAGGTTTCATCTCATTCGTTAGAGCTTAGTAGAGTAGATGATACAAACTTCAAGATAGGTATATTCACAAACTTAACTCCAGACCATTTAGATTTCCACAAGACTTTAGAAAACTACAGAAAAGCTAAGGAAAAATTATTCCATAAGACTACTCAGGCAAATATAATCAATGTAGATGATGAGGGTGGAAGAAAGATATATGAAGCAATAAAAGGTTTAGATACTCCTTGTTACACATACGGAATAGAGCATGATGCAGATTTCACTGCTAAAAATATTAAATCTGATGCTTCTGGGGTTGCATATACATTAGTTACTCCAAATCATACAGAAGATATATTTATACCAGTTCCAGGAAAATTCACAGTTTATAATACATTAGCTGTAATTGCAGCATGTGAAATGTTAGGAATAGATAAAGAAGATTACCTAAATTCTCTAAGAAATACAGGTGGGGTTGCAGGTAGATTTGAAACTGTACCAAATGACAAGGGAATAAGTGTAATAGTAGACTACGCACATACTCCAGATGCACTTGAAAATGTGTTAAATACTGCTAGAGAATTTGTTGAAGGTGATTTAATAGCTGTGTTTGGATGCGGTGGAGATAGAGATTCTGAAAAAAGACCTCTTATGGGAGGAATAGGACAGAGATTATCTGATAGATGTATAATAACTAACGACAACCCAAGAACAGAAGATCCTGAGCTTATAATAAAAGACATACTAGCTGGATTAGATGAAAGCAATGAAAACTATAAAGTAGTAATGGATAGAAAAGAAGCTATAAAAGAAGCTATAGAATCTGCTAAAAAAGGCGATGTTATCTTAATAGCTGGAAAAGGTCATGAAAACTATCAGATACTAGGAACAGTAAAACACCACTTTGACGATAAAGAAGTTGCTAGAGAAGTATTAGACTCATTAAAATAGTATATTAATTGCATAAAGAGTGAAAAATTAATAAAAAATATGGGCTATCACATTAAAAACGTATTAATGTGAAGCCCTTTTTTATTAAAATAAATTATCTAATTTTCATCGGAATGAGAAAAATGAGATATCAATAGGTACGCTAGATAAATTAATCCAACACCTAAAAGACAAGCCACAACACCAAATAATATAGTAAGTGGTGTTACCCTATCTTCTACAAAATCTTTCGCGTTTTCAAGAGGTTCAACAATTTTACTTTTGTTCATAACATATCCTCCGATCTTTTGCCAAATAGCAAACAAGTTGATTTTTCTGAAAATAATTAATTTTCTTATCTTTAATTATATTATACAACTTTAGAAGGTAAAATAATAGTTTTTTTCTATATAAATTAATCATTATTATAGATTTATAATGATTTCATAAAAGTGAAAATATGATAGAAAAAGATATTTCAATAGATTATAATATAAAGATACAAAGAAAAAATAAATTATAATTGATGAAAAAATTTGAAAGCGAGATGTTTATGAAAATAAAGAAATTAAAAGTAATAATAGCATCTATTCTGCTTGTAGCACTTTTATTGGTGTGGGGAACAAATGATATAGTTACATCTGAATACTTTATCAGTAGTGAAAAAATACCGGCTGATTTTGATGGATATAGAATAGTGCAAATATCAGATCTTCATAATAAAGAATTTGGAAAAAATCAAAAGAGATTAATTAAAAAAATTAAAGCTGCAAATCCAGATTTAATTGTAATCACAGGAGATATTGTGGACAGAAGAAAGTGGGGCACTAAGTATATGGAGAAGTTTTTAGCTGAATCAAAGGGAATAGCTCCAATGTACTATGTTTCAGGAAACCACGAGGTATGGTCGTTTAAATACGATAAAGTTAAAAAGATTTTAGAAAAATATGGTGTAAATATTTTGGATGATGATGTAAAAACTATAAAACACAAAAATTCAGAGATTAAAATAGCTGGAATAATAGATACTGGTTTTGAAGATAGAGAAGAATATGTGCCAGAAATATTAAAAACCTTAAAAAATAAAATAAAATCTAATGAGTACAGTATATTATTATCTCACAGACCAGAACATATAGACGATTATGCTGATGCTGGATATGATTTAGTATTCTCTGGTCATGCACATGGTGGACAGATAAGAATTCCTTTTATTGGAGGGATTTATGCACCACATCAGGGAATTATGCCGAAGTATACAAAGGGGGTAATCAATAAGAGAAAAACAAAAATGGTAGTCAGCAGAGGGCTTGGAAACAGCGTGATACCAATAAGGGTATTAAACAGACCTGAGATAACGGTCACAGTTTTAAAAAGTAATCAATAAAAAGAACCATAACCTATAAACATAAAATAAAATTGAAAAATAATTTAGAAAAATTCACTTATTAATACTATATGTAAATTTGATGAATTTATATAAGTATGTTATTATATCTTTATGGCGTTTGAAACGAAAAATTAGTATTTAAAAATGAAGTTATTAAATTACTTAAAGAAGTTTTTTAGAGAAAGAGGTAAACGAAATGGCAGTATTAGTAACGGGTGGCGCTGGTTATATAGGTAGTCACACATCAATAGAATTACTTGAAGAGGGGTACGAAGTAATAATAGCTGATAATTTCTGCAATAGTAACCCTACAGTAATAGAAAAAATAAAAGAATTATCAGGAAAAGAAAAAGAAATAGTTTGTTATGAGGTAGACGTTAGAGATTTCGATAAAATGGATGAAATATTTAAAAATCATAAAATAGATTCAATAATTCATTTTGCAGGTCTAAAAGCTGTTGGAGAATCTGTAGAAAAACCTATAGAATACTACAACAACAACCTAATATCAACACTAACATTATTTGATTTAATGAAAAAATACGATGTAAAAAACTTTGTATTTAGTTCTTCAGCGACTGTATATGGAGATCCTCATAAGTGCCCAATACTTGAAGATTTCCCTCTATCAGTAACTAATCCTTATGGAAGAACAAAACTTATGATAGAAGAAATGTTAAAGGACATAGCAAAGGTAGACGATAGCATGAATATAGCTATACTTAGATACTTCAACCCAGTTGGTGCTCATAAGAGTGGAAAAATAGGGGAAGACCCAAATGGTATACCTAACAATTTAGTTCCTTACATAACAAAAGTTGCAATAGGACAGCTTGAAAAAGTAAATGTATTTGGTAATGACTATCCAACTCCAGATGGAACAGGAGTTAGAGATTATATACATGTTGTAGACCTAGCAAAAGGTCATGTAAAAGCAATAGACAAGCTAAAAGAAAACCCAGGACTTGTAGTGTACAACCTAGGTACAGGAACAGGTTATAGTGTATTAGAAATGATAAATATGTTCTCTGAAATAAGTGGAATAGACATACCTTATGAAATCGTAGGTAGAAGAGCAGGGGATATAGCAGAGTGTTATGCTGATCCTACTAAAGCTGAAAAAGAATTAGGATGGAAAGCTGAGTGTGGATTAAGAGAAATGTGTGAAGATTCTTGGAGATGGCAAAAAAATAATCCAAATGGATATAAAAAATAAATTTACTTTGTAGGAGGATTTAGAGTAATGAAGAAACTTGTTAAAAAGTATCTCGTTGTACTAATGTCTGTTTTTATGGTGTTTGCAGCAGTCGTTCCAACAACTACAGTAGAAGCAGCCTCAAAACAGTTAATTATAGTTAATACGAAATACAACAAACTATCATTTTATGAAAATGATAAACTAGTAAAAAAATTTAATGTAGCATCTGGAAAACCTAGTACACCTACACCAACAGGTAAGACTAAGGTAGCAAACAAAATAGTAAATAGACCATACTATTCTGGTGGTATTCCAGGTGGACACCCAAATAACCCATTAGGAAATAGATGGATAGGTATATTTGGTGGAGGCACTTATGCTATTCATGGAAATAACAAAGAAAGCTCTATAGGAAAACATGTTTCTGGTGGATGTATAAGAATGCATAATGCAGAAATAAGATGGTTATTCCCTCAGGTTAGAGTTGGATGTACTGTTTTAATAGACTACAGTACAAAAACTGACGCACAGATAGCTAAAAAATACGGAGTTTCATTCAAAGAACCTATACAGCCTGGATGGAAAACTGTAAACGGTCAGAAAAAATACTTAAAAGCAAATGGAAAATATGCAGCTAATGAATGGTTAACTATATCAGGTAAAAAATATCACTTTGGTGCAAATGGTTTAACTGACAAAGGAATGCAGACAATAGCTGGTAAAAAATACTACTTCGATAAAAATGGTGTTATGAAAACTGGATGGATAACTGAAGGTGATTTCAAATACTACTTTGATCCAAATGGAGCAGCTCATATAGGATGGTTAGAATTAAATGGTAAATCATACTACTTTGACCAGACTGGAGCAATGGTAACTGGAGAACAGAGCATAGATGGAATTGACTACACATTCAATGAAAATGGTGAAGCAATTGCAAAATGGGATGTAATAAAAGGAAACAATAGATTCTCTACAGCTACAGAAATAAGTAAGATGAATTATGCAACTGGTGGAACTGTAGTACTTGTAAATGGTAATGCAGTTGCAGATGGTATAGCTGCTACACCTCTTGCAGCATCAGAAAATGCTTCAATACTATTAGCTAACACAGATAATCTACCAAAAGAAACTGCTGATAGAATGAAAGAAATAGCACCTCAGAAAGTTATAATAGTAGGTGGAGAAAATGCAGTTAGCAAAGCATTAGAAGCTAAAATAGCAAATGACTATGCTGTTGAAGTACAGAGAATAGCTGGTAAAGACAGATATGCAACTTCATTTGAAATAGCTAAAGCACTTGTTGAAAGTGGAGCAGAAATAAAAACTGCTTACATAGTATCTGGAATGGGTGAAGCAGATGCCCTTTCAGTAGCATCAAAAGCTGGAGCAGACAAACAGCCAATAATACTTACAGGAAAAGATTCTATATCTCCTGAAATGTACGAATGGTTAAAAGAACAGAACCTTGAAGACGCTTACTTCATAGGTGGAAATAAAGTTATATCAGATGATGTAATAAACTCAGTAAATGAAATAACAACAAATGATGTAACAGCAAATAGAATAGCTGGTAACAACAGAGAAGAAACAAATGCCAAAGTAATAGAAAAACTTTACAAAGGTGGATTTAGTAATGTATATGCAGCTAAATCAAATGTATTAGTAGATGCTCTTTCTGCTGGTCCTATGGCAGCACAGAGAAACTGCCCAGTAGTTTTAGTTAACTCTAGAGGACTTACAGATGCACAGAAAAATGTGCTTTCTGGTAAATATGTAGATCATGTATATCAGATAGGTGGAGGAGTTTCATTTAAAGGTATGAGCGAACTTAACTCTATTTGCAAATAATATAAATAAGTTTTAAAGTTATTTATTAAAAAGTAAAAACTATTAATTAAGAAATAAACGCAGTTTCCGAAAAATATCGGCATTATGCTTAAAATCGGAAGCTGCGTTATTTTTAAAGGGGTGAATTTATGCCTGGAATAAGTATATATGAATCATTAAAAAATGTAGCTGAATACATAGATTGCTCAGAAAATGTTGAATTTGAGTATAGATATAAATACAATTTTTTACCCGATGTTGAGAAGAGAAACTTCCGGAATATAGTTTTAAAATCTTTAATAGAAATGTACAACGGCGATAGAGAAAATATTAGATTTCCAGAAACAGAATATCCTGTTGCTTCATATGTTTCTAGTTTTGTAAATTCTGTAAGAGGTATCGTTTCTGAAGGTATTATCCCTGTCGAGTGGGTTGAAGATTTTACAAAGAATACAATACTAAATTCTGAAGATAAAAAAGAAGTACAAGTAGCTCTAGCATTAGGGGAATATTTCCTAGCTGATAATCTTGTAAATGAGGTAGGGAAGGTATTTTCTAAATCTGGAAATTATATATTTTATGATATAGGTGTCATTAAAAGAATGAAGAATTATAACACATTCCTTTTTGAACTTATAAAAAATACAGATGGAGTTATAAAACTTTATGCTGCTGAATACATCGAGGAAATAGATATATCAATAACTAACTATATGTTTAATGAAGGATACAAAGATAAATATTATCCTGAATTTATGGTTGGCCTTGTTATGAACACATTTAACCGTACAGCATATTTAAGAAGAGATGGTATAACAGATGATGAAGTAAATAACTTTTGCAAGCTATTTGCAGAAACATTTAAAGTATCAGGTCCAGAAATATTCAGAGGTGAGATAGACTTTTTAGATACTCTTCTATATAAGATAGAAAATCAAGGAAAAAGTATAGAAGCACTGTACAGTATAATTGCTATAGCAGAGATTATTTTAAGTGATGATTCTGTTGAAGTAGATGAAGAGGAGCTTATTGATGGAATTAGAGCATTAGCAGGGCAGCAGAGATTTAAAGACGCTGTGAAAGAAGCTTTTAAAGATGCAAGCTTTGAATTTTCTTCATTGGCAATTATGGCCGAGGAAGCAGGAGTAGATATTAATTTCAATATGGTTAAGGCATATCTAGATAAAAATAAATACGATTTAAGTATTTATAAAGAATTATTAAAAAAAGAATCTAGTGCAAATAGAGTTGAGCTAGTAAATTATGTAGAGGAAAATCTAGATTTTTCTGATATAGTGGGAAATATGGAGGGAATAAGCCTTAGAGAAGAAAGAGAGCTAAATGAAAAGGAAAAGATATTTGGCTTAGTGTTAGTTGAGTTAAGCAAGATATATCCAGTTGGAAGAGAGCTTCTAAAATTGGGAATGGAAGCTAATAGTACTAGAATAAGAAAAGTAACTGCAAAAGTATTATTAAGATTGAAAAAACAGCTTCCAGATAAATTTGTCGACTACGTAGCTTCTAGATTCTCAATGGAAATTATTCCTGAGGTAAAAAAAGCGTACGAAAAAATTATAAATAGAAATGTAGATAAAAAACTAGAAAAAGTATCTACTGATGATATCAGAGTAGAAAAAAATCCTAAGGATATTTATATATTAGAGAGCTATATAGCTGGACTAGCGTATAAAGACAGGGAAATGCTTGAAAGAGAGCTAAGAGAAGACGCTAGACTATATATGAAACGAGATTACTCAAATTTACACGATATTAAGGCTGTAAAAATAGTATCTAAGAGCGGATACGTTTTAGGTTTTCTTCCTAAAAAGGACAATGAGATAATAAGTAGACTTATGGATGCTGGGAAATATTTCTATTGTATAATAGATAAAGTAGATATGGAAAGACTTCATGCTGATATAGAGGTATATTTGAGTTATAAGGATGTTATGAAAGAAGTAAGTCAGATTGCGAAAGCTATAATATCAGATCCGAGAGATAAAAGATTTAACTAATGAAGAAATTTCATAAACGGGAATAGATAATATGGAAATTATAGAAAAATGAAAAAAATTAAAAAATTGAAGTTTTTTTAGCTTTTAATGCAGATAATCTTTGAAAAAAATAGAAAAGTCTGATAAAATAGAATAAAGTCAAAAAAACGGAATAATCAGAAAGTTTTAAAAGGGGAGGATTTATTTATGAACAAAAAAACAACTGACATATTTGTCGTGGGGTTTGCACTGTTCTCAATATTCTTTGGGGCAGGTAACCTACTTTTCCCACCATACTTAGGTTTGGTTTCGGGACAAGATTGGTTTATTTCATTTTTAGGATTTATAATTGGGGATGCAGGATTAGCGCTTTTAGTTATAGTGGTTGCAGCTAAAAACAAGGGGATTCTAGATGAAATTTTAGTTAGAGGTGGAAAGAAGCTCGCAAGATTTATTGGTTGTGCAGCGATTTTATGTATAGGGCCATTCTTAGCAATACCAAGAACAGCAGCTACTACATTTGAAATGAGTATTCTACCATTTATGCCTAATTTAGGCACTGCAGGGTCTGTTATTTTCTCAATAGTATTCTTTATTGCGACATATTTCCTAACAATAAAATCTACAAAGGTTTTAGATATTATAGGTAAATTTTTAACTCCTGTACTTTTATTAAGTCTTTTAGCACTTATAATAAAAGGAGTAATAACACCAATAGGACCTATGAGTCCAGATCATATGATAGATAGAAGTCTATTTAGTGAAGGACTTTCTCAGGGATATCTAACAATGGATGCACTTGGAGCATCTGCAATGGCAGGTATAATGATAAGTACTTTAGTTTCTAAGGGATATAAAGATACAAAAGATCAGATATCTATGACTATAAAAGCTGGGTTTGTTGCTGGTATAGCATTATCAATAGTATACGGAGGACTTTGCTACTTAGGAGCTACTATGTCTACTATACACGATATAAATACTTCTCAGGCTCTATTAGTTGTTGCAGCTACTGAAGGAATATTTGGAACACCAGGTAAAGTTCTACTAGCGATAATGGTTCTATTTGCATGTTTAACAACATCAATAGGATTAACATCATCTGCAGGTAGATATTTTGAAGATACAACAGATGGAAGATTATCTTACGAAAAAATAGTTACAGCTATATGTATATTCAGTGCGGTTGTTTCTACATTTGGTGTAAACAAGATAATACAGATATCTATACCAATACTTCAGACTATATACCCAGTAATGATAATACTTGTTGTGCTTACAATATTCACAAAACAGATTAAGAACGACAATACATTTAAAGGTGCTGCGTACTTCACATTTGTTGCTAGTATATTATCTGTAGCAAATTCTTTAACAGGAGCTTTTGAATTTATAAACGTTCTTCCACTAACATCTCTTGGACTTGGATGGATAGTTCCAGGTTTAGTTGGAGCTTTAGTAGGAAGTTTTATAAAGACTAAAGGGTCTATACAGAATGTTTAATAATTAAATTTATAAGATAAATCAAGGTGTTTGGAAAATTTCCAAGCACCTTTTATTTTAAAAAAATAGAATCGAATTTAAGTTTATACAATAGATGAAGAGAAGATTTGAGAGTAAGTTTTGATGTTTTTTTTCTGAAAATGTGATAAACTAATTAAGTATATTGTTTTGATAGAATAGAATTAAATTAATAAGAATGTAATAGAGAGGAGAAAAATAGATGTTAAAAAAGATGACTGTATTGGCTCTTTCTTTTTGTATAGCACTTGGAGCAGTTGGGTGTGGTAAGAAAGAGGCAAGTAATGGAGGGCTTACAGATGGATATGCGTGTACTATGATAGTCACTCCAGAATCTGTTAAATTAGACCAGGAATTTTTAGAAAAATATAAAGATGTTAAGAATGTGGTACTTCCAAAGGACTATGATAAAAATTTAGATAAGATAACAGATGAGATAGCTTCATTTGCAGATAACGAAAAGGTTAAATGTATAATAGTATGCTCAGATAAAGAGGGAATGCTTCCTGTATTTGAAAAGATAAAAGAAAAGAATGAAGATATCACAACTATTGCTGCAGGTGTTGAAGAAATGCAAAATGAAAACAAGCAGAGTGATGTAATTATGGACGAGGATATAAATATAGGATTTAATCCTACTGATAAAGACAATGATAAAAATGCTGTTAGAATGGCTGAAGCTTTAGGTGCTAAGGTATTTGTAAACTATATTGATGAGTTTGTAAAAGATGAAGTAGAGTCTAAGCAGAAAAACAGAGATATGCAGAGAGAATGTGAAAAAAATGGAATCAAATATGAAGAAGTAGTAGTTCTAGGGATGAAAGATGAGAATGATTCAAAAACAGCTGAGGAATTTATAAAAAAAGATGCAGTTGCTAAGAAAAAAGCATACGGAGATAATGTAGCGCTTTATGGATGCAGAGGAGCTATGGATAAGGCAACTATAGAAGCTGCTATAGAAAATAAACTAATGGTTCCAAATATACATTCTTTAGACAGTACAAAACTATATGGAGATATATTAGGAGTAGATGTGAGTGGAAGTGATTATACTGAAATTAACTCTAAAATATCTGAAAAACTTAAATCTATGGGTATGGAAGGTAGATTAGCTGGTACAGATATACCAGAAAAAGTATTCTGTGTTGAAATAGCTTTAGATACTTCAAATAAACTGTATAAGAAAAAGGTTAAAGAAAATGAGCTATTGAGTGATATAAGAGCAGATATCAAGGAAAAAACAGGTATTTGGGCAGAATACAATAGCATGAAATATTATAATAATTTCTTAAGAACAGTGGAAATGTATCCAATACTGTACTAAGGAGGGAAATATGAAAAAGATAATTACAATGATTTTAAGTATAGCGATGCTTTCTCTACCAATGGCAGCTTATTCAAAGGCAGAAGGTGGAGATGAGAAGCGGGTTAAAGTAGGGATTGTTACAGGAACTAGCAGTTCAGATAAAGATTCTTATGAAGCTGCTAAAAAAATGTCTGATTTATACCAGTTAAGAAATAAAGATAAAAATTCAAATGATGAGATAAAACACTTTGTATTGCCAGCAAATTCAAATGGTGCTAAAAAAGTTGTAGATAAAATAGTTGCTGATGAAAATATGAATGCAGTTGTATTTTCTGGAAATGATAAAAATATGCTTAGTTGCATAAATGATATAAAATCAAAAAGAGATGATCTCCTTCTTATGGGAGCAGACTTAAGTATGACAGCAGAGGAAATGAGCAAGAATTTAGACTTAAGTTATATACCAGCAGAGGAATCTAGTGGTAAAGACACTGTAATGCTTGCAAAAGAAATGGGTGCTGAAGCATTTGTTGTTTATTATTCAGAAAAAGATTTAAAAGATAATAAAAATCTTAGTAAAAAAATAGAAGATATGAAAAAAGAATGTGCTAATCAGGGTGTGGAATTTACAGAAGTTAAAGTAGCGGATATAAATTCTAAAGAAGATGAGTACAAAGTTAAAAAGTATATTAGTGAAGATATAGAAAAACAGATTTATAAATATGGTAAAAATATAAATGTATATGGAACAAATTCTACTATGGACGATGTAATTATTAAAAGAGCCATAAAGAGCAGACTTATAATAGCTGAAACTAGTGATGGTTGTATAGAAAATGATTTAAGAGATCTTTATAGAACAATTATTAAGAGCGCAGAAAGAGGAAACTTTAGAGGAAATGTATCTCTTTTAGCAGGCAAGAATTCAAAATACAATATGGATAGAAGAGTCGGTGGCCTTTTAATGCCTAATGATACATTTGCTATGTATTCAGCTGTAGATACAGCAATAGCAGCATTAGAGCAAGATGTAAATGAGAATAAGTTATGTATGGCTTCTTTTATAGAAAAATCAATATCTGAAAAAGATGGGATTTCTGGTGCATTTAGAAATGCTAAACCAGGAATGAAAAATGTTAAGATAGTATCTGTCGACCAGGTTATATATTAATAATTTAGGGAGATTGAAAAGAGGAGAGTAATATGAAAAAACAGCTTACCATGGCGGATATAGCTAAAATAGCTGGAGTAGGCAAGAGCACTGTATCTAGATATTTTAATGGGGGCTATGTAAAAGAGGAGACAAAGGAAAAGATAAGGGTAGTAATAGAAGAGTATAACTACAAGCCTAATACATTTGCTCAGAGTTTAAAGGCAAAGGAAACGAAGATAATAGGTGTTGTTGTTCCATGCTTAGATTCTACAGTTACATCTAGGGTACTTATGTCATTAGATGAAGAATTAAGAGCTGCTGGATATACCATGCTTATTATGAATACTGCCCATGATCACAACCTTGAGATAGAGAATATTGAAAATCTACAAAGACTTAGGGTAGATGCGATTATTTTGAGTGCAATAAGTATGACTGACGAGCTTAAAAAGGTAATAGAATCTGTAGATGTGCCGCTTTTAGTACTTGAGCAGGAATACGCAGCAGGCGTGTCTATAATAAACAACGACTACGATGCAGGATATAAAATGGGTAAATATGTTGCTGATAAGGGACATAAAAATGTACTTGTAGTCAGTGTAAATGAAAAGGATATAGCTGTCGGAGTAAAAAGAAGAAGTGGTATATTAGATGCTTTGAAAGAATCTAATGTTGATATTGTAGATGTACTTGAAAGCAATTTCTCACATCATAAAACGTATGACTGTGCTAAAGAATATTTTAAAGACGGTATAGGAAACATAGATGCTGTTATATGCAGCACAGATAAACAAGCTGTAGCTGTGATGAAGGTAATAGAAGAATTAGGTCTTTCTATTCCGAAAGATGTGTCTATATGTGGATTTGGTGGGTATGAAACGAGCAACCTTCTAAAACCAAGACTTACAACTATAAAATTTGACTCTGAAAAGCTTGGAAAAATAGCTACAGAAACGATTTTAAAGATGATAAAAAAAGAAGAAGTAGAAAAATTACAGAGCGTCGACGCCAAATTTATAGAGGGCGAATCTGTGTATGATATGAATTAAAATTTAGAATATACTTATCCGAGATTTGTAAAAGAAGTGCAAATTCTCGGATATTTTTTTGTTGAAAATTAAGTATGAAAAAATTTAAAAGAATTTGTTGACAAGAAAGTGGAACCGGTACTATAATATAAATGTAAATATGAAATCGGTACCATTTTAAATATGAACAGGAGGAAAACGATTTATGAATTATTCAGTTGTTGCGAGAGATATAATCTCTTGCGTAGGTGGAAAGGAAAATATGAAATCAGCACAACACTGTGCGACAAGATTAAGATTAGTATTAAAAGATAAAAATATTGTAGATGAAAAAGGTCTTGAAGAAATCGATGCAGTAAAAGGAACATTCTACACAAATGGCCAGTATCAGATAATATTGGGATCAGGTGTAGTAAACCTTGTTTGTGAGGAAGTAATTAAACAGGCGAATTTAAATAGTGAAAATAAAAATTCAAAAGAAGATGAAGAAGTTAAACAGGAAGGAAATCTTCTACAGAGAGCAGTTAAAGGACTAAGTGATATATTTGTCCCAATAATACCAGCAATAGTTGCAGGTGGGTTAATGATGGGACTTTACAATGTACTTACTGCGGCATTTTTCGCAGGAGGTAAATCAATTATAGATTTATATCCTCAGTTTGCGGGAATAGCATCAATGATAAATCTATTCTCAAATGCGGCATTTACATTTTTACCAGTATTACTTGGATTCTCAGCTAGTAAAAAATTCGGCGGTAATCCATATTTAGGAGCTGCAATGGGGATGATAATGGTTCATCCAGAATTATTAAATGCTTATGCGGTTGGAACTGCAACAGAAATTCCATATTGGGATATATTTGGTTTACATATAGCTATGGCGGGATATCAGGGAACAGTTCTTCCAGTTTTAGCTGTGGCTTGGATAATGTCGACTATAGAAAAAAGATTACATAAAATAACTCCTAGTTGGTTAGATAACTTAACAACTCCTCTATTAACAACATTAATTACAGGATTTGTAACATTCTTATTCATAGGACCTATAATGAGAAGTGCTGGGGATTACTTGGCAGCTGGACTTAGCTGGATGTACAACACTTTAGGATTTATAGGTGGGGGATTATTTGGTTTATTATATGCACCTATAACAATGACAGGTATGCACCACAGTTTTATAGCAGTAGAAACTCAGCTTATAGCAGCTAAGGCAACTACTGGAGGAAGTTTTATATTCCCAACAGCGTCAATGAACAACATAGCTCAGGGTGCTGCAGTTTTAGCAGTTCTTTGGATAACTAAAAACGAAAAAATGAAATCAGTTTGTAGTGCAGCAGGTATCTCAGCATTACTTGGAATAACTGAGCCAGCGATGTTTGGTGTTACTTTAAAACTTAGATACCCATTCATAGCAGCTATAATAGGAACTGCTTGTGGTAGTGCATTTTTAGCGGCATTCCATGTATTAGCAATAGCACAGGGAGCTGCGGGAATACCAGGATTTATATCAATACCAATTCAGAACTGGGGATTCTTTGCAATAGGTGGAATAATATCATTTGTAGTTGCATTTGGACTAACATTTATACTTGCTAAGAGAGATGCAATTAAAAACGGAAAATCAAAAGAAGCTGCAGAAGAAGAGGATGCAGCAGAAAAAATGCTTGAAGCAAATGGAATAGAAGAAGTGAAAGAAGAAAAAATATACAGCCCAATGAACGGTGTTGTAAAAGATATAGAAAATTCATCAGATGAAGCATTCTCATCAAAAGCTATGGGATATGGTGTCGTAATAACTGAACACGACGGAAATGTTTATTCACCTGTAGATGGAGAGGTTGTGTTTACATTCCCAACAGGACACGCATGTGGTATAAAGAGTGATGCTGGAGCAGAAATATTAATCCACTGTGGAATAGACACTGTAAAACTAGAAGGAAATGGATTTGATACTAACCTTGAATCAATGCAGAAGGTTAAAAAAGGCGATTTATTAATAAGCTTTGATAAGAATTTTGTAGAAAAATCAGGGTATTTATCAGAAGTTCTTATGGTTATAACTGGATCTGAAAAAGATTTAGAACTTAAAAAACAGGGTGAATGTAGTACTGAAGATATAATATTTGAATAAACTATTTAATATTTAAAAAGATATTAAGAAATTATTAAGACTAAAAAATTGGAGAGAATGAAATGAACATAGAAGAATTTAGAGAAGTTTGGGAAGAGAATAAAGAACTTAGAGAATTAGCTGCAAATGATAAAGATAGATTAAATTATCATATAATGCCGACTAGTGGCTGGGTAAATGATCCAAATGGTCTATGCCAATTTAAAGGGATTTACCATATTTATTACCAGTATTCTCCGTTTGATGTAAATGGAAAACTGAAACTATGGGGACATATAACTACAGAGGATTTCATAAAATATCAGGAACATGAACCTGTTTTATATCCCGATTTTAGATACGACCAAAACGGAGTGTATTCAGGAAGTGCAGTAGTTAGAAATGGGAAGATAAACTATTTCTATACAGGAAATGTTAAATATTTAGACGGTGATTACGATTACATAATGACTGGTAGAGAACAGAATTTAATAGCTTGTAGTAGCGAAGATGGGTTTAATTTTAGTGAAAAGGAATTAATAATGACTAACACAGATTTTCCATCTAATTTAAGCCTACATGTAAGAGATCCTAAAGTTTATCACAAAAATGGTATAGACTACATGGTAATAGGAGCTAGAGATGATAATAGTATAGGTTGTATATTAGTTTTAAAAGGGAAAGATTTAAAAGATTGGGAATGCCATACTGTAATATACAGCGATGAAAAATTTGGATATATGTGGGAGTGCCCTGATTTATTTGACTTAAATGGGGAAACTGTGCTTGTAACTTGTCCTCAGGGTGTTCCAGAAGAGGGATATATTTACAAAAATGTACATCAAAATGGATATTTCTTAGTGAATGGAGATTTAGAATCTAAAGACGTGAATTTATCTGAATTTAGATTATTAGACTATGGATTTGATTTCTACGCACCTCAGAGTTTTGAAGATGAATCAGGAAGAAGAATACTTGTAGGTTGGATGGGTATTCCAGATGCGGATTACACTAATAGAACTACTGAAAATGGATGGCAACACGCACTTACAATGCCTAGAGAATTAATATTAAAAAATGGTATAATATATCAAAGACCAGTTGAGGAAATTAAATCCTTAAGAGGAGATAATCGTACATTTACAGCTGATGAATTTAAAAATTTAGAAGTGGAAAATCTTTCTTTTGAATTATGTGCTGAGTTTGAAAAATGCAATGAGTTTAAATTAAATTTAAGAAATGATATAAGTTTATCTTTTGATAAATCTAAAGGTTTAATTGAATTAAATATGGGAGAAAGTGGATGTGGTAGAGATGTTAGATATGCTTACTGCGACGAGGTGAGAAATATCGACGTATACTCTGATATATCTGCATTTGAGATATTTATAAACGACGGAGAAATTGTGTTTACAACTAGAGCATATACTGACGGAATTCAAAAAATTGGATTTGAAAAATTAGATGGATTAGCAAAAGTTTGTATGTACGATATGAAAAAAATAGTATTTGAAATCGATGAATTTTAGAGAAGGGGATTTTGATATGAAAAAGTTGTGTGCAGTTGGAGAGGCACTTATAGATTTTGTGCCTATGGAAAAAGGACAGAGATTAAAAGATGTTGTTACGTTTAAAAGAGTTGCAGGTGGAGCTCCAGCAAATGTTGCAGGTGCATTTTGCAAACTTGGTGGAAATGCAAAGATGATAACTAAACTAGGTAACGACGCTTTTGGAGATTATATTGAAGAAACTCTTAGAGAAGTTGGGATAGAAACAGATTCTGTAATAAGAACTGACGATGCAGATACATCTCTTGCATTCGTTTCGCTTGCTGCAGATGGAAATAGAGATTTTATGTTCTACAGAAGAAATTGTTCTGACTTATCATTAGATTTTTCTGAGCTAGATGAAAATGTATTAGATGACTGTGAAATACTTCATTTCTGCAGTGTTTCATTAAAAGAAAGTCCTATGAAAAATACTCATGTAGAGCTTATTAAAAAGGCTTCTGAAAAGGGAATGATTATAAGCTTTGATCCAAATTTAAGATTTTCTCTTTGGGAAAATGAAGCTGATTTAAAAGCTGCTGTCAAAGAATTTTTACCTTATGCAGATATTATAAAAATTTCTGATGAGGAGTTAGAATTTATAACAGGAGAGCAAAAAATAGAAGATGCTTTAGAAGATTTATTTGCACTAGATAAATGCAAGATAGTGGTATATACAAAAGGTGCCGATGGGGCAGAGGTTTATACTAAAAATGCTGTGGCAAAACACGATGGATATAAGGTAGATGCTGTAGACACTACTGGAGCAGGAGATTCATTTATAGCTGCATTATTATACAAAATTGCCGATTTTGATGGAGGACTTGAAGAACTACCAGAAGAGTTTATTTACGATGCAGTAAAATTTGCAAATGCATATGGAGCATTAACTACTCAGAAACAGGGTGCTTTAGCATCTTATGCAAATATGGAAGATACTATGAAATTTATGGAAAATAATTAATTTTAAGTGAGTGAATAGGAAATAACTAATAGTATTTTAAGTTGTTTCTCTATTCACTTTTTTTATTAAAATTGCTAGAAAAATTTATATTCATAGCTAAAGATTTATTTATCAAAAAAAATAAAAATTAAATGATAATCAATAGATATATAGACAAAATTAAGTGAAAAAAAGTATTTCCTCTTTAATTAATAATAAAAAATTAATAATAGAAGGATAATAAAAAAATCAGAAAATTATCTAATTTCTTGACAAATGAAAAATTAAAGTTTATTATATCTAAAAATCAAACAATTGAAAGAAGCAACAAATTAGGAGGAGTGCAAGTTATGGGATTAAAATTACCTAAAGATTATAAAGATAAATTAGATATAATGGAAACGCAGATAGCAATAAAAAAACTAAAAGACTACTTTGAGTTAAGATTAAGTAGAGAACTTAACCTAACCAGAGTATCGTCGCCTTTATTCGTTTTACCAGAAACGGGTATGAATGACAACTTAAATGGTGTAGAAAAGGCTGTTAATTTCAATGTGCCTTGTTTAAATAAAAATGCAGAGATAGTTCAGTCTCTTGCAAAATGGAAAAGAATGGCATTAAAGAGATATGGATTCTCGGCAGGTTCTGGATTATACACCGACATGAATGCTATAAGAAAAGACGAAGAACTTGATAATTTACACTCCTTATACGTAGACCAGTGGGACTGGGAATTAGTTGTGAACAAAGAAGACAGAAATATGGAAACGCTTAAAGAAACAGTAGAAAAGCTTTATATAGTATTCAAAGATACAGAAGTATTCGTATGTTCTCTTTATCCTCATATACCAGAAATACTTCCAGAAGAGATTACATTCTACACGTCTCAGGAGCTTTTAGACAAATATCCTGAGTTAGATGCAAAAGGAAGAGAAAATGAGGCAGTAAAAGAACATGGTGCTGTATTTATAATGCAGATCGGGAAAGTTCTTTCTAATGGTGAAAAACACGATGGAAGAAGTCCTGACTATGATGATTGGGAATTAAATGGAGATATTCTATTCTACAACCCTATCTTAGACGAGGCTATAGAATTATCATCTATGGGTATTAGGGTTGATGAAGAAAGTTTAGACAGACAGCTTACATTAGCTGGATGTGATGACAGAAGAGAGCTTGATTATCATAGAATGCTTTTAAACGGAGAATTACCATACACAGTAGGTGGAGGTATAGGTCAGTCTAGAATTTGTATGTACTATTTAAGAAAAGCACATATAGGTGAAGTGCAGGTTGGTATATGGCCTAAAGAGCAGATTGACGCATGTGAAGAAGCAGGGATAAAATTATTATAAATATAGTAAAATAGAATATAAATAATAAATTAGTGATATTGATAACTAGGATATTAATATTTTGAAATTTATTTGATTACGAATTTAAACCGAGCTACATTGTTTTATGAAGTGAAACTATATGTGGGCTCGGTTTTTTTATTCTTAAAAATATTTTAAATAGGTTATTATTCAGAAATGAATTTTAATAAAAGCCAAATAATAAAACCAAAGTAAAAAACTAAAGAAAACAAAAAAACAAAAAAACAAAACAGGAGGACAAAGCAATGGCAGAGGAAAGCAAAAAGAAAAAATTAGGTCTAGTCCCTAAACTAATTATAGGGATTATAGTAGGTATTATAATTGGATCTTATTGTCCAGCACCAGTAATACAGGTGTTAGTAACAATAAGTGGATTATTCTCATCATTCTTATCATTCGTAATACCATTTATAATAATAGGATTTGTAACAGCAGGTATAGCAGATTTAGCAACAGGAGCTGGAAAATTATTAGGAATAACTACAGCAATAGCATACGGCTCAACTTTAGTAGCTGGTTCAATAGCATTCATAGTAGCATCAGCATTATTCCCTAAATTCATAAATGCAGAAGTTGCAAGCCAGATAGGTGACCCAAGTGCAGGTCAGTTAAGTGCAATATTCTCAATACCACTAGAACCAATGGTAGACGTAACAGCAGCAATAGTATTCGCATTTATGATGGGGCTTGGTATATCATATCTTAGAAATCATGGAAAAGGTGAAGTGCTTTTCAAATTCTTCAATGATTTCCAGGATATAGTAACAGCAACACTATCAACAGTAATAATACCATTATTACCATTATACATAGCTGGTACATTTGCTAACATAGCATATGCAGGACAGGTTTGGAATATACTTGGAGTATTCTGGAAAGTATTCGTAACAGTAATACCTCTACACTTAATCTACTTACTATGCCAGTTCTCACTTGCTGGAGCTATAGGAAAGAAAAATCCTTTCACAATGTTAAAAAATCAGATACCTGGTTACTTAACAGCTATAGGAACTCAGTCTTCAGCAGCTACAATACCAGTAAATGTAGGATGTGCGGAAAAGAATGGAGTTTCTAAACAGATAAGAGAATTCGTCGTTCCTCTATGTGCAACAATACACTTATCAGGATCAATGATATCAATAACTTGCTTCACAACAGCAGTTTTAATGATGAATAATATGCCTCATGGAATAAATGTATTATTCCCATACATAGCAATGTTAGGTATAGCGATGGTAGCAGCACCAGGAGCACCAGGTGGAGCAATAATGTCAGCACTTCCATTCTTACCAATGGTTGGTATACCATCAGAAGGTGGATTAGCATCATTAATGATAGCTCTATACTTAACTCAGGATAGTTTCGGAACAGCATGTAACGTATCTGGAGATAACGCAATAGCAGTTATAGTAGACAGAATAAATGATAAATTATTCAAATCTAAAGAAGCTTAATTTATTGAAAAAATATATAAATAAGATAAAATAATAACAAGAATTATATGCTAAATTAAATAATAAAATTGTAAAAAATATTAAAAATATCAAAGATTAATATAGTAAATTTTAATAAAAAAATAAAAATACTCGGTTTTTATAAAATAAATTAAATTTTTTGATAATTTAAAATTATCGTTCTTATTAAATCTTTGTAGATAAAAAAACAAGTCGAATTGCATAGTTTCAACGTTTATAAGCTATGTTGTTCGACTTTTTTTATAGGCTTATAAGAAATATTTATAAGAAAAAATTATGAAAACTATTTCATACTTATTTAAAACGTGTTAAAATATAAAAAAACGTTTTTTATTCACAACTGAATTATGTCATAAAAATTATTTAAATCAATTAAGTCTTAAACGGGAAAATATATATCTAGAAATTATATTGCTAATATTTAAAATTCAGTAGTGATTAAAATAAAGCCTAAAATATGAGTAGGAGGAAATAGTAATGGCAGAAGAAAAGAAAAAGAAAAAAATTGGCTTAGTTCCTAAGCTGATCATGGGTATTATAGTAGGTATCATAATCGGGACATACTGTCCAGCACCAGTAATACAGGTGTTAGTAACAATAAGTGGATTATTCTCATCATTCTTATCATTCGTAATACCATTTATAATAATCGGATTCGTAACAGCAGGTATAGCAGATTTAGCAACAGGAGCTGGAAAATTATTAGGAATAACTACAGGAATAGCTTATGGTTCAACTTTAGTAGCTGGAACAATAGCATTCATAGTAGCATCAACATTATTCCCTAAATTCATAAACGCAGAAGTAGCAAGTCAGATAGGTGACCCAAGTGCAGGTCAGTTAAGTGCAATATTCTCAATACCATTAGAACCAATGATAGATGTAACAGCAGCAATAGTATTCGCATTCATGATGGGTCTTGGAATATCTTCATTAAGAAACAAAGGTAAAGGCGATGTTCTTTATAAATTTTTCAATGATTTCCAGGATATAGTAACAGCAACATTATCAACAGTAATAATACCATTATTACCATTATACATAGCTGGTACATTTGCTAACATAGCATATGCAGGACAGGTTTGGAGTATACTTGGAGTATTCTGGAAAGTATTCGTAACAGTAATACCTCTACACTTCATATACTTAATAGGACAGTTCTCATTTGCTGGTGCAATAGGAAAGAAAAATCCTTTCACAATGTTAAAAAATCAGGTACCTGGTTATTTAACAGCAATAGGAACTCAGTCTTCAGCAGCTACAATACCAGTAAACGTAGAATGTGCAGAAAAGAACGGTGTTTCTAAGCAGATAAGAGAATTCGTTGTTCCTCTATGTGCAACAATACACTTATCAGGATCAATGATATCAATAACTTGCTTCACAACAGCAGTTTTAATGATGAATAATATGCCTCATGGATTCAATGTATTATTCCCATACATAGCAATGTTAGGTATAGCAATGGTAGCAGCACCAGGAGCACCAGGTGGAGCAATAATGTCAGCACTTCCATTCTTACCAATGGTTGGAATACCATCAGAAGGTGGATTAGCATCATTAATGATAGCTCTATACTTAACTCAGGATAGTTTCGGAACAGCATGTAACGTATCTGGAGATAATGCAATAGCAGTTATAGTAGATAGAATAAACGATAAATTATTCAAAAATAAAAAAGAAGCATAAAAAATAGAAAACCCAAAAGACTTTTAATATAAGCTTCTTCTCGGTATATACGGATACCGGGAGGGGGCTTATTTTTTATGTAAAAAAAGAAATTAAAATTCATAATGTCACGAATTTATATAAAAATAAAGGTAAAAGTTTTGTTAAATTTACATAAAATTACCCTTTAATTCAAATAAAATCTATATACTTATAGATTTTTTCTATATATAAATACAGAAATTTGCACGTATGAATAATGATTCATTCAAAAGTAAAAAAATAAAAAAATATTTAAATGAGAAAAAAGTTTTGTTTAAATACATTGAAAATGCTTATATTAATGATAAAAAAAACTAATGATAAAAAGTTGTACTGAAATATCTGTTTAAACTAAAAAATGCAAGTATTAATTTATAAAAACGGTAACTAGTAAAAACTATTTTAATTTAAGAATATAGATGAAATCTATTTGAATTTTATTTAGTTTGAAGTTATAATGAAAAAGTCATTTTTTAAGAGAAAACATAAAACAAAGACATAAAATAAAGGAGGTTGAAAAATGATAGACGTAATAGCAAGTGTGAATTGGATTTCACTTTTAGTATTATCTATTACATTACTTTTATTCAAAGCCCTTGTAAAAATATCTTATAAGGTAAACTGGACATTTGTCATACTAATAAGTATGGTAATGGGTGGAGTAATAGGTATAGTATTCGCATCAGAGGGGAACACGTATCTAGTATGGTTAGATTTAATCGGTCAGGTATATGTAAATCTAATAACAGCACTAGTTGCGCCAGTTGTTTTAATTTCAGTAATTTCAGGATTTATAACACTAAACGATAAAGAAAAAATGAAAAATATCGGTGTTAAATCAGTAGTTTGGTTATTATTATCAGCTGTTGGAGCTATAGTAGTAACTATGTTAGTTGGTGTAATTACAGGAATTGGTAAAGGTGGAGGAGCTGTATTTGCTGATATAGCAGCCGTTACTGATACTACTGTAAATGCATATAAAGACATGGGAACTTCACTAAATGAAGTTTTACTTGGATTATTCCCAACAAACGTAATAAAAGATTTATCTGAAGATAATGTCGTAGCAATAATAGTTATGGCGGTATCTGTAGCTGTAGCTTATGTTAGTATATCTTCTGAAGAAGGAGAAGAAACATTATCAAGCTTCAAAAATCTTGTAGAAGCAGTTAAGAAAATAATATTCCGTATATTATCATACATAATAGACTGTACTCCATTTGCAGTATTATGTTTAATGGCGACATCTGCTAGCCGGTTATTTAGCGATAAAGATGCTGTTGTTCAGTTATTATTATTATTAGTTGCTATATTCGGAGTATGTTTCTTCCAGACTTATGTATTCAACGGATTACTTTTAAAATTTGTAGCAAAAGTAAACCCAATCGAATTCTTCAAAAAGACTTTCGATGCTCAGGTTACAGCATTTACTACACAGAGTAGTGTTGGTTCACTTCCAATAACTATAGATAGATTAGTTAAAAAAGTAGGGGTAGATGAAGAAGTTGCCAACTTTACAGCACCACTAGGTACTACAATAGGTATGCCAGGATGTACAAGTGTATGGCCAGTTTTACTAGCAATATTCTACATGAATGCTACAGGAATGAACTGGGGATTTGGAGATTATTTAATCCTTGGATTTATGGCACTTATATTAGCTATGGGTAGTGCTGGGGTTCCAGGTATAGGTGTTGTATCTGCTGTTGCGTTATTCAGTGCGGTTGATTTACCAATAGCAGCAGTTGTTCTTTTAATGCCTATAAACAACATGTCAGACATGGCTCGTACATTACTAAACGTTGTTACAGCTAATGTTACAGCTACAGTAGTCGCAAGAAAAACAGGACTTCTTGACGACGAAATATTCAATACAGAGGAAGAAATAAAGGAGGCCAACTAATGAAAAAATCGACAAAATTATTATTTGCATCTGTTGTTGTGTTCTTTATACTTTCAATAGCTTCAGCTAAATGCTCTGTATATAGAACAGAAAAAGCAATATCAAACATAGGTGAAGTTGCTTATACAGATGAATGTAAAGAAAAAATAGATCGTGCAGTTTTCTACTATAATTCTCTTGATCCAGAATTAGGGCTAGAAGAAAAGATATCAAACACAGTAGAATTCGACAAAGCAAAAATAGAATACGCTAGACTTGCAATAAAAGCAGCTAAAGTTGCAGATGCAAGAAAAACAGTTGAAGAATATTCAAACACAGACGTTGAAAACTATGTAAAAGCAGCTAGAGAAGTTGTAACTAACTACTTAAAAGAAGACCAGTATATGTCAATAGAAAACTATGCTGACCTTGTAGCTTTAGAATCAGAATATTCATCAAGTGGCGGTGGCGGTGCTACTGAAGAAGTATCAATTCCAATGTGCTAATTAAATAGGAAAGGAGAAATAAATAAAGTATGAAGATAAATAAGAAAGTTATATCTACAATACTAGCAGCTACACTTGTTGCAGGTGTATTAACGGGATGTGGTAATAAAGAAGCTAGTACAACAGAAAACACATCTAAAAAAGAAACTTTAGCTGATACAAAAGCTCAGCTATCTTCTCCAAAATATGATTTTGAAAAAGAATATGCTTTTGGAGACTTCAATAGACATTCAAATGCTGATATGGATCGTCAGAACGGTGTAGATACATTTGAAGATAAAGAAATAGTATTCAAAGACATAAGTTATGATCAGCTTATGAACTTAATGCAGCAGGAAGGGAACTTCCTTATACAGTTAAGTGGTTCTTGGTGCCACAACAGTAGAGCCATGGGGCCTTCTGTAAATGAATTTGCAAAAAAATATGGAATAGACACAATATACTCATATGACTTTAACGTAGACAATGGGGAAGATGGTTCTATGTTCGTTCGTATGACTAACGGGAAAGACACAGTAGGGGCTAAATACAACTACATGTACGGAGAAATGGTATCTAGATTCTTAACTAACTTAGATGACTGGATAGAATATCCATCTGACTCAGATACTGCAATATCTTACACAAATGCAGATGGTAAAGAGGTTACTGTAGGTAGATTACAGCAGCCAATAATGTTCCTTTACAATAAAGACAATGTAAAAGATAATAGTGGTAAAGGTGTAGCTAGAGGAAAATTCCCAGTAGTTTACGCTTTTGAACAGATGGTTGAACGTGATGAAAAAGGTCTTTATGTAAAAGAAACTGATGCAGAAGGAAACGATGTATTAGATAAAGAAGGAAAACCAGTTAGAAAATATGTTACAGAAGAATACAGAAAAAATCTTCTTAAAATATTTGACTACATAAAAAATAATAAAATAGAATTAGCTCATTACGATAAAGAAAAATATATAAAAGATGCGTTTAATTCTTACGGAAAAGAAATATTCAAAGCAGACGAAAAAGTAAATATATATCCAATAACATATCGTCAGTTAGAATGGTTAACAGATCAGGACGGAAACTCTCTAATAATGATGGGTGGACCTGGAAATGAAAAAACTCGTTCTATAATATCTACTGTAAATCAGTACGCTGTTAAGAACAATGTAAGAGTTTATATGTACGATCCACAGATAGATGGTGCATATACAACAGATAAATGGGGATATAAACAGACTACAAATATATTAGAAGAAAACTCTCCAATAGTTCATATGTACAAAAATCTTATAGATAGACATTTAACTAATCTTGAAGGAACAAGAACAATGGAAGATGGAACAACTATAATAAGTGCACCATACTTCTTCGAGTTCAATAAAGATGCTAAAGATGAAGATGGATTTGTTGCTCCAATAGCTTCATTTGTAGAAATGCCATATACTTCTAATCCAGAAGCTAGATATTCTATAGGAAAAGAAAAGAACTTAAATGCTTGTAAAGAAAGTATATTAACTGTTATGCAGAAATACGGAGAACTTACAGGTGTTAAAATACAGGATTTAAAATAATCCATCAAAATATATAGGATAAATTATTAAATATATAAATAATATAAATATATCCTTAAATAAAAATTGAAAAAAGTACCTCGGGATATATTCTTGAGGTACTTTTTATTATATAATCTAATTAATTATAATTTAATTAAAAAAGATTAGGAGGAAAATTTATGTCGAAAAAAATAAAAGTTTTAGCGATGTTAATGGGATTAATAATGACATTATCTTTAGTTGGATGTGGAGGAAATAAAAGTGCTTCAGGAGAAGTGAAGGTTGGAGATGAAGCACCTGAGTTTTACGCAGACCTAACTAATGGAAAAAGTTTTATACTTTCAGAAAATAAAGGTAAGGTAGTTTTAATTAATTTCTGGGCTACTTGGTGTGGACCATGTGTTGAAGAATTACCAGCGATAGAAAAACTTCAGAAAGAGTACGGAGATAAGATAGAAATAGTTGCTGTAAACTACGGTGAGGATAAAAAGACTGTCGATGAGTTTTTAAAAGATAAAAACTATACTTTTAAAGTAGCTTATGATGAAAATATGGATATATGTAATGCATATCCTTCAGACGGTATTCCTTATTTAGTTGTTGTAGATAAGGAAGGAAAAGTGCACGAAACTATGGTAGGATCTGCAGGAGCAGATGAGCAGTACAAGAGAGTTTTAAGATCTTTAACGGAGGCTTATGAAAAATAATGAATAAGGGGAAAATACTTAGAAAGGTTATTTTCGTAGCAGCAGTTCTTTTGATAATAGTTGGAGCTTTAAGTGGCGGAATTAGAGATGTTATGAACAAGGCAAATAGAATTTGCTACGAATGTATAGGAATAGGATAGATGTTTGAATGGATAAAAGATAGAAAAAGAAGATTAATCCAGGTAATTTCGGCTGTATTATACAACTGCAATATAGGTGGATTTGCTGAGGGTAAAATCTATCAAGGAGCAAGCAAGGGGATGTGTGTACCAGGGCTTAACTGCTACTCATGTCCTGGAGCTATAGGATCTTGCCCACTTGGAAGTGTGCAGTCTGCACTAGTATCTGCCAAGTATAAATTTCCATACTATATAATAGGAATACTTTTGCTCTTTGGAATACTTCTAGGTAGGGTGATTTGTGGATTCTTATGTCCTTTTGGGCTAATTCAGGAATTACTTTACAAAATACCTACTAAAAAGGTAAAAAAAGGAAAATGGAGCGAAAAATTATCTTTATTAAAGTATGTAATACTAGTTGTATTCGTTGTAATAATACCTCTAACTATGTCAGCGCCTGGGTTCTGTAAATATATTTGCCCAGCTGGAACATTAGAAGCAGGTGTACCTTTAGTGTCTAGCAATCAGCGGTTACAGTCGCTCACAGGATTCTTGTTCAACTGGAAAATAGGGATTATGATAATAATTCTTGTTATGACAGTGTTTGTATTTAGAGGATTTTGTAGATTTTTGTGTCCACTTGGAGCATTCTATGGGTTATTTAACAAGATTTCTGTGTTTGGATTTGTAATAGATGAGAATAAATGCACAGGATGTAACGCATGTACAATAACTTGTAAACTTGATGTAAAAAAAGTTGGGGATATGGAATGTGTACAATGTGGGGAATGTATAAACAAGTGCAAAGAAAATGCGATAAAATTTAAAAGAAAATAATGTTTATAAAGGGCTGTTACGATTTAGTAATAGCCTTTTTAAGTATATCATCATGATTATTTTCCCTCCAGGCTTCAGCGTGGTGTAGGTAAAATATTTTGTTGCAAAACAACCTCACGCTTGCAGATTGTCGGTGCAAATAATTCATGATGATATTACTTAAAAGACGGCTACTAAATCATAAACAGCCCTCTCATAGCATTAAATTTCTTTTAAAATTTTATTCGCTGGAAATACGTAAGTAAGGCAGTAAAAAGAGTAGAAGTTTTAAGGATTGGCTATCGTTTAATAATATGCAATATATTTATATTTTTAAATAACAAAAAAAGCCCTCCTCTGAGGGATTTTCTGCTATGTATTCCCATATTATTCAAATTTTAACGATGAAATAAAGTAATTTTAAGTATTTAGATAATAATTTTTAATAACCTTCGGTTGTTTAAGCAATAAAAAAGCCCTCGTCTGAGGGCTTTTCTACTATGTATTTCCGTATTATTTAAATTCTAACGGTATAATAAGTTTTCTCAACTTTATTTTAGCAAGTGCTATGTTTTGAGGACTATAACAAATTAAATCGCAGTGACTATCTGCAGACGCTTTCGTCATTGCTTCGAACGGAGTTCGAGCTAGACGAAGAAAGCGTCGAAGCCAGGAACGCGATTAATTGTTATTGGACTCAAAACTACTTGATAAAATAAATTGACGAAAACTTCATATTATACGTTAAATTTGAATAATATTACATCTCCATCTTTAACTACGTATTCTTTTCCTTCAAGTCTTACAGCACCTTTTTCTTTAGCTGCAGTCATGTTTCCATACTGTATTAAGTCTTCGTAAGCTATTGTTTCAGCTTTTATGAATCCTCTTTCTATATCAGAGTGGATTTTTCCGCCAGCCTGAGGAGCTTTTGTTCCATTTTTTATAGTCCAAGCTCTAACTTCCATTTCACCAGCAGTTAGGAATGATATTAATCCTAATAAGTGGTAAGAAGCTCTTATAAGCTTGTCAAGACCTGACTGTTCAAGTCCTAAAGTTTCAAGGAATTCTTTCTTTTCTTCATCAGTTTCAAGTTCAGATATTTCAGCTTCTATCTGAGCACATACAACAACTGTATCAGAACCTTCTGTTTCAGCGAATTCTCTAACTTTTGCAACCATTGCATTAGTAGCACCGTCATCTGCTAAATCATCTTCACAAACATTAGCTACATATATAACTGGTTTAGAAGTAAGTAAGTTTAATGATTTAACGAAAGCTGCAGTATCTTCGTCAAATTCCATAGTTCTTATACATTTATTGTCTTCTAAAGTAGCCATTAAGCTGTTTAATATATCAACTTCTCCCTGAAGAGTTTTATCAGCTTTTAAAGCTTTAGTAGTTTTAACTAATCTTCTTTCAAGAACTTCTATATCAGAGAATATTAACTCTAAGTTTATAGTTTCTATATCTCTTAATGGGTCTACAGAACCGTCAACGTGAACAACGTTAGGGTCTTCAAAACATCTAACAACGTGAACTATAGCGTCAACTTCTCTTATGTTAGATAAGAATTTGTTTCCTAAACCTTCACCTTTTGAAGCTCCTTTAACTAGTCCAGCTATATCGCAGAATTCTATAGCAGTCTGAACTATTTTTTTAGAGTTGTAAAGCTCTTTTAATTTGTCTAATCTTGGATCTGGTACAGATACAACACCTATATTAGGGTCTATTGTACAGAATGGGTAGTTTGCTGACTCAGCCCCTGCCTGAGTTATAGCATTAAATAGTGTACTTTTACCAACGTTTGGTAAACCAACTATACCTAATTTCATAATTAATCGTCCTCTCTTTATTGTATTTTTAGCTAAATGTAAACATCACTTAATACATTCAGCGTTATTATCTATTGACACATAGATTAATTATACAACAGAATAACTATCAATGTAAAATATATTTTGTGTAAACCAAAAGATTTTATTATATATATTTCCAATTAAAAAGGTTATAATATTATAATAGGAAATTTTTGAAAGAGGAGGAAGAAAATGGAATCTATAATAAAAAAAGAAATAGCCAAAGGAATAAAATGGAACCTATAGAATGGACACTTGTAAAAAGGTGTTTCATCTATAGGTTCTTTTTTTGTATAATTTTAATATAGAGGTGAGTAATTTATGAGTAAAAAACAATTTAGTAAAGAAGAAACATTAGAGCTATCAAAAAATCCATTTGTAAAGAATGTAAGCTGTAAATCAATAACATATACAAATGAATTTAAAATACATTTCATAACAGAATACAATAAGGGAAAAAATCCAACACAGATATTTAAAGAAGCAGGTTTTGACACTAACATCATAGGTGCAAAACGTATTAAATGCGCTAGCGAGCGATGGAGAAAGTCATATAAAGAAAATGGTATTTTGGGACTAGATGATTCTAGAGTTAATAATTCTGGAAGACCAAGAAAAAGAAAATTAACAGATAAAGAGATAATAGATAAGAAGGATGCTGAAATAGCATATCTTAAAGCAGAGCTAGAACTAGTAAAAAAGCTAGACTTCGAAGAAAGGCAGGTGATGAATAATAAGCTACCTTCGGTGAAAATATTCAAATTAATTAATGATGTAATAAATAAATATTGTTTAAAAAAAATGATAAAACATCTATGTATTGTTGCAGGAGTATCTAGATCTGGATTTTATAACTATTTAAAAAACAAGAATGTAATAAGCAAACAAGAAGAAAAGGATTTAGAAGCAAAAGAAATAATTCTTAAAGCATATAAGTTCAGAGGATACAAAAAAGGTTCTCGTTCAATAAAAATGATTTTAAAAAGTAAATTTAATATAATATTTAACAGAAAAAAAATTCAAAGAATAATGAAAAAATATGGAATTAAATGTCCTATTCGCGAGTCAAATCCAGCTAAACGTATGGGAAAAGCAAGAAAAGAACATCACACAGTTCCTAATAAATTGAATAGAGAATTTAAACAAGGTATACCAGGAAAAGTACTTTTAACTGATATTACGTATATGCCGTACGGCAATGGGAAAACAGCATATTTATCAACTGTAAAAGATTCTTCTACGAATGAAATTTTATCGTATCATTTATCGAAGAATTTAAAAATGGATATTGTTATTTCAACTATTAACAATCTCATGTTATCAAATTCAGACAAATTACATAAAGATGCATTTATTCATTCTGATCAAGGAGTTCATTATACAAGTACTATTTTTCAGAACTTGTTAAAAAAATATAATTTAGGTCAATCTATGTCTAGAAAAGGTAATTGTTGGGACAATGCTCCGCAGGAGTCATTCTTTGGTCATATGAAAGATGAAATAGATTATAAAAGTTGCAATACATTTGAAGAGTTAAAAAGTTTAATAGATGATTATATGGATTATTATAATAATGATCGTTGTCAGTGGAATTTAAAACAGCTGACTCCTATTCAATATAGAAGTCAGCTGCTTGCTGCTTAAGACTTTTTTATATATGTCCTTGACATAGGGACCATTTTAGAATGGGGCTTACTCTTATAAAAACTGAAAAATTCAAATCAAATCTGATTAGCATAAATATACAGAGAATGTTAGATAAAAACGAGGCAGCAAAAAACTCACTATTACCTCAGGTTCTTGCGAGTGGATGCGAAAAATATCCTTCAATGAAGGAATTATCTGATAGACTTGACGACCTTTATGGTGCTGCTTTAGCTGCGGATACTTCAAAACGTGGAGAAAGACAGATAATATCTTTTAAAGTTTTAAATACTAATGACAAATATATAGATGAAAAAATATTTGGAGATATAATCGAGCTTTTAAACGATTTAATAACAAAACCTCTTGTAATAGACGGCGGATTTAAAAAAGAATACGTTGAAATAGAAAAAGAAAACCTAAAAAATAAGGTTTTATCTATTATAAATGATAAAAGATCTTATGCGCACAAGAGATGTATAGAAATAATGTGTGAAGGAGAAAAATTTAGCATACCATCTGCTGGTACAATAGAGGAGATAGACGCTATAACTCCTGACTCTCTTTACGAACACTATAAAAAAATAATAAAAAATTCAAGAATAGATATAATAGTAGAAGGAGATTTTGATTGTGAAGAAATCGAAAATACTATAAAGAGCCATTTCTCAATAGAAAGAGGAGAAATACAGCATGTAGTTAGAGAAGAGTTTGCTAAAGAAGTAAAAGAAGTTAAAAAAGTAGACGAAGCTATGGACATAAAACAGGGTAAACTTGTTATGGGATTTAGAGCAAATACAGACTACAAAGATGCTAAAAAATACTATGCTTTAGTTACTGGAGTTGGTGTTTTAGGTGGAGGACCTCACTCAAAACTATTCAACAATGTTAGAGAAAAAGAAAGTCTTTGCTACTACATATTCGCAAATGTAGATAAATACAAATCTATAATGATGATTTCTTCAGGTATAGAAGTACAGAACAGAGAAAAAACAGAAAGACTTATAATGGAAAATCTTGATGCTGTAAGAAATGGGGAAATAACAGAATTAGAGTTAGTTAATACTAAAAAATCTCTAATAAACGGACTTAGATCTTCATGTGATGGACTAGGTGGAATGTCAGAATTCGTATTTTCACAGGAATTAGGACGGACAGATTACACAGTAGAAGAGATAATAGATTATGTTGAAAATATAACTGTTGAAGATATAGTTGACGCTATGAAGGATATACAGGAAGATACAGTATACTTCCTTACAAATGAAAAATAAGGAGGATATTATGGAAAAGATAGTAAACGATATAATAAAAGAAGAATTATACTTTGAAACATTAGAAAATGGATTAAGAGTTTATTTTATGCCTAAAAAAGGCTTTGTAAAGAAATACGCAATACTAGCAACTGACTTCGGCTCAAATGACTTAGAATTTGTTCCTAAGGGTGAGAGTGATAAAATTAGAGTCCACGAAGGTATAGCTCATTTCTTAGAGCATAAGATGTTTGAGCAGCCAGATGGGGGAAATGCTTTTGATTTATTCTCTAAATACGGAGCTAGTGCAAATGCATTTACAAACTTCAATATGACAGCGTATTTATTCTCAGCTACAGAAAACTTCAATGAGTGTTTAACACATTTAATCGACTATGTTCAGACACCATACTACACAGAAGAAAATGTTGAGAAAGAAAAGGGAATAATTGCTCAGGAAATAAAAATGTACGACGATGACCCAAGCTGGCAGGTATATTTCAATGCATTAAAGGCAATGTATCAGAAACATAATGTTAGAATAGACATAGCTGGAGATGTTGATAGCATATACAAAATAACTCCAGATGAGCTTTATAAATGCTACAACACATTCTACAATCCATCAAATATGATACTATTTGTAATTGGGGATTTAGATGAAAATGAAGTTATGGATGTAATCAAAAAAGCAAACCACTCTGATATAGAAAAAATAGAAGGAAAAATTCAGAGATTCCCAAATGAAGAGCCTAAAGAAATTGCTCAGAAGGAAATAGTTGAAAAATATCAGGTATCAATGCCTATGTTTAACATAGCGTACAAAGACGAGGACGTTAATTTAAGAGGAAAAGAACTTCTTAAAAAGGAAGTAGTCAGCGATATTCTTTGCGATATGATATTTAAAACAGGTAGCGAATTAAATGAGGATATGTATATGAAGGGAATGGTAAACGATAGCTTCTACGGTGGATTCTATTCAGAAGTTGAGTATGCGTTTACATTGATTTCTGGTGAAGGAAAAGATCCTCATAAGGTAAAAGATACTATAACTGAATATCTAGAAAGATATAAAAAAGAAGGACTTTCAAGAGTTGGATTTGAAAGAGCTAAGAAGAAAAAAATAGGAGAGTTCTTAAAATATATGGATTCTATGGAATTTATAGCTAACAACTTTATATCTTACGCATTTAAAGATGTAAATATATTAGACTACTTAGAAGTTTTAAAAGAAGTAGAATTTGAAGATGTTGAAAACAGACTAAGAACTCACTTCAAAGAAGAAAACTGTGTAATATCAATAATTGAGCCTTTAGAAACAGAAGAAAATTAATTGCTAAAAAAGAATTAGCATTAAATAAAAAATAAAATAAAATTTTAAAGAGAAAAAAAGAATTAAACAGGGGGAAAATATGGACAGAGTAGCATTTACTATTTTTGGAATAGATGTGATGTGGTACGGGGTACTTATTGCAACTGGGATGCTTATAGGAATTGCATTAGCTATTAGAGAAGCTAAAAGAGTTGGAATATCTGAAGATGATGTTTTAAACATAGCAATTATAGCAATTCCAGTGGCGATAATATGTGCTAGATTGTACTATGTAATATTTAGTTGGGATTATTATTCACAAAATCCAGGTGAGATTTTTAATATAAGAGGTGGAGGACTTGCAATCCATGGAGGTCTTATAGGAGGAATTCTTACAGGATTTATATATGCAAAGGTAAAGAAATTAGACTTCTTCAAAACAGCAGATGCAGTTATGGTTGGTATGCCACTTGCACAGGCTATAGGAAGATGGGGAAACTTTATAAATGGTGAAGCTCATGGAGGACCAACATCACTTCCTTGGGGAATTATGGTAGATGGAGTTAAAGTTCATCCAACATTTTTATATGAGTCAATTTGGGACTTTGGAATATTCCTATTCATAATGTTCTATATGAGAAAGAAAAAGACTTATGAAGGAGAAGTTATTGTTTCTTACATAACTTTATACTCAATAGGTAGATTTTTCATAGAAGGACTTAGAACAGATAGTTTAATGTTTGGGCCTATAAGAATGGCTCAGTTTGTAAGTTTAGTAGGTGTTGTAGGTGGTTTAATACTTCATTTCTACTTAAAAAATAGAGCTAAGAAAAAAGCAGCTTAATCTGTAATTAGATAAGCCATAATATAGAAGAAAAATAATACAAAAAAAAGGAGAAAACAATGGAATTTAATCATGTATCGGTACTTCTTAATGAGTGCATAGATAATCTGAATATAAAGCCAGATGGTGTTTATGTCGATTGTACTATGGGTGGTGCTGGACATTCTAAAGAAATAGTCAAAAGACTTTCTAGTGATGGACTATTTATAGGATTTGACCAGGATAAAAATGCCATAGCAACTGCAAAAGAAAGATTAGCAGAATATAGCGACAGAGTAAAATTTGTACACAGTAACTTTGAAAATATAAAAGAAGAGCTTGAAAAAATAGGTGTACACAAAATAGATGGTGTGCTTGCAGATTTAGGTGTTTCTTCTCATCAGTTAGATGAGGCAGATAGAGGATTCTCTTATATGCAAGATGCTCCACTTGATATGAGAATGGACGTTAGAAAAGATTTTTCTGCGTACAATGTTGTAAATGAGTACACAGAAGAAGAATTAGCAAAGATAATAAAAGACTACGGTGAAGATAACTGGGCTAAAAGAATTGCTAAGTTTATCGTTGAAGGAAGAGCAGAAAAACCAATAGAAACTACTGGAGAGCTAGTAGATATAATCAAAAAAGCTATTCCTAAAAAGGCGAGAATAGATGGGCCACATCCAGCAAAGAGAACATTCCAGGCTATAAGAATAGAAGTAAACAACGAGCTTGGAGTAATAACAAAAATGATAGATGATGCTTGCTCAATAATGAATCCAGGCGGAAGAATTTGTATAATAACATTCCACTCATTAGAGGATAGAATAGTTAAAAACGAATTTAAATATCTTTCATTAGATTGTGTTTGCCCACCAGAGATGCCTTTCTGCCAGTGCGATAAAGTTTCTGAGGTTAAAGTTATAACAAGAAAGCCTATCCTTCCAAGTGCAGAAGAGATAGAAATGAACCCAAGATCGAGAAGTGCTAAGCTTAGAGTTGCTGAAAAGAAGTAATTTTTGTCAAAAGTATTAAATCAGATGTGAATATCATATGAATATGTAACAGTTTGATTACATCTGACTATAAATCACTTCAAAAAAATTTGATTTTGGTATATAATTATAAATGCTAAAATTTATCGGGGCAATGTGTGGACATCTATACATTGCCTTTATTGATAGAAAAAATATTAACTAGAGCATAAAATTTTTTTGCTCAAAACCGACTTGTTGTCGGAAGGTTAGGAGGAAGTAAAATGGAGAGGCTGACAGTAAAAGAGATTGTCGAAGCATCTAAAGGAAATTTAAAAAATGGGGAAGGCAGCGAATCTGTAAAAGCTATCGTAATAGACAGTAGACTTGCTAAGGAAGATACAGCATTTGTAGCTATAGTCGGTGAAAACAACGACGCTCATAAATATATCGGTTCTGCTTATGACTTAGGATGCAGAGTATTTATTGTTAATAAAGGAAAAGATATCGATATAAAATCAGATATGAATATAATAGAAGTCGATGATACTTCAAAAGCACTTGGAGATATCGGTCACTATTATAAAAAGAAATTTGATATACTGTTTATAGGAATAACTGGTAGTGTTGGGAAAACGACTACTAGAGATATGGTGTATGCAGCACTTTCTTCAGAAAGAGCTACTTTAAAGAATGAAAAGAACTTCAACAACCATTTTGGAGTTCCACTAACATTATTCAATCTAGATAGTAGTTATGAATGTGCTGTTATAGAAATGGGTATGTCAGGATTTGGAGAAATCGAGTACCTTGCAAATATGGTAAATCCAAAGGTTGCAGTTATATCTAATATAGGACTTTCACATGTTGAAAACCTTGGATCTCAGGAAGGTATTTTCAAAGCTAAAATGGAAATAACTACTGGATTTGTAAAAGGAAATACTCTTGTTGTAAATGGGGACGACAAATTCCTATCTACTTTAAGAGATGCGGAAAGAGATTACGACCTTATAACATTTGGATTTGAAAAAAATAATGATATATACTGTGTAGCCTATGATATGACAGAAGATAGCATAGAATTTGAATGTTCTGTTATGGGAAATATAGAAAAAATATTTATACCAACTGTAGGAAAACACAATATCTACAATGCAATGGCTGCAATAGCTGTTGGTACAGTAGAAGGAATATCTATGGAAGGAATTAAAAGAGGTCTTTCTAATTTTGAAGCTACAGGAATGAGACAGGATATAAGAAAAATAGGTGAGTACACTGTTATAAATGATACTTACAATGCAAGTCCTGACTCAATGGAGGCATCTCTTAGCATACTTGGAAGATATGAGGGCAGAAGAATAGCAGTTCTTGGAGATATGCTTGAAATGGGAGATTTAGCTGAATTTGGACATAGAAGAGTAGGAAAAGCCTGTGTAGATAATTCAGACGTTATAATAACTGTTGGAGAAAGTGCGGTATTTATAAATAAAGAAGCAGAGGAAAATGGATTTGATGTGAAAAATTCATACCACTTCGATAATTTAGAAGATGCTAAAAAACTTTTAGGAGAAATAATGCAGAGTGGAGATACAATGCTATTTAAAGCTTCTAGAGGGATGAAATTTGAAAAATTCGTTGAGTATGTAAAGGAAGTTTCTGAAATCAATTAAACTAAAAGAAGACATTTTCTATTTACAAGAAAAAAAGAAGGTATATAATAGATAAAGTAAGATTTAAGAAACAATAGGAGGAAATTTTAATATGGATATTAAAAATCTAACTATTACGATGCTTATGGCATTTATAATAGTTGTAATAATTGGGCCAATATTTTTACCTATGCTTCATAGATTAAAATTTGGTCAGACAGTAAGGGACGACGGTCCTCAGACTCACCTTGCTAAAAACGGTACACCTACAATGGGTGGAATTATGTTTATGATAGCAATAACAATAACAGTTCTATTTAGAGCTAAGTTAGACTCTGATATATTTGTAGGGCTTGTTTGTATGTTAGGGTTTGGATTAGTTGGGTTCCTTGATGACTTTATAATAATAAAGATGAGAAGATCACTAGGATTAAAACCATGGCAGAAGATAGCTATGCAGTTTGTTATATCTGGATATGTAGCATTCTATCAGTATACATCTTCTCCAGCGGCATCAAAAATAATGATACCATTTACAGATAAATTCTTAGATTTAGGTATTTTATACGTTCCAATAATGATGTTCATAATAATAGGAACAGTTAATGCAGTAAACTTAACTGATGGTCTTGATGGACTAGCTTCAGGAATAACAGCAGTAGTGTCTACTTTCTTCGTAGCATTTGCTTTATTTGTAGCTAAAGATGCAGGAGTTGCGACATTTGCTGCAGCTACAGTAGGTGGATGTATAGGATTCTTAGTATTTAACGTAAATCCAGCTAAGGTATTTATGGGGGATACGGGTTCTATGGCATTAGGTGGAGCTGTTGTAGCATTTGCAGTTCTTACAAACTCAGTTCTTTTAATACCTATAGTAGGAGGTATATACTTTGCTGAGGCACTATCAGTTATAATACAGGTTACATATTTCAAAAAGACTGGAAAAAGAATATTTAAAATGGCACCTCTTCACCACCACTTTGAACAGTGTGGATGGCCTGAAACAAAGGTTGTATTTATATTCTGGATAGTAGCAATTATACTTGCTTGGATAGGAGTAGTAGCAGGATTCTAAAAATTTGGAGGAAGAAGAAATGGAATTAAAAGGAAAAAAAGTTCTACTTGTCGGTCTTGCAAAGACAGGAATATCAACAATAAAATGTCTTGCAAAATACGGAGCAGACATAACAGTTAATGATATAAAGACAGAGGATCAGCTTGAAGAAATAATAGCAGAGATAAAAGATATCGACGGTATAAAATATATTTTAGGACATCATCCTGAAGATATAGCAGACATAGATATGGTTGTTGTTTCGCCGGGAGTTCCTTTAGACCTTCCATTTATCAAAAAAGTAATAGAAGAAAATAAAGAATTAATAGGTGAGGTAGAATTAGCCTATGAATTAGCCAATAAACCATATTTTGTAGGAATAACTGGTACAAATGGTAAGACTACAACTACTAGCCTAACAGGAGAAATATTTGAAAAAGCAGGAAAAGAAACTTATGTTGTCGGAAATATAGGTAACCCTGTAATAGACGCTGTACAGGCTGCAAATGAAGGGGCTAGCTTTGTTACAGAGCTTAGTAGTTTCCAGCTTGAAAGTATAAAAGATTTTAAACCAAGTGTGAGTGCTGTTCTTAATATAACTGAAGACCACATGAACAGACATCATACTATGGAAAATTATATAGATGCTAAAGCTAGAGTATTTATGAACCAGGATAAAAATGACTTCTGTGTTTTAAATTACGACGATGAATTAACAAGAGCTTTAGCAGAAAAATGTAATGCAAATGTAGTATTTTTCTCTAGATTAGAAAAACTAGAAAAAGGTATCTACGTTGAAAATGGAGATATCATAATAGATATAGATGAAAAAATTAATTTAATGAAGGTTTGCGAGCTTTCTTTACCAGGAGGACATAACCTTGAAAACTGTATGGCAGCAGCTGCAATGGCTTATGTATCAGGAATAGATATAGAAGTTATAAGAGAAGTTTTAAAAACTTTCAAAGCTGTTGAGCACAGACTTGAATTTGTAAAAGAAGTAGAAGGAGTTAAATATGTAAACGACTCTAAGGGAACAAACCCAGATTCTACAATAAAAGCAGTTCAGGCATATGAAAATCCAATAATACTTATAGCAGGTGGATACGATAAGGGAAGTACATACGATGAACTTCTTGAAATAGCAAAGAAAAATGTTAAAACATTAGTTTTACTTGGACAGACTGCAGATAAAATCGAGGAAGCAGCTAGAAGAATAGGATTTACAGATATACACAGAGTAGAGGATATGAAAGAAGCAGTTAAAACTTGCCACGATATAGCAAAAGAAGGAGATATAGTTTTACTTTCTCCAGCATGTGCTAGTTGGGGTATGTACAAAAACTTTGAAGTAAGAGGAAAAGATTTCAAAGATAATGTAAATAATTTATAAAATTTTAAAATTGATATAAAGGCTGTGCTGTAAAATTTTACTCGGCACAGCTATTTTTTTGCTTGAAATTAAGATAAATAATTAAAATTATAAAAAATGTAATATAAAATTTATAATAAAAGGAACTAATCTATTAAAGAGGAGTTCAAAAAAATTGTCAATCTGATATAATATTATAAGTGGAATATGAATTAACCATTGCTGAGTTATATAAATTGAAAAAAATAGGAGACAAGAAATGAGAGTAATATTATCAGGCGGAGGAACTGGAGGACATGTTTATCCAGCAATAGCCATAGCTAATGAAATAAAAAGTAATAATCCAGATGCAGAGATTCTTTTCGTCGGAACACGGAGCGGAATAGAATCTGAGATAGTACCGAAGTATGGATATAGATTAGAAACGGTTACTGTTCAGGGATTTAAGAGAAAAGTAGATTTAGAAAATGTAAAGAGAGTGTTTAAACTTATGAAAGGTCTTCATCAGACTAAGAAAATAGTTAAAACATTTAAACCAGATGTTGTAATTGGTACAGGTGGATATGTAAGTGGTCCTGTACTATTTAACGCGTCTATGAAAAAAATACCTTGTGTAGTTCACGAGCAGAATTCATTCCCAGGTGTTACAAATAAAATACTATCAAAAACAGTTACAAAGGTACTTACTAGTTTTGAGGATTCTCATGCAAGATTCCCAGAAGCTAGTCAGCACAAACTAAAATTCGTTGGAAACCCAGTAAGACAGGAAATTTTAGATGCCGATAAAACTGAAGCCAGAAAAAAACTTGGAATAGACCCAGATAAAAAATTAGTACTATGCTACGGTGGTAGTGGTGGATCTAGTACTATAAATAAAGCGATGAAAAAAGTTATAAAACATATGGTTAAAGAAGATGTTGCTTTTATATTTGCTACAGGTAAGAGATTCTATGATAGTTTTATGGAAGAAATAAAAGATATAAAATTAAATAAAGACCAGAGAGTAATGCCTTATTTAGAAGATATGGCAAATGGTCTAGCTGCAAGTGATATAGTTATAGGTAGTGCAGGTGCTATTTCTTTAGCTGAGATAACAGCTCTTGGAAAACCATCTATAATAATACCAAAAGCGTATACTGCAGAAAATCATCAGGAATACAATGCAAAAAGTATAGAAGCAAAAGGAGCAGGTATAGCTATATTAGAAAAAGAGCTTACTCCAGAAAGATTGGATAAAGCAGTGTTCAAAATGCTAGGAGATGAAGCACTATTATCAGATATGGCAGCTGCTAGTAAAAAGGCAGGTAAACCAGAAGCGATAAAATTAATTTATGACGAAATTGAGGAATTAGTTAAATAAAATATAAAAAAATTGATTTTAAAATAACTGTAATATTAAATTAATGAGCTAAATGTTTATATTTATTAAAAATTTTGCATATTTATCCTTGAATTGACAAAATTGACTTGCAATAAGTATATGTTTAGAAGTAAAATGGTATTATAGCTATTAATGTAAATATAATGGAAATTTATAGTCATGCAGATTATAAGTATGATTTATGATGGATGAAAATTATATATAATAGATGATAAGATGTATTATATTGGAGATAAAGAAGGAGGAGAATTGATGCTAGGCTTTGACGTAGAATTAGAAGAATGGGTCAAAATAAAGGTTGTCGGTGTCGGCGGCGGAGGAAGTAATGCCGTTGATGGAATGGTTGATGCCAAAATAAATGGGGTAGATTTTATTTCAGTTAATACAGACAAACAGGCTTTATGTAGATCAAAAGCTGAATACAAGGTTCAGATCGGTGAAAAATTAACTAAAGGACTTGGGGCAGGAGCTGATCCAGAAGTTGGAAGAAAAGCTGCTGAAGAAAGTAAAAACGAAATAATAAAATTATTAGAAGACTCAGAAATGGTATTCATAACAGCTGGAATGGGTGGAGGAACAGGAACAGGTGCTGCTCCAGTTATAGCTCAGTTAGCTAAAGAAATGGGAAAACTAACAGTTGGTGTAGTTACTAAACCATTTACTTTTGAAGGTAGAAAAAGAATGAAACAGGCTGAAACTGGTATAGAAGAGTTAAAGAGCAAAGTCGATACTCTTATAACTATACCTAATGATAGATTACTTCAGGTTGTTCAGAAAAATACATCTATGCTTCAGGCATTCTCTATAGCAGATGATGTTTTAAGACAGGCTATACAGTCAGTATCAGAACTTATAAAAGTTCCTGGTATAATCAACTTAGACTTTGCCGATGTTAAGAGAATCATGGGAGACAAAGGTCTTGCTCATATCGGTATAGGTAGTGCTAAGGGTGATAATAAAGCTATAGAAGCTGTAAGACAGGCTATTGAATCTCCACTTCTTGAAACTTCAATAGTTGGAGCAAGAGGCGTTATACTTAACATATCTGGTGGATTAGACCTAAGCTTAGTTGAAATAAACGAAGCTTCAAATATAATCTACGAATCATGCCACGAAGATGTGGATTTAATCTTCGGTGCTAATGTTAAGGAAGAATTAGGTGATGAAGTAACTGTAACAGTTATAGCTACTGGATTCGATCCTGATATGCAGAAAGTTGCTAAAGAAACTAGAAAAATAATAAAAGAAGAATTAAATAAAGATGTGGCTACAGTTGAATCAACTACTGTAGAAGAAGAAGCTCCATCAATAACAAAAGTAGTTTCTGAACCACAGATAGATGTAGATGAAGACATGGAAATACCTTCATTTATAAGAAATAGAAGAAAAAGAAAATAGTTAGTATAGACGGGCTGACGCAATATTTTGCGTTAGCCTTTTTTAGTGCTCGGGAATTAACTATCTCCTCCTCTCCAGGCAGTCGAGCTGCATTGTCGAGTTCGTAGATATATTGATATTTGATTGTAGATAAATATGGTTGCGAGTGCAACTAAAGAAAAAGAAAAAAATGGATTGCTCTTAGAGTTTGAAAAAGTATTAGAAAGTTCGAAAAAACAAATTATCAGTGACAATCTACAGGCGTTTCACAACTTTTAAATGTGTTACATAAAAGGGTGAAACGCCGAAGCCTGGAACGATAATTGTTTTTCGGACTTTCTTTTATTTTACAAAGGTAAGGGCAACCCCCTTTTTTCTTTTCAATTAGCAAAAGAGTTGACAAATGTTGAATTAGTGTTATGATAGTATAAACAATTATCTATTAATAAAAAATAATTAAGTTATAATTAAAAAATGGAGGAAGAGAGATATGCAGTGTCCATTTTGTGGTTTTAGAGAGTCAAAGGTTGTTGATTCTAGACATACAGATCCAAATACGATTAGAAGAAGAAGAGAATGTGAAGAGTGCAAGAAGAGATTTACTACTTATGAGAAGATAGAGACAACGCCTATAATGGTTATAAAGAAGGATGATGCTAGGGAAGTTTTTGATAGAGTAAAGGTTAAGCGTGGTATAATGAAGGCGTGTGAGAAGAGACCTGTTTCTGTTGAAGATATAGAGAAGATAGTGTCAAAGGTTGAGTATGAGATAAATAGAAAGTACACAGGTGAAGTGGAGTCAAAGGTTATCGGTGAGATAGTGATGGATAGTTTAAAGGATTTAGATGAGGTTGCGTATATAAGATTTGCTTCAGTGTATAGACAGTTTAAGGATATAAATACATTTGTAAATGAGCTAAAAAATATTCTTACAGAAAAAGGAGAGTAATTTATGGAAAATTGCACAACTAATATGAAGGATTGCATAACTAAAGAGATATCTTTTAAAGATGGTGGTTTTGCAAAGGTAGTTATAACTGAGAGAAAGTACAATGCTAAAAATCCTGAGGATATGCAGCTTGTTTTTGATGAGTATGGATTAAATTATGAAAATATGACAGATTGTAAGCAGATTCATTCTGATATTGTGAGAGTTATAAAAAAAGATGATATTGGTGCTACTGAGGAATCAGATGCAATGATAACAAATATTCCAGATGTTCCACTTATGATATATACTGCTGACTGTGTTCCTATTGTTTTAGTAGATACTAAAAGGAAAGTAATAGCTGATATACATGCTGGTTGGAGAGGAACATATGCTGAGATAGTTGTTAAAACAATTAAATCTATGTTAAATAATTTTGGCTCAAATCCTGAGGATATCGTCGCAATCATAGGTCCTGCAATAGGTCCATGCTGTTATGAGGTGTCAGAAGACCTAGTGGATAAATTTAACACAATCGTTACAAACAAAGACTTTAAATTCTATATAATAAAAGAAGACAGATTTCATATAGATTTAACAAAAATTAATAGTTATTTACTTGAAAAATGCGGTGTTAATAAAGAAAATATACACAATCTTAACATTTGCACATCTTGTCAGAATGATAAATTCTATTCATATAGAAAGGACAACAAGACTGATAAAAGAATAGGTACTATTGTTCAGATAAAATTATAGTGAAGTAAACGGTTAGAGGATAGGAGAGGTGTTTGTAGTGAGTGAAAAAGTTTTGATAATAGATGATGAGATGCATATAGTTGAATTGCTTAGATTCAACTTAGAAACATCTGGATACAAAACAATATATTCATATGATGGATTTGACGGATTTATAAAGGCAAAAGAGGAAAAACCAGATTTAATACTTTTAGATTGGATGCTGCCAAATATAAGTGGAATAGAAGTATTAAAGAAAATTAGACAGGATGCAGATTTAAAGAAAATTCCTGTTATAATGCTTACAGCAAAAAATATGGAAGATGATAAAGTGGAAGGGCTAGAAGTTGGTGCTGATGACTATATAACAAAACCATTTAGTATAAAAGAGCTTTTAGCGAGAATAACTTCTGTTATGAGAAGATATGGAATGAACACAGGTAAGGAAAGTGAAGAACTAACAGCAGGAAATTTAAAACTAAACCTTACAAAACATGAAGTTAAGATAAACGATAAAAAAGTAGATTTAACTTTAAAAGAATTTGAGCTTCTAAAGCTACTTCTTAAAAATAGAGGAAAGGTTCTTTCAAGAAACTTCCTATTAGATGAGATATGGGGATACGAATACTACGGGGAAACTAGAACAGTAGACGTACATATAAGATATCTTAGAAAAAAATTAGAAGAAGCTGGAGCAGATGAAAAATATATCGAAACAATAAGAGGTGTTGGATATAAAATAGACTAACTGGGAGGTGTATGTGGATGGATACGATGAGCTTAGAAGTAATAATTACACTTATCTCTGTAGTAATAGCTATAGTTTCAGCTAGATATGCAATTAATGTAAGAAAATATCTTAGAGAGATTATAGACGTTTCTAAGAGAGTAAGTAATAATGAGCACCATGCCAGAATGGATTTAGGTGGTAACGGCGAACTAGGTGAGTTTGCTAAGAACTACAATGAGATGATAAAAAACTTGTACAATACATTTGATGAGTTGGAATATAAAAATTTACAGCTGAGATCTATATTAAAAAGTATATCAAATGGTATACTTGCGATAGATATAGAGGGAAATATCCTTCTTATAAACGATGAAGCTAAAAAGATGATAAATTGCCCTAAAGAGGTAATGGTAGAGGGAAGAAATATATCATTTGCTATTAGAAATGAGTTAATTCTAAAGCAGATAATGATGTTTATGGGGTCAAAAGAAAATGAAAAAACAGTGATAAATCTTGATGATGGAAGATTTTTCAGAATAAAGCTAGACCCTGTATACCTTCAGAATAATAAAAGTATCGTAATAGGTTCAATAGTAAATATCGAGGATATATCAGAAAGAGTAAGAGCAGAAAATATGAGAAAAGACTTTGTGGCAAATGTAAGCCATGAGTTAAAAACTCCTCTTACATCTATAAGTGGGTTTGCTGAAACACTTAAGTTAAATGAAAATATAGATAAGGAAACTAGAAACAGATTCTTAACTATAATCGATGGCGAGGCAAATAGACTTAGAAGATTAATAGAAGATATACTTACTCTTTCATTTATAGAAAACGATAAAAAAGAAGAAAAAGAAGCTATAAACTTGTACTCTGTGTATAGAAGAGTAGAGGATATGCTTATGATATCTGCAAAAACTAAAAATATTGCATTAGCATGTGAAGCCGATGAGTCTATAAGTTTACAGGCGAATGCGGATTATGTTAAACAGATAATATTGAATTTAGTAGACAATGCTATAAAATATACTCCAGAAAATGGAGCTGTTAATGTAAAAATATTTACAGAAAAAGAAAATGCAGTAATAAAAGTATCAGATACAGGTATGGGAATACCAAAAGAGGATCAATCAAGAATTTTTGAAAGATTCTACAGAGTAGATAAAGCTAGAAGTAGAGAAATAGGTGGTACAGGACTTGGACTTGCTATAACAAAGCATATAGTAATGAATCTTGGAGGAACTATTTCTGTTGAAAGTGAATTAGAAAAGGGAAGTACATTTACTGTAAAAATTCCTATTAAAAGAGATTAATATCGATGGGTTGTTGTATTATGCAGCAACCCATTTTTTTATATTTTTATCATTTGTTTATCATCAATGATTGGAACAATTTAAGTAAAGAGTTGAATACTTTCTGTAAAAATGGTATCATAAAATGATATGTGATAACTTTTTTTAAGAGCGTGATTAAATTTGATATTTTGTAATGATAAATTGAGTTAGAGATATAATCAAGTTTAGGAAGGGGAATATCAAAGTGGAAGTTAATGTAAAAAATTCTAACAATATAATAAGTAGAATATATCCAGGAAGTATAGCGGAAGAGTTGGAGATAGAGGTTGGTGACCTTTTAATATCTGTAAATGGAGAAAAGGTTAAGGATATTATTCAGTACAGATTCTTAACTGATGACGAGTATATCGAGCTTGAAATACAGACAAAGAGCGGAGAAAGAGTGGTATACGAGATAGAGAAAGATTACGACGAAGAACTAGGATTAGAGTTTACTAACCCTATTATAGATAAAGCAAAAAGCTGCAGAAATAAGTGTATGTTTTGCTTTATAGACCAGCTTCCAAAGGGAATGAGAGAGACTTTATACTTTAAAGACGACGATTCAAGACTATCATTCTTACAGGGAAACTTCGTAACTCTTACAAATATGAGCGAGCAGGATATAGAGGATATAATAAGATATAGAATTAGTCCGATAAATATATCTGTCCACACTACTAACCCAGAGTTAAGACAGAGAATGATTACAAATAGATTCGCTGGAAGATTATACAGCATAATGGAAAGACTAGCTGAGGCAGGAATAACTATGAACTGCCAGATAGTTTTATGCCCAGGCGTGAATGATGGAAAGGAATTAGAAAGAACTATAACTGATTTATCTAATCTTTATCCAAATGTAAACAGTGTTGCAATAGTTCCAGTTGGGGTTACTAGATATAGAGATCATCTACCTCATCTTGAAATATTCAACGAAAAAACAGCTAATGAGGCACTTGATTTAGTTGAAGGACTTCAGGAAAAATGCTTAGAAAAATTTGGCTCAAGATTTGCATTTATGTCAGATGAGTTCTATATAATTGCAAAAAGAGAAATACCTGACTACGATTCTTATGAAGGATTCCTTCAGTTTGAAGATGGTGTAGGTATGATAAGAAAGCTAGGAACAGAGATAGTAAATTATCTTGATGAGCTTCCAGATGATTACGATGTAAGAGAAAAAACTGTTTCAATAGCTACAGGTAAGTCTGCGTACGAGTTTATAAACAGTATGGCAGAACTTATTATGAAAAAATTCCCTCAGGTTAAGATAAATGTGTATAGAATAGTGAATGAATTCTGGGGTGAAACAATCACAGTTTCAGGGCTTATAACAGCTCAGGATATTATTAAACAGACAGAGGGTAAAGAAAGAGGAGAAACTCTTTATATAACAAGAAGTATGTTAAAAGCTGATGAGCTTATATTCTTAGATGATGTAACGCTTGAGCAGCTTGAAGAAATTTTAGGTAATGAAGTCGTTCCTTGTGAAAATGAAGGACATGATTTCGTGGATAAGATACTTAAATAACTGATATAAATTAAAAAATGAAAGGAAGGTTGATAAAATGTCAGATATGAATAGACCGATTGTAGCCGTAGTTGGTAGACCTAACGTCGGAAAATCTACAATATTTAACAAATTTGCAGGAAGAAGGATATCGATAGTTGAAGATACTCCAGGAGTAACAAGAGATAGAATATTTACAGAGGTTGAGTGGTTAAATAAATACTTCACTCTAATAGATACAGGTGGGATCGAGCCAAAGAGCGACGATATAATCGTATCTCAGATGAGAAATCAGGCTATGCTTGCTATGGACATGGCTCACGTTATACTAATGGTTGTCGATGGAAAACAGGGTATAACTGCAGCAGATAGAGAAATAGCTGAAACTCTTAGAAGAACAAATAAACCAGTAATATTAGTTGTAAATAAAATAGATAGTATGAGTCAGTATGATAATGTATATGATTTCTATGAATTAGGTCTTGGTGAGCCGTTTGCAATATCTGGGGCAAACAGTATGGGACTTGGGGATTTATTAGATGAAATAGTTGCTAATTTCCCAGAAGGACTTAATACAGAAATAGACGAAGATACTATAAAAGTTGCTATAACTGGTAAACCAAATGCAGGTAAGAGTTCTATACTTAACAACATATTAGGTGAGGACAGAGTTATAGTAAGTCCAATAGCAGGTACTACAAGAGATGCTGTCGATACATATTTCGAAAAAAATGGACAGAACTATCTTCTTATAGATACAGCAGGGCTTAGAAGAAAAAGTAAAGTATACGAAAGTGTTGAAAAATACAGTGTTATAAGAGCTATGAGTGCTGTTGATAGAGCAGATGTTGTTCTTATAGTAATAGACGCTCAGGAAGGTGTTACAGAACAGGATACTAAGGTTGCTGGTATAGCACATGATGAAGGTAAAGCTTGTATATTTGTAATAAATAAATGGGACTTAATAGAAAAAGACAATAAAACAGTTAAAAAATATACTGATGAAATAAGAACTAAATTCCCATTCATGGCTTATGCTCCTATACTATTTGTATCAGCTCTTACAAATAAGAGAATGAATAAAATACTTGAAACAGTTGATTTTGTAGCATCAGAACATGCTAAGAGAATATCTACTTCTGCTTTAAATGAGGTAATAGGTGAAGCAGTTATGTTAAATCAGCCACCATCAGATAAAGGTAGAAGATTAAAGATATACTATGGAGCGCAGACAGATGTTAAACCTCCTAAGATAACTCTATTTATAAATGATAAAGAGCTTACTCACTTCTCTTATCAGAGATATCTTGAAAATAGAATAAGAGAAAACTTTGGATTTGAAGGAACTTCAATAAGATTTGAATATAGACAGAAAAAGAGATAATTAAAAGGGGGTAATTATAGAGAATGTTAGGTTATATTTTAGTTGCCATAGTGGCATATTTATTAGGAAATATATCGACATCTTATATAATAGCCAAAAGAATAGCTGGTATCGATATAAGAACACAGGGTTCTGGAAATGCAGGATCTACAAATGTGTTAAGAACTCTAGGGAAAAAAGCAGGGTTATTTACATTTTTAGGGGATGTACTAAAAGGTGCTCTTGCTGTTTTAGTAGCTTGTATAGTATCTAAATTTATGCCGATAGATACATTAACTGCAAAATATGTTGCAGTACTAGGTGTTGTAGCAGGACACAACTGGCCAGTATTTTTAGGGTTCAGAGGTGGAAAAGGTGTTGCAACATCACTTGGAGCAATGCTTGCAGTGCATCCAGTAGCAGCACTTACTTGTTTTGCAGTATTTGGTGTAGTTGTATTATTTACAAAATATGTATCTTTAGGATCAGTAATAGGTATAGCTAGTTCTCCATTTATTGTTTATTTAATGGGCAAAAAAGAGGCTGTTCCTGTTACTATATTCTTAGCATTATCGGTAATATATACACATAGAGAAAATTTAAAAAGAGTATTTAATGGAACAGAAAGAAAAATTGGAGAGAAGAAAAATTAATCGTCTTCAGGAGGGATATTATGAAAAAGGTATGCGTATTAGGAACAGGTAGCTGGGGAACAGCTTTAGCACTAAGCCTAGCGAAGAATAATTTCGACGTACTTATGTGGTCTAGAAGAGAAGAACGGGCCGAAAGTATAAATAAAAATAGAGAAAATACGGAATATCTACCAGGAGCAGTATTTCCTGATAATTTAAACGTTACTTCAGATTTAGATGAAGCTGTAAAAGATAGTAAGATAGTTGTTATAGCAGTTCCATCTCAGGCTGTTAGAGGAATGTGTGCTAAATTAAAAGGAAAATTAACACCAGATCAGATTATTGTAAATGTTGCAAAAGGTCTTGAAAAGGGAACTGGAAAAAGACTTTCTGAAGTTTGTGCAGAGGAACTTCCTGAATCTAAGTATGTTATGTTATCTGGGCCATCACATGCAGAGGAGGTTGCAAAAGACCTACCTACTACAATAGTGGTTTCATCAGAAAATATTGAATATGCACAGATAGTACAGGATGCTTTTATGTCACCAGCACTTAGAGTTTATACAAACTCAGACCTTATAGGTGTTGAGTTAGGTGGTGCTTTAAAGAATATCATAGCGTTTGGAGCAGGTATATGCGACGGTCTAGGATATGGAGATAATACTAAGGCAGCACTTATGACTAGAGGTATAACAGAGATAAGTAGACTTGGTGTTGCTATGGGTGCAAAGGCGATTACTTTTACTGGACTTTCTGGTATAGGAGACTTAATCGTTACTTGTACAAGTATGCACAGTAGAAATAGAAGAGCAGGTATACTTATAGGAGAAGGATATTCTGTTGAGGAAACTCTTGAAAAAGTTAAAATGGTTGTTGAAGGGATTACAGCGACTGAGGTTGCACATGATGTAGCTGAAAAATTAAATATAGATATGCCTATAACGAATGCTATCTACGCAGTTGTTCACGATGGACTTGAACCTTATGAAGGAATAAAAGGACTAATGACTAGAAACAAAAAGAACGAAGTAGAACATATAGGGCTATAAGAAATAAAGAGGGTATATCCAAATTACTCCAGGCTTCAGTGGCACGCACGTTTATGTAACACATTTAAATGTTGCGTGCCACTTGCAGATTGTCGTGTATTTGGATATACCCTCTTTTATTTTAGCCGGAAATAAAACGAATAGAGATTTATCTGGCTTCGAACTTTGCTTTTTCAAGCGAAGTTTTCAAAATGTTGCGAAGTTCTGCTTATTATCAGTGTAAATCAATCAAATTTTTAAGTATTAATGTGGTACAAATACTAAAAATAAAATAGTTCCTCGAATTTTTTATCAAGTGCTATACATAAAATAAGTGCAAGTTTAGCGGTAGGATTGAATTGACCTGTTTCAATTGAACTGATTGTATTCCTAGATACACCAACCATTTCTGCTAAAGCTGCTTGTGACAGTTTTTTTTCCGCTCTTGCTTGTTTTAAATTATTTTTTAATATTAATTCATCTTTCATAAAAATTACCTTTCAATAATTAGACAAATATTTTTGTAAGATATGAAATGAATAATAATACAGCTACAAATCCCCAACATATTCCACAAAATAATGTGAATTTGTCCTTTTGACGTATCCATCTATACATATATTGACCGCATAGAATTGAACAAAATACGGAATATACATCTTGATATGGTTGATTAGAGTATATGTTTATAATCATTAGAACAACACACATAATTAAACCTACTGTCATTCCAATATTGCTACTTTTTTGGTAAATATCCATTTCCATTTCATCCATTTGATTAGGCTTTCTGTTTTGTGCTTTTTTTAAAATTTCTTCTTTATTCATAAAAATGCCCTCTCTTTCTGACAAGTTTTATTGACAATTTTAATATAGCATAGCCAAGTTTTATTGTCAATTGTTTTATATATTTTACTTGAGGAAGAGACAGCATACATATACTGTAAGATAATTTTATTGAATTATTTTTCAAGTTTATTTTTTCTTCTTTTTATTTTCCCTTTTTATAAGTAGTTAAATTTGGTATAATATAATATGGTATATAATATTGAAATTTTAAGCTGATAGTGTCAGTTGATTTTAAGATATGATATAGATCATATATTTTTAAATATTAAAAATAGGCGGTGATTTATATGGAAAATATTAGAGAAAATATTGAAAGTATAAGAAAGAGAATAGCAGATGTAGCTAAGAGAGCTGGCAGAGATGCCGATGATATAAAGCTTATTGCAGTTACTAAGACTGTTGATGTTGATAAGGTTGAGGAAGCTATAGCAGCAGATGCTTTAGATGCTGGAGAGAATAAGCCTCAGGAATTAGCGAGAAAGTATGAGGTTTTAGGAGATAAGATTAGATGGCATCAAATAGGATCATTACAGACAAATAAAGTTAAATATATAATAGACAAGGTTTGTATGATACATTCTTTAGATAGAGAAGGACTTGCCGAGGAGATAGACAAGAGAGCTAATAAAATAGGTAGGGTGATTGATTGTCTTGTTCAGGTAAATATCTCTGGAGAAGAGAGTAAACATGGTATGTCAAGAGAAGAAGTAGAGCCATTTGTTAGACTTGTTGCAGAAAAATATCCTAATATAAAGATTAAAGGTCTTATGACAATGGCGCCATTTGACGCTGAGAGAGATGAGATAAGAAAAGTATTCAGAGATCTTAAAGAGCTTTCTGATGAAATAAATAATATGAATATAGGAAATGTTGAGATGAATGAGCTTTCTATGGGTATGACAAATGATTTTGAAATAGCTGTAGAAGAGGGAGCTACAATGGTTAGAGTCGGAACTGCTATATTCGGAAAAAGAAATTACAACAAATAACAAAGTAAATTGGAGGACAGTAACATGGCAAAAATAATCGATAAAATGAAGAATATATTCAGTGATGATGACGATTTAGATTACGATGAATATGAAGGTGACGAATACGAAGATGATGATGTAGAGGAAGAAGAGGAAGTTGAAGAAACAGAAGATTACAATGCTCTACCATCTAATCCTAAAATAGGAAAAGTAATCGACTATCCAGCAGGAGGACATATGAAAGTTGTTATATATGCTCCTAAAATATACGATGAAGCAACTCAGATAGCAGATGCTTTAAAACAGAGAAAAACAGTAGTTGTAAACCTAGATGGGGTATCATCTCCACAGGTTAAAAAATCTATATTCGACTTTTTAAATGGTGCGGTTTATGTATTAGATGGAGATATTCAGAAAGTTGCTGGATCAATATTCATACTAGCTCCAAATAACGTTGATATAGATGCAAGTGTGAAAAAAGAACTAGAAAGTAGAGCTCTTTTCCCTTGGCAGAAATAATAACAAAATAATATAGATGAAAGTGGGAATGCTGATGCATACATTAAGGATAGCTATAGCCTATCTTCTTGATATAATTTCATGGGTAATAGTAGTTAAAAGCTTATTTACATGGGTACCATCTCTTATGGAAACTAAATTATATCAGATAATGGACGATATAACAGAGCCAATAGAAGGCCCTATAAGAAGAATACTTTACAAAAATTATTCTGGACCAGTAGATTTTTCGCCTGTTATAGCGATAATAATACTGATATTTTTGAAAGGACTAGTTCTGTAAGATGGATAAAATAAGACTTACTAACCACATAAAAGATATAGAATTAAAGAACAAGATATTCAAATTGATAGATAAGGCTAATACCTGTCTAAAGAATTATGAAGCAAAGAGTACCGAGTTTATGAATCCGTTTGAGGTAAAGAATGCTATGGATATAATAAATTCGGAGTCTGATTTGAAGTATCACTCTGATGGAGGTTACGAAGGAGCTGAGAGAAGTGTGTTATCTATATACCCATTTTATATGGAGTATGAGGATATTGAGCAGCCTATAAAATTCATACAGATTGATGGAAATTTCAAATTCAGAAGTGTATCTCATAAAGATTATCTAGGTTCTCTTTTAGGGCTTGGAATAAAGAGAGAAAAGATAGGCGATATATTAATTCACGAAGATTTTTGTCAGGTAATAGTAAGTAGCGATATATGTGATTATATTGTGATGAACCTTACAAAAGTTGCTACAAATTCTGTAAAAGTAAAGGAAATAAATCGAGAAGAATTAAAGACTTCAGAAAAGAAATACAAAGATATCTCGTTTACAGTATCTTCAGATAGACTAGATTGTGTAATAAGTGGAATATACAATATTTCTAGACAGGAAAGTCTAAAGTACATAAATGCAGAGAGAGTTCATTTGAATTATGAAAAGATAACATCTGCATCTAAGACGGTATCTTCAGGGGATCTTATTTCAGTAAGAGGCAAAGGTAGATCTGAAGTTGTTGAAATAGGTGGGGAAACCAGAAAAGGAAGAACTAGAGTAAAAGCTAGAATAATATTATAGTTGAGGAGAAGATAATGATAACACCACAGGAGATAGAAGAAAAAGTTTTTAAAAAATCTATGAGAGGATTTAACTGTGAAGAAGTTGATGAGTTTTTAGATGATTTAAGAGTAGATTATGAAAATCTTATAAGAGAAAATGAGTCTCTTAAAGAAAGAGTTAGAATGTATAGTGAGCAGTTAAATAAATACACAAATATAGAGGATACTTTAAAAGAAACTCTTATAACAGCACAGACAGCTGCAGAGGACACTACTTCTGCTGCAAATAAAAAGGCTAGAATAATAGTAGAAGAAGCTGAATTTATGGGAAAACAGAAAATAGATGAGGCTACAAGTAGAGTTATCGAAATAAGAAAAGAATACGATAATCTTACTGCTGAATTTAAAATGTTCAAAAATAAATTCAAATCACTTTTAGAAAGCGAAATAAAAAATATAGACGAAATATGCTCTAATATAGATACTGGTCTTGCTAGTCAGTATGAATGGAGAACTGCTATGAGTGGATACGATGACGATAGATACGATATCGAGGATACTTTTGGTGCAACTGGAGCAATGGATGACGAAGAAGAGTATCATTCTGATGAGGAAAGAACTTCTCCAGAAGACATATTTAATCTATAATAAAATATTATAAATAATGTTGAATTTAGAGATAATATAGAATTATCTGAAAAAATTAAAAAATAACTATTGACTAAAATTAGTTTTTGGTATAAACTTTCAAAGTATAGAAAACAAAATCTTTAAAGGCTATGATGAAGACAGTAGATTCAGGATTTTATTTTTACAGAGAACTGGGTTAGCTGAGAACCAGCAAAATATACTGAATTGAATATCACTTCGGAGCTGAAGGCTGAAAGATTTATCCTATTTGGATTTATCAAATAAGTTATTCCGGTAATGTGCCGTTATACAGTAGAGTGTCGTATAGATAAATTTAAAAAAATATCTATGCGGAATTAGGGTGGTAACGCGAGCAACTCGTCCCTTTGTGTATGCAAAGGCGACGAGTTTTTTTATTTGAAAAAATTATTTTGGAAAACTTGAGCAATTAAAGATAAAAGATAAAGGAATAATAAAAAGAAAGGGTGAATGAATAATGGCGAACTTTAAACCATTAGTAGACACTTCTGTAAAAGACGCAGAAGCAAAAGTATTTGATTACTGGCAGGACATCGATATACTAGAAAGAACTTTAGAAAAAGGTCAGAACGATCCAAGTTTCGTATTCTTTGAAGGACCTCCAACAGCAAACGGAAATCCTGGTATACACCACGTTGTTGCCAGAACATTAAAAGACTGGGTATGTAGATATAAAACAATGTCTGGATACCAAGTAAAAAGAAAAGCTGGTTGGGATACTCATGGTCTTCCAGTAGAAATACAGGTAGAAAAAGAATTAGGATTATCAGATAAACAGGCTATAGAAGATTACGGTATAGCAGAATTCTGTGATAAATGTAGAGATTCAGTATTCTCTTTTGAAAAACAGTGGAGAAATATGACTGAAAGAATGGCTTATGAAGTTGACCTTGATAACCCATACATAACATTAGACAACAACTACATAGAATCTGTTTGGTGGATATTAAATAAATTCAACAAAGAAGGATATATGTATGAAGGACATAAAATACTTCCTTACTGCCCAAGATGTGGAACTGGTCTTGCATCACACGAAGTTGCACAGGGATACAAAGAAGTAAAAACTAACACATTAGTAGCTAAATTCAAAAAATCTGGAACTGAAAATGAATACTTCTTAGCATGGACAACTACTCCATGGACATTACCATCAAACGTATCATTAACAGTAAACCCAGAAGTTACTTATGTAAAAGTTAAACCAGCTGATGTAGATGAATTCTACTACTTAGCTGAACCATTACTAGAAAAAGTAATGAAAGATAGAGAATACGAAGTTGTTGAAAAAATGACTGGTAAAGACTTAGAATATGTTGAATACGAACAGTTATTAGACTTCGTAAAACCAGATAAAAAAGCATTCTTCATAACTTGCGCTGATTACGTAACTACTGAAGATGGTACAGGTATAGTACATACTGCTCCAGCATTTGGGGAAGACGACTACAACTGTGGTAAAAAATACGGCTTACCAGTACTTCAGCCAGTTGATGAAAGAGGAGAATTTACTGCAACTCCATGGAAAGGTAAATTCGTAATGGAAGAAGGACTAGATGTTGAAATAATAAAATATCTAGCTAAAGAAAATAAATTATTCAGCAAAGAAAAAGTTGCTCACAACTATCCTCACTGCTGGAGATGTCAGACTCCACTTGTTTACTACGCTAAACCAAGTTGGTATATAGAAATGACTAAATTAAAAGACCAGTTAATAGCTAATAACAACACTGTAAACTGGTATCCAGAATTCGTTGGTCAGGGAAGATTTGGTAACTGGCTAGAAGAATTAAAAGATTGGGCAATATCAAGAAGTAGATATTGGGGAACTCCTCTTCCAATGTGGAGATGTGAATGTGGAAATACAGAATCTGTAGGATCAAGACAGGAATTAGCTGATATGGCTGTTGAAGAAGTAGATCCAGCAACTGTAGAACTACACAGACCATACGTTGATGAAATACATCTAAAATGTCCAAAATGTGGTAAACCAATGACTAGAGTAAAAGACGTTATAGACTGTTGGTTCGACTCAGGATCAATGCCATTTGCTCAGCATCACTACCCATTTGAAAATAAAGAAAACTTTGATCAGTTATTCCCAGCAGATTACATCTGTGAAGGTATAGACCAGACAAGAGGATGGTTCTACTCATTATTAGCGATATCAACATTTGTAATGGGTAAAGCACCATACAAAAATGTATTAGTTAATGACCTTGTACTAGACAAAGACGGTAAGAAAATGTCTAAATCAAGAGGAAACACTGTTAACCCATTTGAATTATTCGATAAATACGGAGCCGATGCTTTAAGATGGTACTTATTATACGTATCTCCACCATGGACTCCAATAAGATTCGACGAAGAAGGATTAAAAGAAGTTCAGTCTAAATTCGTTGGAACAATGAAGAACGTATACAACTTCTTCACTCTATACGCTAACACTGACAATATAAATCCTGGTGATTTCTTCGTTGAATACAAAGATAGATCAGAATTAGATAGATGGATACTTTCTAAGTTCAACAACTTAAAAGCTGAAATAGAAGAAAACCTAGAAATATTCGAAGTTAACAAAACTATAAGAAGAATACAGGAATTCATAAATGACGATTTATCTAACTGGTATATAAGAAGATCTAGAAGAAGATTCTGGGAACCAGAATTAACTGAAGATAAAAAAGCAGTTTACAACACTACTTATGAATTATTAACTGAATTATGTAGAGTTGTAGCTCCATTTGCTCCTTACTTATCAGAAGAAATGTACAGAAACTTAACTGGAGAAGAATCAGTTCATCTAGCTTCTTATCCAAGATGCAACAAAGAGCTTCTTGATGAAAAACTAGAAGAAAAAATGGACTTAGTTAAAAACTTAGTTACTCTAGGAAGAGCTTCAAGAGAAAACGCTAGAATAAAAGTTCGTCAGCCATTAAAAGAAGTATTAATAGATGGAAAATACGAATCTGTTATAGCTGACTTAGTTGACATAATAAAAGAAGAATTAAACGTTAAAGAAGTTGTATTCGTTAAAGATTTAAGTGAATACATGAACTACAGCTTAAAACCTAACTTCAGAGAAGTTGGTTCAGTATTAGGTAAAAAAGTAAATACATTTGGTAAAGCTTTAGCAGCATTAGATGCTCACGATACTGTAACTAAACTTGAAAACGGTGAAAAAGTAGTAGTTAATCTTGATGGAGAAGACTTCGAATTCGGTAAAGATTATGTTCTTGTAAATATATCTGCTAAAGAAGGATTCAACGTATCTATGCAGAACAACGTATTCGTTCTTCTTGACACAGAATTAAACGAAGAACTAGTAAACGAAGGATTCGCAAGAGAATTCATATCTAAAGTACAGCAGTTAAGAAAGGCTGCAAACTTTGAAGTGCTAGATAACATAGTAATAGACTACTGCTCAGATGATGAAGTAGCTAAAGCAGTTGCTGAATTTGAAGATTACATCAAATCAGAAACTCTAGCTCTTGAATTAAACAGAGTAGAAGATGCTAGCTTAGAACAGCACAACTTAAACGACCATATGACAGGAATAAAAGTAACTAGAAAATAATTTCTAATATGTTATTAAAAGTTTAGGTTAGATGTCATAGGGACTAGAAATTTAATAAAAAATATAATATAATGATAATGTTATATCAATTAAAAGAAGTGTTTCGGATTCCGGAGCACTTCTTTAATGCGCAAAAATAGTGTTTAGAAAGAAAAGATTTTAAAATCAAAGTAAAAAGGGAGAATTTTAATAGGAGGTTTTATATGGGTGATAGAAAAAAAGGGATCACATTGGTTCTAATTGCCACAACATTCTGGGGAATGATGGGTATAAATAGTAGAACATTGTCATTAGCTGGTCTTTCTGCTATGGATATAGCATTTATTAGATGCTCTATTGCAGGGGTATTATTTACAATTTATATGTTAATTAGAAAGCCAGAGGAATTAAAACAGAAATTATCGGGAATACTTGTAGGTTGTTTGTATGGAGTAGTTTGCTTTGTATTAGGATTTATGACTTACAACGTATCTGTTGAAAGAGTGCCGATATCAGTGGCTACAGTGCTTATGTTTACAAATCCAATATGGGTGTCTATATTTGGAGCGGTTGTATTTAAGGACAAGATGACTAAGAAAAAAGTATTAGTTATATGTATGTGTATAGTTGGATGTATTTGCATATCAGATGTAATGTCTACTGGTGGGGCAAATCTTGATGTTATAGGTATAGCTGCAGGTCTTATAAACGGAATGACTTTTGCTATGCAGATAATAATACCAAGATTCTTTGAAGGAAAATACTCAAAAGATGCGATACTAGTGTACGGATTCATATCAAGTACTGTTGTACTATCATTCTTTACAGATTTCTCAAATATAGCAGCTGCTGTAACAGGGCCAAACTCAATGGTTGTAATAGCTAATATGCTTGCTATATCAGTACTTTCAACATTCATAGCTAGTACATTCTATGTTAAGTCAACAGAATACATAGAAACTCAGGTTACAAGTATATTAGTATCACTTGAACCGATACTTGGAAGCATATTTGCATTCTTCATATTTGGAGAAACAATGTCTCAAACTCAGCTACTTGGTGCAGCCATAGTAATACTTGCTGCATGCATACTAGAAACAGACTTATCAAAAATAACAGAAAAAATAATGCTACCTTTCTCAAGCAAACAAATAAAATAAAAATTTATATGTTAATAACTCTCGGAGATTGAAGTCATAGACAAACTCCTCTCCAGGCAATCAAGTTGCATTGTCGAGTTCGTTTTGTCTATACACTTCAATCTACCAAGTTAGTTATTATTTCTATGAATTTTTATTTCCAGATAGATACTAGGCACTCAGATATGTCACCAAATGGTATTGGTTCAGCTTTCAAGATACTCTGCATTACAAGTCCATCTACTATTGAAATAAGCAAGAATGAGATTGCATCTGCCTTATCTTTAAACTCATCAGAAAGATTTTCTACAAGTGAATCCTTTAGAGCAAGTCTCCATTCTCTGTATTTTTCCTTGAATTGATTTCTAAGAGCTTCATTTTCAGTTATTGCTTCACATATCAAATACATGTGTATTCTTCCTGTTGAAGAAATAGTAGAGATATTATCTAAAAGTATTTTTACTAGATCTAAATCGTCTATTCCCTGAATATTTCTTACGCACATTAGAACAGCTTCATTTATGATATTCAAATGTACATCGGCTATTTCAGCTATAATATCGTCTTTTGACGCATAATAGTAATAAAGAGTACCTTTACTTATATTTGCGTGACGAGCGATATCAGCAAGACTTGTATTTTTAACACCTTGCTTTGTAATAAGCTTAATAGCAGCATCTATAATTAGTTGTTTTGTATTGTTTACTGACTTCATCTTAACACCTTTCTTTAACTGTTATAAAAATATTATAATCTTATATAATAATACTGTCAAACTTGGAGAAGAATTATAGAGATATAAATATTATAAAAAGAATAATAAACAACAAAAAACAAAGCACAAAAAGTACAAGTTGTAACAATAAACTATTATAAACTAATATTGACACCTAGTACTAAAAAATATATAATAATATAAGAATGAAAATTCGACCGAGCGACCGATAAAATTTTATAGACCGGTCGACCGACAAAAATGTTTAGAGGATTTGGAGAGGGAAAAATGAGTAAAGTTAGAATAGTTACAGATAGAGCATCTGATTTACCAGATAATATAGCAGCAAAATACGGAATAGAAATAGCAGAAATGGACGTTGCATTTGGCGATGACGTATATTATGGTGGAAAAGGAATTACTATAGAAGATTTTTATGCAAGAATGAAAAAGGAAAAAGAGCTTCCAAAAACATCTTGTCCATCACCGGATAAATTTTTAGAAATATACAAGAAGGATGACAGTGATGTATTAGTTCTTACATTAACATCAAAACTTTCCGCTACATACAACTGTGCGGTGCTTGCAAATGATATGTACAACGAAGAAGAGCATACAAATAGAGTAAAAATAATAGATACAATGAGTGGATCTATAGGGCAGGGGATACTTGCTGTATATGCGGCTCAGTTAGCAGAAATGGGTAAAAATATAGAAGAAATAGCTGAAGAAGTGGAAAAACTTATAGACAATACTAAATTTATAGGTGTACTTCAGACATTAGAAAATGCAATAAAAGGTGGAAGAATAAGCAGATTAGCTGGAAGTATAATAAACACATTTAACTTTAAAGCACTTGTACAAATAGATGATGGTCTAGTAAAACCATTTGACAAGGCTAGAGGTGAAAATGGAAGTATGAAAAAATTAGTTGATTTATTCTTAGAAGGTGCTTCAGATACTGAAAACAAAACATTATTTATAGGTCATTCTAATTGTTTAGCAAAGGCTGAAAAAGTTAGAGATATGATATTAGAAAGAAAGAGTTATAAAGAAGTTGTATTCTGTGGAATAGGTACAGTTATGGGTACATATACTTCTGACGGATGTGTGTTATTAAATGCAATAGAGCTTCCAGAAATGATAAATGCATAAAAGATATTAAATAAATGTTAAATTTATTTTTACAATATTGAATAAAAAAATAAGTTATAATATAATATTCATCAACAATATTTTGTGAGGTGAAATTATGGATAACGGAGATAGTGATGAGGAGAATAGGTCTATAAATTTATCTAAGCATAAATATATAGACCTTATTTATTTTTCTATAATTGCTTTAAAAATCAGAAAAAAATTAATCAAACTCGTATGTTAAGTATAAGTTTTTATTTAGAAATAAAGAATAAAAAATATAAAATTAAAAACAATATTTAATGACGAGGAGATTATAAAATGTATAAACAAATAATATTTCAGATAGTTTTAATAATGATAAACGCCTTCTTTGCAATGACAGAGGTTGCATTGATATCTACAAATAAAATTAAATTAAAGAAAATGGCTGATGAAGGGGACAATATTGCCAAGAAATTGGTTGATATATCAGAGGATCCATCAGAATTTTTATCTACAATACAGATAGGTATAACATTTGCAAACTTTATAGCAAGTGCATTTGCTGCGGATGGACTTTCTGGTTATTTAGCGGATTTTATATATAATACTCTAAATATAAGAGTGTTATCTTATGAAATGATGAGTACAGCATCATTGATTTTAATAACGATAATATTATCGTACTTTACACTTGTTTTAGGTGAACTTGTTCCAAAAAGAATAGCTATGCAGAAACCTATGGAAGTGGCGAGATTTGCCTGTATACCAGTATCTGTAATTTCTACAGTTGTAAAACCTGCTGTAAAATTCCTATCATTATCTACTAATATAGTACTAAAAGTATTAAGAATAGATACAAATGAAGAAGAGGATTCTATTACAGAAGAAGAAATAAGAATGATGCTTGAAATAGGGAACACAGGCGGTACAATAAATTCAGATGAAAAAGAGTGGATAGACAATGTATTTGATTTCTCTGATTCTAGTGTAAGAGAGATAATGACTCATAAATCAGAAGTAGTAGGTATTTACACAGATGATAGTTTGATGGAAATCGAAGAAAAAATCCACGAAACAGGTTATTCTAGATATCCTGTCTATGGAGAAAATGACAATGATATAAAAGGGATACTATATGCTAAAGACTTCTTTGCAGAAGTTTATAATTGTTTTGCAAAGGAAGATGATGATTTAGGAGTTGTTGTAAATAAAAATGAATTAAATATAATGGATAATCTAAGAAAACCGTACTTCATACCAGATAGTATGAGTTCATTGTTGCTATTTAAGAATATGCAGAAAAATAATACGCATATAGCCATAGTTATAAATGAATATGGTGAAAACATAGGTCTGATAACAATGGAGGACTTACTTGAAGAGATAGTCGGGAATATATATGACGAGTACGATGAATGTGATGACGGAGATGTGAAAATTTCTGAGACTACTTGGAAAATAAAGGGAAGTACTAGTTTAGATGATTTATCAGATAAGTTTGATATAGATTTTCCAGATGATTTAGATTACGATACAATTTCAGGATTGATTTTAGCAAAGATACAAAGAATACCTAATGACGGAGAGAAATTTGAAATAGAGGCATTTGGTATGAAAATCAAAGTTGAAAAAGTAGAAGCTAGAAAAATTGAAGAAGTGATAATAACAATAGTATAGCTTTGATAAAATAAATAAGATAATAAAAAAGGTTGTTGCAATTTAAAATGGTCCCTATGTCAAGGACATATATAAAAAAGTCTTAAGCAGCAAGCAGCTGACTTCTATATTGAATAGGAGTCAGCTGTTTTAAATTCCACTGACAACGATCATTATTATAATAATCCATATAATCATCTATTAAACTTTTTAACTCTTCAAATGTATTGCAACTTTTATAATCTATTTCATCTTTCATATGACCAAAGAATGACTCCTGCGGAGCATTGTCCCAACAATTACCTTTTCTAGACATAGATTGACCTAAATTATATTTTTTTAACAAGTTCTGAAAAATAGTACTTGTATAATGAACTCCTTGATCAGAATGAATAAATGCATCTTTATGTAATTTGTCTGAATTTGATAACATGAGATTGTTAATAGTTGAAATAACAATATCCATTTTTAAATTCTTCGATAAATGATACGATAAAATTTCATTCGTAGAAGAATCTTTTACAGTTGATAAATATGCTGTTTTCCCATTGCCGTACGGCATATACGTAATATCAGTTAAAAGTACTTTTCCTGGTATACCTTGTTTAAATTCTCTATTCAATTTATTAGGAACTGTGTGATGTTCTTTTCTTGCTTTTCCCATACGTTTAGCTGGATTTGACTCGCGAATAGGACATTTAATTCCATATTTTTTCATTATTCTTTGAATTTTTTTTCTGTTAAATATTATATTAAATTTACTTTTTAAAATCATTTTTATTGAACGAGAACCTTTTTTGTATCCTCTGAACTTATATGCTTTAAGAATTATTTCTTTTGCTTCTAAATCCTTTTCTTCTTGTTTGCTTATTACATTCTTGTTTTTTAAATAGTTATAAAATCCAGATCTAGATACTCCTGCAACAATACATAGATGTTTTATCATTTTTTTTAAACAATATTTATTTATTACATCATTAATTAATTTGAATATTTTCACCGAAGGTAGCTTATTATTCATCACCTGCCTTTCTTCGAAGTCTAGCTTTTTTACTAGTTCTAGCTCTGCTTTAAGATATGCTATTTCAGCATCCTTCTTATCTATTATCTCTTTATCTGTTAATTTTCTTTTTCTTGGTCTTCCAGAATTATTAACTCTAGAATCATCTAGTCCCAAAATACCATTTTCTTTATATGACTTTCTCCATCGCTCGCTAGCGCATTTAATACGTTTTGCACCTATGATGTTAGTGTCAAAACCTGCTTCTTTAAATATCTGTGTTGGATTTTTTCCCTTATTGTATTCTGTTATGAAATGTATTTTAAATTCATTTGTATATGTTATTGATTTACAGCTTACATTCTTTACAAATGGATTTTTTGATAGCTCTAATGTTTCTTCTTTACTAAATTGTTTTTTACTCATAAATTACTCACCTCTATATTAAAATTATACAAAAAAAGAACCTATAGATGAAACACCTTTTTACAAGTGTCCATTCTATAGGTTCCATTTTAATTTGCAACAACCTTTTTATGTATTAAATTGTAATAAAATTTTTGTTTAAGTTATTCCGTAAGGCTAGTATTAGTCTACTATAACTAATTAGTTTCCAACAACAACTAATTCTTTGTTGTATTTGTTTAAGTTTTCGTAACCGTCTTCAGTTACTAATATAAGGTCTTCTATTCTAACTCCGAATTCTCCTGGTAGATATATACCTGGTTCTACTGAGAATATCATACCTGGTTTTAATTCTTCAGTGTTTACAGAAGAAACGTCTCCCATATCGTGGCATTCTAGACCTATAGAATGTCCAGTTCTGTGAGTGAAGTATTCTCCGTAACCTTTTTCAGTTATGTAGTCTCTTGCAGCAGCGTCTACATCACAGAATCTAACACCTGGTTTAACTATGCTTATTGCTCTCTTATTAGCTTCAAGAACTATATCGAATATTTCTTTTCCTTTTTCAGGAACTGATTTATAGAATACTGTTCTTGTCATATCTGAGCAGTAGTGGTCTTTAACACAACCAAGGTCAAGTATTATAGCGTCTCCTTCTTTAACGTATCTGTCTCCTGGTTCACCGTGTGGGTTAGCACCATTAGCAGCGAATCCTATTATTGGATCGAATGATAATCCATCAGCTCCAAGATCTTCATATATTCCTTTAAGAACTGTAACTAACTGTTTTTCAGTTAAATCACCTTTAACTTCTTTCTGAAGTCTTTCAACAGCTGCATCATTTATAGCTGAAGCTTTTCTCATTAATTCTTTTTCTTCTTCGTCTTTGCACATTCTTAATCTGTCTATTATGTAAGAACCGTTAACGAATTTGCTTCCAGCTCCGTGTTCCATTAATCCTAATAAGAATCTTGCTGGCCAGTTTTTGTCTATACCCATAACAGCGTTGTGGTCAACTCTGTCAGCAACAACTTTTACAGAATCGTCAGTATCTTTGAAGATAACTTTTTCAACTCCTAGGTCTTCTTCTATTGGGAATAATTCATTTACGAATAATTTGTGGTTACCATCTACATTTAGGTAAAGAGCGAATAATCTTTCTCCTGTGTGTAACATTAATCCTGTTAAGTAGAATATTGAGTAAGGATCACTTACTATCATCTGCTGTATTCCGTCTTTTTTCATCTGTTCTAAAACGGCATTTAATCTCTGAGTTTTCATTGCAAAACTACCTCCTGGCTATTTATAAAATTTTATTACCATCTTTAATTTTAGCACAATAATAAAAAAAGTGAATAGATTTTGACAAAAAAATATTAATAAAATGAAAAAGTTTTTTTATTTTATTTTTAGCTGTGCAACGATTTCTTCAGTAGGTGTAACGTATGCTGTATTATTAGTTTCGTATATAACCATACCTGGTTTTGCACCGCTTGGCTTTTTAACATTTTTTCTCTTAGTATAATCTACTGGCACCTTTGCTGACATTCTAGCTTTACTGTAATAAGCAGCTAAAACAGCAGCTTCAAATAATGTCTGATCAGAAGGCTCATGTCCTGCACATTTAACAATAACGTGAGAACCTGGAATATCCTTAGTATGCATCCAAACATCGTCATTATCAGCAAGTCTTAGAGTAAGGTAGTCATTCTGTCTATTATTTTTACCGACTAAAATCTGATATCCTTCAGATGATTTAAACTCCATTGGAGCAGTAGAAGGCTGTATCTCTTTTTTACCGATTTTTTTCTGAGATTTTACATATCCTGTTTTAACAAGTTCTTCTCTTATATCTTTAAGTTCTTTAAGATTTTCGCAGTTTTCTATGCCAAGTATAGTATTTTCAAGGTATTCAATCTCTTCTTTAGTCATAGCCATCTGGTTTGTTATTTCTATCTTTGCGTTTTTGAGTTTATTGTATTTTTTAAAGTACTTCTGAGCATTTTCAGAAGGAGTTAAATTCTTTTTAAGTGCTATTGTAACAGTCTTATAATCTGGATCATAGAAGTTCTGAACATCTACACTTTCCATACCTTTTTCAATCATATATATATAAGATGTAATAAGCTCACCCTTAATTTTAAAAATCTCAGCGTTTTCAGACTCTTCAAGTTCTTTTTCAAGTTTTTCTAGCTTGTGAATAAGTCTTTCAAGTTTTATAGAGATGTTTTTCTTCATGACAGAAGCTCTCTGATTTATTCTATCCTTGATATCCTTAGTTTTGTAGTAATCTTCTATTGCAGATGAGATACTTTCCTTGTGAATTGTAGTAAATTCGTGGTACATATCCATATTAATACATCCAAAATCTACTATTTTATCAATTTTCTCGTTAAGAATAATACAAGGAGAATAATTTTTTCCTATTATATCCTTGAATAAATTTTCAAATGAGTTAAATAGATTTTTTAAATCTGTATCTGAAAGTGAAGAAGTAGGTTCACTTTTTTCAACTCCAGCTCTAAAGCATATTTCTCTAGCTATTGAAGGACTTATTCCTAAAAATTCTGAGTAAATTGATTTGAAGCAAGGGCCTTCAAAAGATTTAATTCTACTAGAAAAATCAGCAAGAGAAATACTATCAAGCGGATTTAATTTGTCCTGAGCTGGTGGAAGATTGTAATCCTGACCTGGAAGAATCTGTCTAACTCTACTCACACTCACAGGAATTCTCTTAGCTGCATCTACTATCCTATTTTCATTTCTCTGAACAAGAATAATATTACTATGTCTACCCATTATCTCAACGTAGATATCTTTAATAGTCTTTTCCTTTAACTCATCAAAAGACTCTACGCTTATCTTTAAAATTCTCTCAAATCCAACCTGTTCAATATTTGTAATAACACCGCCCTGAACATACTTTCTAAGAAGCATACAGAAAACAGGTGCTTTCTTTGGATTGTTCTTCTTATAATCCTCAGCTAAATAAACTCTTGGATTTGATGCACTTGCACTAAGCACAAGTCTGTAGTTTACTTTATTGTTTCTTATCTGAAGAAGGATCTCATCTTCTTCTGGTTGATATATTTTATCGATTTTTGCTCCATTAAGCAGAGAATTTAACTCATCTGCAATTGAATGGATAACTAATCCGTCTAATGCCATAATTATTTCTCCTCTCAAAAATGTCTATCATTTAATTATATCATATATATCTTTTGTTTAATCTAATCAGTTTTAAAGTTTTGAAACAATGAAAAAATAAATATATGATATAATCTAAAGTATAATAATGTTTTGAAATAAAAATGTGAGGAAAAGTTATGGAAAAATATTGTATAGCTATTTGTGAGGACGAAAAAAAAGAAAGAATTCAGCTAAAAGAAAATCTGAAAAGAATTTTAGCTGAGGATATGAAAAATAAAATTGAAGTAGAGAATATAATTATTGAAGAATTTGAGTCTGCTGAAGAACTATTAAAATCTGATCTATCCCAAATAGATATTTTTCTAATGGATATTATGATGGGCGAGATGAACGGAATGGATGCAGCTAAAAAGATAAGGGAGATGAATATAGATTCTGAGATAATATTTATTACAGGAAATATAGAATTTGTAAGGGATGGATACAAAGTAAATGCGTACAGATATCTTCTGAAACCAGTAGAAATTGAAGAGTTGAGAGAGAGTATAATCAGTTGTTTTGCTGAACTTGGAAAGAAAAAAGGAAAATTTATCGTGCTTAGCAGAAAAGGTGAGATGGAAAAATTAAAAATAGACGATATAGATTATATCGAGGTTATTAAAAGAAGTATTATCGTGCATAAAAACGGAGAAGAGGTTGAATATACAGGTACTAGTATTGAAAAATTAGAGGAAAAGCTGGAAGATTTTAAGTTCTTTAGATGTCATAAGAGCTATCTTGTAAATCTAGACAAAGTGGATTTGGTAAAGACTGGTGAAGTAGTGGTAAATGGAAAAAGTGTTCCAGTTAGTAAGTATAGAGCAAAGGATTTAAAAAGAGAATTTACAGCTATTTTGGGTGATATGATATGCTAAGTTTGAATGTGATAGTTGAATTTTTTACAAAGGTAATGTTTACTGCAGTTAATATAATTTGCTTTTTGTATATAGAATATAAAATTGAAAAACCTGTAATAGATAAAAGAGCTTTATTAATCAATAGTATAAACCTTGTATTATTAACATTAATTGTATGTGGTATAGAATTGGTTTTAGAAAGTACAATACCATTTTTGACATTGATTTTTGCATGTGTGTATTTGAAAAAATGCTATAAAATGAAAGTGTCTAAATCTATTTTAAATATAGTGGTATACAATGCATTTTCTCTTGGGATGATGTCTATTGTGGTAAGTATAATATTTCCATTAATAGGACGAAATGTACAGTTATTAAATAGCGACATATACAACTTACAAATACAAATGATGTCGGCTTCAATGATAATATTTGTCGCATCTATGTTCAAATTTAAAGACTTAAAAGAATTTGAATTAAATATTAGTGAATATATAATTGCAGCATCTCCTATGATAATAAATCTAATAAATATAATGTTTGTATTTATAATATTTGCTCAAAATAAAATGTTGGATCACAAGAAATTTGTATTATTCTTTGTGATATATATGTTGATGACAGTAGCAAATATATTTTTGATAAATGTAATCACAAACATGATTGTTAAAAACAGCAAATTGAAATATGAAGGATTGATTGTCGAGGAAAAAATAGACTCTCGGTACAAATACTACAACACTCTTAAAGAAAATCAAGAAAAGGTCAGAAAACTATCACACGATATAAACAATCATATAATGTGTATGGAGAGTATGGACGGCGATGAAAGAGAGAAATACAAGAAAAAAATATACGAAGAACTAGATTACAACAGAAATAGAATAAATTCTGGAAGTATGATTTTGGATATAATCCTATCTGAAAAATACAAAGAATGTAAAAAATATGGAATAAACTTTAAATACGATATAGAATTTAATGTTCTAAAAGATATGGAATCTGTAGATATTTGCTCTATTTTTTCAAATATATTGGACAATGCAGTTGAAGCTTGTCAAAAGGTAGAACCTGGAAATAGATTCATAACGATAAAAGGAAAGATTGCCAAGAACTATTTTGTGATAAAGGCGGAAAATAGCAAAGTTGGAGAGATTAAAAAGGATGAAAAAGGCAATCTTGAAACAAGTAAAGAGGACAAAACTAGACATGGACTTGGAACTAAGATAGTTGAGGAATCTGTTGAAAAGTATGGTGGTAATATTGAATACTACGATGAAGAAGATAGGTTTAGAGTGGTGATTTTGATTCCAATAGAGAAATTTGTCCAGTTGGAACATTAAAACGCCCAGTTGGAGCAAAGTGATTGAAAATTGAATAAATAAATGATAAAAAGAGAGTAAGAAGAGATAAAAAAATCAAATCTTACTCTCTTTTAAGATTGGGGTGAATATCATGACAAAACCAGATAAAGAATTAAAATCAGCTTTAGAATTATTGGCAGGGGTAGTATTAATTATTATTCAGACATTTATCAATACAAAATTCATGCCACAGCTTATGAATTTTATAATACTAAGTATCTTAACTACAATCCTATTGGTGTATTTAAACAAAGAAGGATATGCCAACATAAAAGATCTATTCAAATGGGAGAACTTAAAATACGTCTTACTAATCTACATATTATCAAAAGCAGCAGCTTATGCAGTTAATGGAATGGTTGAAATAATGGGAATAACTCCTATAGCAGAAGATTATTTCTTAGAAAACCAATTAAGAACACTAACAGGTGTAAAATTAGGACTAGCGTTATTTGATATATGTTTCATAATACCAATCATAGTAAACTTTGTATTTAGACATGTAGCACTAAAAAACATTGGTAACATGAAAAAATCAGCTATCCCAATAACAGCAGTAGTAATAGTACTACTTAATGGAATAAGTGGAATACCAGAAATGCTAATAATATTTGCAATAAACATAATTCCATTAATAGTATACTACAAAACAGAACGAATAGACATCTGTATAGCAGCTACCATGCTAAACAACATAGTAGCAAGCATATTAATATTAAGCTAAAATATGAAAAAATTGGTAACTACTAAACTAATTACCTCTCACATACAAATCTTAAATTAGTTTAGAATGTATAAAAGATAAGTCGCTCTTTACGAGTGGCTTATCTTTTTACTAACAAGCAAGGGATAAAAATAAATTTTAGAGATGTCATCACTTTTGTGTCTAAAAAGAAAACTTCTTAAAACATAAAAACTTACGCAAAATGTGATGCCTCTAAAAATTATTTCTATCCCTTGCTTTTCCCATAAAAAAAGATGTCACTCAAAAGAGCGACATCTTTGATATTCTAATTAATTAAGGTCTTAATCCCATTCCACCTTCAAGAGTTATTGTTTCACCACTCATGTATTTGAAGTCTGGAGAAGCTAACTGTACACATACACGTCCGATTTCTTTTTCAGCATCTCCGTAGTGTCCAGCAGGTGGCATCTTAACATTTTCTTTAAATGCTTCTGGATAAGCTTTTTCAAAGTTTTCAAGCTGTGCAGTCCAAGCAAGTGGGCAGATTATATTTACATTTATTCCAAACTGACCCCATTCTGTTGCTGCAACTCTAGTTAATCCACGAACACCTTCTTTAGCAGCTGCATAAGCACACTGTCCATAGTTTCCGAATAAACCAGCTCCAGATGCGAAGTTTATTACACTTCCTTTAGTTTCTTTTAAATATGGTAAACAAGCCTGCATATAATAGAATGTTGCATATAATCCTGAATATATTGCAAGGTCAAACTGTTCAGTTGTATGATCTTCTAAAGTAACGCCTGAAGCAGAAGCCTGAGCATTATTTACAAGTACATCTATTCTACCAAAAGTATCTATTGTCTGTTTTATAACTTCATCAACAACAGCTTTATTATCTCCACCAGCGCTTACATCAGCTCTAACTGGTAGTACTTTTACTCCATATAATCTCTCTATTTCTTCTTTAGCATCTTCTAATTTTTTAACGTTACGTCCTGTTATTACTATATTTGCTCCTTCTTTAGCAAATGCTGTAACTATTCCATATCCTATAGATCCACATCTTCCATCGCTTAATACAGATCTACCTCCACCAGTAACGATTACTGTTTTTCCATTTAAAAATCCCATAATAGTGTTCCCCTTTCACATAAACTATAAAAAAAGTTTTAACCTATATATAAAATAATTTTTTTATATTATGGCTTTATAATACAATCTTTTTCTTAAAAGTTCAATAGTTTTTTGAAAAGTATTAAAATTCACAATATTATAAATAAACTATAACAAAATAGTATAAATCTAAAAAATTTCATAGGAAAAAATTTAGAAAATAATATTGTATAAGAATGTATTACAGTATTTTTTATGATAGATATATACCCAATAAAATAAAAAGTATCACATAATATTAAAATTTATTTTTAAAATATTAAGATATGTGAAAAATCATTATATTTTGATATAATTAAATTGTAAAAAATTAACTATTGAAAGGACTGAGGATATGAGATTTATCGATTTAAGAAGTGATACAGTTACAATGCCTACAGATAAAATGAGAAAAGCTATGGCAGAAGCAGAAGTTGGTGATTCTATATACAGAGATGACCCCACTTTAAATGAATTAGAAAAAAGAGCTGCTGAAAAAGTTGGAAAAGAAGCTGCTATATTTGTTCCAAGTGGAACATTTGGAAACCAGCTTTGTTTATTCACTCATTGCACAAGAGGGCAGGAAATAATAATAGGTAGAGATTATCATATAGTTGTGCATGAAGTTGGAGCACCTGCAGTTATCGCTGGTGTTCAGTTAAGAACTTTAGACACAGGAATAAAAGGTGAATTAGATCCTAAAGAAGTAGAAAAAGCAATAAGAAGAGATGATATACACGAGCCATCAACTGGACTTATATGCGTTGAAAATGCTTGCTTAGGTGGAACAGTAGTAAGTGTTGAAAATTTAAGAGCTATAAAAGATGTAGCAGAAAAACACAACTTACCAGTTCATTTAGATGGAGCGAGAATCTTCAATGCAGCAGAAGCGCTAGGTGTAGATGTAAAAGAAATAACTGCTTGTTGTGACTCAGTTATGTTCTGTCTATCAAAAGGTCTTGGAGCACCAGTTGGATCAATAGTAGCAGGAAGTAAAGAATTTATCGAAAAAGCTAGAAGAAAACAGAAACTAATGGGTGGTGGAATGCGTCAGGTTGGAATACTTGCAGCAGCAGGACTTATAGCTATCGACGAAATGACTCAGAGATTAGATGAAGACCACAGAAACAGCCACTATTTAGCAGATGAGTTAGACAAAATAGATGGAATATCAGTAAATAAAAATACTAATGATATAAGTATGGTGTATTTCACAATGGGTGAAGATGTTATACCAGAAAAAGAATTCGTTCAGAAAATGTACGATAGAGGAATAAAAATAAGTGGAATGGAAAACGGAGAATACAGATTCGTAACTCATGTGAATGTGAGTAGAGAAGATGTAGATACTGTTATAAATACAGTTAAAGAATTAATTTCTAAATAATATATTCAAGATCGGGCTACTACAATTATTTTGTGGTAGCCCTTTTTAGATTAATCTATTATAAAATTACTAACTGGATAAGAATGGGGAAAACAAAATTTACCGAATATCTATTTTAAGAGCAGCAAAGAGTATATAGACAAAATCTTCTCCAGGCTTCGACGTGTGTGTGAGTAATATACTTTGTTGTATTTAAAATGCACGTCTACAGATTGTCGAGTGATTTTGTCTATATACTCATATGCTGTAGCTTATAAATAGCTTTGTAAAGTTTTGATTTAATCATCCTTTAGCAAGCTAGTAAATTTATAACATATTAAAACAAAAAGACTTGTTGAAAATATTACATCGGTTATCCTCAGGTTCTGCTCAAATCGAATTTTATAGGGATAATATCTAACTTAGTGGATTGAAGTGCATAGACAAAACTCTCTCGATAATCTGGAGACGTGAGGTTGATTTACAATAAAACAATTTGCTTATACACACGTCGAAGCTGGAGAGGAGTTTGTCTATGACTTCAATCCCTGAGAGATATTAACGTATAAATTTTGATTTATCAACCCTTTATAAGTCAGTAAATTCATAGTAGATTATAATTAAAAAGAGACTTATTGCAAAATAATTGCTAAAAGTCTCTTTTTTTATATTCTAAAATTAATTTTTAATCTGTACTTATAACAGTATTTACTGAAAAAATTTATTTATAAATTAATAATTAACTGTATTTACGACAGTATCTAATATCAATAAGTAAGAGAAAAATTAATGTTATGTATTTCTAAGAGTTGAAAGAGTTTGGAAAAAGGAATGAAATATAATTAATTATATTTATTAAAAAAATAATAGAATTAATCATTTTTAAAATAAAAGTTTAACGTCAATGTAAATAATAATTTGGAAACAATGAAATTTTAGTGTATAATTATATAGTTAAGGAAGACTATTTGAAACACACATACGGAACTTTCAAGTGTCAATGAAAACTACCACTTAAGTTTGAACAGAATTTTATCATTCTCAAAAGTAGGTAGTAAAAATACTTTAATAAGGAGTGTAAAAATATGAAATTCTGGAAACTGCATGGTATAGGAAATGATTTTATAGCTATAGACGGAAGAAATGACGGAAAAAGCCCTTCTGAATATTCTTCGTTAGCATTACAGGTATGTAACAGAAGAATGTCTGTTGGAGCAGATGGACTTTTAGTTGTAAAAAATTCAAATGTAGCAGATATAGAAATGGTTTATTACAATTCCGATGGTTCAAGGGCTGCTATGTGTGGAAATGGACTTAGATGTTTTTGCAGATTTGTCTATGATAACCATATAGTCAACGAAAGAGAATTTGATGTTGATACGTTAGCAGGTATAAAACATGTAACAGTAAATACATCAGATTTAGGAGATGTAATAAATATAAAGGTAGACATGGGAGAAGGTTCATTTAAAACTAGTGACATTCCTATGGCTACAGATAAAGAAAAATTCATCGAGGAAAAAGTACATATATTAGATAGAGATTTTACAATGACATCTATGCTTATGGGCGTACCACATACTATAGTATTTGTAGATGAATTTGATTTAGAAATGATAGAAAAATACGGACCAGCTATTGAAAATTGCGATTTATTCCCTGAAAAGACAAATGTAAACTTTGTAAAGGTGAGAGACAAGTACAATATAAATGTTTACACTTGGGAAAGAGGATGTGGATATACATTAGGCTGTGGAACAGGAATGACTGCAGCTGCAGTAGTCTGCAATTATCTTGAAAAAACAGAAAAGAGCATGAATGTTACATCAAAAGGTGGAACAGTTAAAATTGATATAGGTGATAAAGTATTTATGACAGGACCAGCTGTTAAAATATGTGAAGGATATCTGGAGGTTTAGAAAGATGGCAATAAGTATGACAGGCTTCGGAAGAGGCGAATATAAGGATGACAATTATTATTTTTTAGTAGAATGTAGAACAATAAACCATAAATATTCTGATATAAATATAAGACTTCCTAGAAAAATAGCTTTTTTAGAGGATAAAGTTAGAAATTTAGTAAAAGACTATGTTAAAAGAGGTAGAGCTGACGTATTTATAAAATTAGAACTTACTGGTAGTGAAGATGTAAGTTTAAAATTTGATGAACAGTTAGCAGATCAGTACTACAATATACTAACTCAGATAAAAGAAAGATACTCTATGGATGACGATATATCTATAATGAATATTGCAAAATTCCCAGACGTTGTTAGAACAGAAGAAAAAGAAGATGATGAAGACCTTCTTTGGAATATGTTAGAACAGGCAGTTAAGGCTTCTATGGAAAAACTTACTGAAATGAGAACTATAGAAGGTAAGAAACTTGCAGAAGACATTAAGATGAGATGCGGATTACTTAGAGAATACATAGATAGAATAGAAGAATACTCTGAAACAGTAGTGGTTGAGTATAAAGAAAAATTAACTTCAAGAATAAAAGAATTCTTAGATAACCCTGAGATAATAGACGAAAACAGAATAGCTATGGAAGTTGCTATATATGCTGATAAGAGCAATATAACAGAAGAAATAGTTAGATTTAAAAGCCATATAGCTCAGTTAAAAACAACAATAGAAAGAAATGATTCTATAGGTAGAAAAATAGACTTCTTAATTCAGGAAATGAACAGAGAAACTAATACTATCGGTTCAAAATCATCAGATTTAGAAATAACAAACACAGTTGTTGAAATCAAGAGCGAATTAGAAAAAATAAGAGAACAGATTCAGAATATAGAATAATTTGGTAAGATTTATTCTATATGAAAATAAATTTAACGGAGGATTTTGAAAATGAATAGAAAAGGGATTCTAACTGTTGTTTCAGGACCTTCAGGTGCAGGAAAAGGTACTATATGTAAGGAGTTATTAAAAAATAACGAAAACATAAAATTATCAGTATCTGCAACAACTAGAGCTCCTAGAGAAGGGGAAAAAGAAGGCGTAAATTACTACTATAAAACACATGAAGAATTTAAAAAAATGATAGAAGAAGGAGATCTTTTTGAATATGCTGAGAGATACGGCAATTTCTACGGAACTCCAAAAGCAGCTATAATGGAAAATCTTGAAAAAGGTCAGGATGTCCTTCTTGAAATAGAAATGATAGGTGCTTTAAATGTTAAAAAAATGTGCCCAGATTCAGTGCTAATATTCGTATTACCACCATCTTTAGAAGAGTTAAAGAGAAGATTAGTGGGAAGAGGAACTGAAACTGAAGAACAGATTGAAAAAAGATTCAGCATGGCGTATGAAGAGATACAGACTCTTAAAGAATACGACTATTTCATAATAAATGAAGATGTTGAAACTGCAGCTAAAGATATAGAATCTATAATAGCAGCGGAAAAAAACAAAACAGAAAGATACAAAGAAGCAATACTTAAAGAATTTGAGGAGGAATATAAAAAATGTTAAAACCATCAATAAACGACGTATTAGAAAAAATAGACAACAGATACTACTTAGCTTGGACAGTAGCAAAAAGAGCTAGAGAATTAGTTGACGGAGCTGAACCTTATGTAGAAACAGCTAAAAAAGAAAAACCAGTTATAACTGCTACTAAAGAAGTTGCAGAAGGAAAAATAACTTACAGATTATTAACAGAAGAAGAAATAGCATTAAAAGAAAAATTACATCAGGAAGAACAGAATAGACAGATAGCTGAACAGCAGGAGTAATATTATGGAAAAGAAAACAGTAGTAATCGGAGTTTGTGGCGGAATTGCTGCATATAAAGCTTGTGATATTGTTAGTAAATTAAAAAAATTAGATTTAAATGTTCATGTAATAATGACTAAATCTGCTTGTGAGTTTGTAGCTCCGATGACTTTCCAGACATTAAGCCAGAATTTTGCTATAACAGATATGTTTGAAGAACCAAAGACTTGGGATGTGGAACATATATCTCTTGCAAAAAAAGCGGATACTTTTTTAATAGTACCTGCAACTGCTAATGTGATAGGGAAGATAGCTGGAGGTATAGCAGATGATATGCTTACTACTACAGTTATGGCTACAAAAGCACCAGTTATAATAGCACCTGCTATGAATACAAATATGTACGAAAATCCTATAGTTCAGGATAATATCGAAAAACTAAAAGGATATGGATACAAGTTTGTAGAGCCAGCTTCTGGTAGACTTGCTTGTGGGGATTTAGGTAGAGGAAAATTAGCAGATGTGGACGATATAGTTCATGAAGTTTATGTTTCTCTATTTGGAAGCGATGATTTAAAAGGTATGAAAATAACTGTTACAGCAGGACCTACAGTTGAAGATATAGACCCAGTAAGATATATAACTAATAGATCTTCAGGTAAGATGGGTTATTCAATAGCTAAAAGAGCAATTATGAGAGGTGCTGAAGTAACTCTTATATCAGGGCCAACTAGTTTAGATAGACCTAGAGGAGTGCACAAATTTGTACAGACTTCATCTGCAGAAAGTCTTTACAATGCTGTAAATGATAATTTTGAAGATTGTGATGCACTTATTCAGAGTGCTGCAGTTGCGGATTATAAACCTAAGAATTATTCAAAGAAAAAGGTTAAAAAGAAAGATGGAGATCTTTCAATAGAATTAGCTAGAACTAAGGACGTTGCCAAAGAAATGGGTAAAATAAAAGCGGACAAAGTTTTAGTTGGATTTGCAGCTGAAACAAATGACTTACTTCAGAATGCTCAGAGAAAAATAGAATCTAAAAACTTAGATTTTATTGTTGCAAACGACTTAACTAAAGAAGGTGCTGGATTTAATACAGATACTAATATAGTTAAGATAATAGATGCTGACGGAAATATGGAAGATTATCCAAAGATGAGCAAAGAAGATGTTGCAGATATAATACTTGATAAGGTAAAGGCAATAATAGAAAATCAGTAATAATTAGAAAATAGAGGAGGTAACTCCTCTATTTTTTCACATAATATTTTAGAAAAAGGAGGGATTGAGTAAATGTATGCAGAGGTTATAGTCAGGAGTAATACGGTTTACACAGATAATCTCTTCACTTATAAAATCCCAGAATTTCTAGAGGATATTGTTAGAATAGGACATAGAGTTTTAGTTCCTTTTGGAAAGGGTAATAAACCTATAGAGGCATTTGTCTTTAAGATTAAGAATAATTTTGGAGATGAAAAAGGTTTAGAGGAAGAGAATTCAGACAAAAAATTTAAGATAAAAGAGATTGAAGATATTTTAGATGAGGAGCCTTTATTTTTACCTGAGCAGCTAGAGTTAGTTCATTGGATGAAGAATAGATATATTTGCACATATATGGAATGTATAAATATGATTTATCCAAAGGGACTTAAATTAAAAAATTATAAAGTTGCAGTTCTAAAAAATGATTATTTAGAAAAGCTAGATTCTCTATCTGATGATGAGAAAAAAGTTGCAGTAAAAATTTCGGAAAATAAAGGAAAAATTAAGGTAGAAAAGTTAAAATACTTGGAAAATATTAATAATATACTACACCGAATGAAGAATAAAGGTGTTGTAGATATAAAATGGGAATATACTAACACAAAAAATGAAAAAAATATGTGCTTTGTAAGTCTGAGATATGACGAGGATGATACAGAGGAGTATATTTCTGAGAATAAGATAAGAATTGGAAATAAGCAGCGAGAGATTATAGAGTTCTTAAAATTAAATGAGGAAGCTGAGATAAATGATATTGTTGAGATTTTAAAGGTTTCTAAGCAGAGTATAAATTCATTGAAAGATAGAGGTTTAGTTGATTTTACAATGAAGGCGTATTATAGAAAGCCTGAATCCAGATATGGTGCTGAATCAAAGAAAATAGAGCTAAATGAGCAACAGAAAGAGGTTGCTGATATTATAAAAAATGAGATGTTTGAAGAGGACAAAAAGCCGTACATACTTCATGGTGTAACTGGAAGTGGTAAGACAGAGGTATATATGGATATAGTAGAATACGCATTATCTCAAGGATTGGATAGTATAATACTAGTCCCAGAGATTTCTCTTACACCTCAGACCGTTGCTAGAATAAAGAATAGATTTGGCGATATAGTAGGAGTTTTCCACAGTCAGCTATCTGAAGGAGAAAAACACGATGTTTTTAGAGCTGTTAAAAAAGGCGAGATAAGAATACTTATTGGAGCAAGATCAGCACTGTTTGCACCATTTAGAAGCTTGGGAGTTGTAATAATCGACGAATTCCACGAGGCTTCGTATAAATCAGAAATGAATCCAAAGTTTAGTGCACTTGAGGTTGCGAGATATATGTCTTTTAAGAATAATGTAACTTTGGTGATGGGTTCGGCGACACCTTCAGTAGAGGAATACTATAAAGCGAAAAATGGAGAATATAAACTATTAAAGATAGATAAAAGAGCAAATTCTAAACCGCTGCCTAAAATAGAGGTTGTGGATATGAAAGAAGAGCTGGGTATGGGAAATAAGAGTATATTCAGTTCTGTTTTGATAGATAAGATAAAGAAAAATACTGCAGAAAAAAATCAGACGATTTTATTCTTAAATAGAAGAGGATATGCAAACTTTGTATCTTGTAGAAGTTGTGGTTATGTTATGAAATGTGAAAACTGCGATATTTCTCTTACATATCATAAAAGAAGCAATTCTGCTAGATGCCACTACTGTGGATACGAAAAACAAGTTCCACAGGAGTGCCCAGAATGTGGTAGTAATTATTTAAGACCATTTGGAACTGGAACTCAGAGAATTGAGGAAGAACTAAAGCACTTAATTCCTGGTATTAGAGTGCTAAGAATGGACAAGGATACCACGGCTAGAAAGGGAGCTACTGAAGAAATTCTAGAGAAATTTAGAAATAAAGAGGCCGATGTTTTAATAGGAACTCAGATGATTTCTAAAGGACTAGATTTTTCTGATGTTACACTTGTAGGAATAATTTCGGCGGATATGATGTTAAACTTCCCTGATTTTAAAAGCTTTGAAACAACATTCCAGTTGATTACACAGGTTGCGGGAAGAGCAGGAAGAGCTGATAAAGAAGGCGAAGTTATACTCCAGACTTATAACACAGATCATTATGCGATAAGATGTGCGATGGAGTACGATTTTGAAAAGTTTTACGAAAATGAAATTAAAATCAGAGAAACTTTTGAATACCCACCATTTAATAATATGATAAGTGTTGTTATAAGTGGAGAGAATGAAAAATTAGTAGAAAAAAACGCATACTCAATGTACAACTCTTTAAGATATTTATTTAAAGGAAGAGGAATTGAGGATTTGAGTTTTATACTAGGGCCGAATCCTTGTGCTATTTCTAGGATAAATAAAAACTATAGATGGCAGATATTATTTAAGGATGATGGTGTTGAAATTAATCTTTTAAAGGGTATAATTAAATATGTATGCATAACAAAACGAGATGTTGTATTTGACAAGGGAATAAATATTTCTATCTCGGTTAATCCAAACAGCGTACTTTAAAATAAAAAATTAAAATCATTAAAATTTATAAAATAACGGCAGTAAAAGACTGCTATTAGGAGGAAGAAAAATGGCTTTAAGAAGAGTTACAAAAATGGGTGAACCAGTATTAAGAAAAAAATGTAAACCGGTTACAAAATTCGATGAAAAATTAGGACAGTTATTAGATGATATGGCTGATACTATGTACGAAGCAGATGGTGTAGGTCTTGCAGCACCTCAGGTTGGTATGTTAAAAAGAGCGGTTGTTATAGATATCGGTGAAGGGCTTATAGAATTAATAAATCCAGAAATAATAGAAACTGCTGGAGAACAGACAGATATAGAAGGATGTTTAAGTGTAGATAATATAAATGAACCTGTTACTAGACCATACTTTGTAAAAGTAAAAGCTCAGGATAGACATGGTAAAGAATTTGAATTAGCAGGTGAAGAATTACTTGCTAGAGCTTTCTGCCACGAGTTAGACCATTTAGACGGAATATTATTCGTTGATAGAATAGAAAAATAATTAATAGATTAGAAAACAGTAAACGAGAAAGTAGGATGAATGTAGATGAAAGTTGTATTTATGGGGACTCCAGATATAGCTGTTCCATGCTTACAGAAATTAATAGATGAAAAGCATGATATACTAGCTGTAGTTACTCAGCCTGATAAACCAAAGGGCAGAGGTAAAAAACTGGCAATGCCACCAGTAAAAGAATTAGCTGTTGAGCACGATATACCAGTGTATCAGCCAGTTAGAGCAAGAGATGAAGAGTTTGTTCAGACTATAAAAGAAATAAATCCAGATTTAATAGTAGTTGTAGCATTTGGACAGATACTTCCAAAAGAAATACTAGAAGTACCAAAATTTGGATGTGTAAACGTACATGTTTCATTACTTCCAAAATACAGAGGAGCAGCGCCAATAAACTGGGTAATAATAAACGGTGAAGAAAAAACTGGTGTTACTACAATGTATATGGATGAAGGACTAGATACAGGAGATATGATACTAACAAGAGAATTTAAGTTAGATGATCAGATAACTGCCGGTGAACTTCACGACATAATGATGGTTGAAGGAGCAGAAGTGTTAAAAGAAACTGTTGATTTAATAGCAGAAGGAAAAGCTCCAAGAATTCAGCAGAATCATGCAGAATTTACTTATGCACCTACAATGGATAAAGAATTAGGTCATGTAGATTTTAGCAAGACTTCAAGAGAAATACACAATCTAGTTAGAGGAGTTAATCCTTGGCCAAGTGCTTATGCTATATACAATGAAGGAAAGATGAAAATCTGGAAAACAGAAGTATTAAACGAAACTAGCAATAAAGAGCCTGGTACTATACTAGGTACAGATAAAATGGGGATAAAAGTAAGTACAGGAGATGGCGTAATTTTAATAAAAGAAATGCAGATGCCAAATAAAAAGAGAATGCCTGTATCAGAATATATAAAAGGTAACAGTGTAGAAACTGGAGCCGTTCTTTCATAGGTGATATCATGTCAGATATGAAGAAATATTCAATAAGTATAGCTATTTTATTTTCTGTGCTACTTGCAATAACTTTGATAGGTGATTTTTTAGTAGCTGGAACACCAACTTTAATAATATATATAAGTATAATTTTAATTTCGATAATTGCAGCAATATTATTATTCTCTGCAATTATAACTAAAAAAGTTTTAGACGATAAAAAAGTTAGTCCAAGCTTAATGAAAATCAATTATAGAATTGTAAAATTATTATATCCTATAATTGTAGTTATTTCAGAATTAGCGGGGATGTCTAAGAGTGGGATTAGAAGAGTTTTTATTAAATTAAATAATAGCTATGTTAGAACTGGAAAATATTCTTTTAAGGGTAAGGATATACTAGTATTATTACCTCATTGTCTACAGCAGCATACATGTAAATTTAGAGTTACATCTACAATAGAAAATTGTGCGAGATGTGGACTTTGTAATATAGCAGATCTTGCAAAATTGGGAGATGATGAAGATGTGCATGTATTTATAGCAACAGGTGGAACTTTGGCTAGAAAGGTTATAATAGAAAATAGACCAAAAGCTGTAATTGCAGTTGCTTGCGAGAGAGATTTAACTGAGGGGATAATAGATGTCAAGGGAATTCCAGTACTTGGTGTATATAATGAAAGGCCTAATGGACCTTGTTTTGACACTAGGGTAAATATGGAAATGGTAAGAGAAGCTGTATCGTTTTTTAAAGGAAAATAGGACGGTGATTTTAAAATGATGCCATATTATGGAATGGGTATGTTTTATGACCCAACAATGATGATTTTAATACCTGCGATACTATTTACAATGTACGCACAGTTTAAAGTATCATCAACTACAAATAGATTTTTTAGAATAAAATCTCGTAGCGGATATAATGGACAGCAGACTGCGGAGAGAATTTTAGCAGCTAACGGAATAAGAGATGTTAGAATAGTTCCGATAAGAGGGACTTTAACTGACCATTACGATCCAAGAAGAAAAGTACTTAGATTATCAGAAGAAGTGTACTATGGTACATCTATAACTTCTGTTGCTGTTGCGGCACATGAATGTGGTCATGCACTACAGCATGCTTATGGATATAAGCCTCTAGAAATAAGAGGGGCAATAGTTCCGGTTGTAAACTTTGCTTCTAGTTTATCTTGGATACTTATATTTGTAGGTTTATTCTTCTCTGGAAATAATACTATGCTACAGATTGGGATATTAATGTTCTCTGCAACAGTAATTTTCCAGTTAATAACTCTTCCGGTAGAGTTTAATGCTTCTAGTAGAGCATTAGTTCAGTTACAGGATTTAGGTATTGTGGATAGTGGAGAAGCAAGAGATAGTAGAAAAGTATTATCTGCAGCTGCTATGACTTATGTTGCTGCGGCATTAACTGCAATACTACAACTTGCAAGACTATTACTAATAGCAAACAATAGAGATGACTAAATAGACTGGCTGTCACAATATTTTGTGGCAGTCTTTTTTTATTCCTAAGGAAATTATAATAATTTAAAACTGTGGAAAACTTATGTACAATAGTAATATGAATGTATTGAAAAAACAAAAAGATGAAAAAATCATTAAGAAAATATTAAAAAATCACTTTGAAGAATTCAAACTAAAATATTGGAATAAAGTTAGAAGAGAAATGAGGGATCAGATAGAAAATACTGTAATAAAGGCTTTAAATTGTGGAAATATAGAAAAAGGATATATAAAACATAAATGTATAGACTGTGGAGAGGAGTATATTCAAGGGTTCACTTGTAAAAGTAAGTTTTGCACAAAGTGTGGAAGAAAATATTCTATGGAATGGGCAGAAAAACAGGTAGAAAATATTCTTGATGTTTCTCATAGACATGCAGTTTTCACAATTCCAGAGGAGTTAAGAGTCTATTTCTACAGAAAGCGAGAGCTTTTAAAAGATTTACAAGATGCTACATATAAGGTATTAGATAGTTTTCATAAAAAGAAAACAAATGGAGATTATGAATTAGGGGTAATTGCTGTAGTACACACTTTTGGTGGAGATTTAAAATGGAATCCTCACATACATGCCTTATACACCGAAGGTGGAATAGATAGAAATAATAAGTGGTTTAAAAAATTAGATTTCATACCGTATACATATATGAAAAAAGTATGGCGAAAGTTGGTACTAGATATAATAAAAAACAACTTTAGAGATAGAAAAACTAGAAATTTGATAAATAAGTTATATAAGAAAGAATTCTATGTAAATGCAGAAAGACGTTTAACTAATATAAAACAGGCAACTCAATATATAGGTAGATATTTGGCTAGACCAGCTATCGCTGAGTATAGAATAATTAATTACGATGGGAAAAATGTAACTTACTGGTATGAAAACAAAAAACCTAAGGGAAAAAGAGAAATAACTGTAAATGTATTAGAATTTATAGGTAAAATAACCCAACATATTCACCCGAAGGGTTTTAGAGTTGCAAGAAGATACGGTCTATATTCAAGAGTAAAAAATAAATTAAGCATAGAAATATTGAAATTATATAATTTTATGAGACACAGAAATATATCTAAGCTGATAAAAAAGAAGAATACAGTAAAGAAAAATTTTAAAGATAGATTGATAGAATCATTTGGAGTAAATCCTTATATTTGTAAAAAGTGTGGAAAAGACATGATTCTATGGGAAATATGGCATTATAAATATGGATTAATATATAATGTACTAGATAAATCAAATTATAAAAGAATAATCTACGAAGAAATTATAGAAAAAGAAATTTCTTTGAATACAACAACACAAAAAGAATTATTTTAAAAGTCTATTAAATAGGCTAGCTTTGCTATACTCAAATATAAATAATAGTGTATAATTAGTGTAATTAAAATTATTAGGAGAAATAGTATGCTAAAAGAATTAGAAGAAATGAGTAAAGGACAAAAGTTATACAATTATGAATGTAAGTCTTGTGGATTTGAAAAAGGAGTACCAGAATTTATATTAGAAGAACTAAGACAAGATGCATTCTTTTCATTGGGAGCGATAGCTTCGCTAAATGAAAAAAATATGCCAGAATTAATTTGTCCTAATTGTGGAGCTAAATTTGAATACAAAAAAACTGACGACCGTTAGGTGTCAGTTAAAGGTACTGTCACAAGAACACCTTTTAAAGGTGTTCTGTGGCAGTATTTTTTATGCCTTGAATAATTATTTGAATTCCTCTCCAGGCTTCAATGCCCCGCAAAATTATATAAAACCTTAAATCTGTTGCGGGGCATTTCCAGATTGTCGAGTTCATTTCAAATAATTATTCAAGACAAAAAGAACTGCTAACAAAATATAAGTGCCAGCCGAGCCTAAAGATAAAAAGATAGAAATAGGTGTGGGGAGCTTGAGATTATGATTAGTATAGTAAAAATAGAAATATTAGACGAAAAATAATGAAAAAATAAAAGTTTAGGAAATTAGCAATCTAATAAATATTGCTTTTTTGTATGGAAATCAGTTTGAGTTGATAAAATTAATTTATACACCAAATGGTGGAAATTTTTATCTCATAAAGAAGATGTATATAGCCAAAAGCTACGACAATCTACAGACGACACGCAACTTTTAAATGTGTTATATAAAAGGGTGTGTCGTCGAAGCCTGGAGTGCGTTGGCTATATCATCTTCTTTTTTGAGTGACAGAATTCTATCATTTGGTGTATAATTAATATTAGATTACTATGCAAGTTTGTTGCATAAAGATAGAGAGGTTAATAATATGAACGCAAGAGAGGCGGCATTTAAGATTCTTTGCGATATTGAGATAGAGAAAAATTACTCTAATATGGCAATTAATAAAATTTTTAAGAATGAAAAGATAAGTGATAAAGATAAAGGGCTTGCGACAGAGCTTGTTTATGGAGTTATAGAAAATAGAAAATACTTAGATTTTATAATAAATAAATTATCAAAGATAAAAGTTAAGAAGATGTCTAGTTTTGTTAAGATAATTCTTAGAATGGGTACATATCAGATTTTATTTTTAGACAAGATTGAAGACCATGCAGCTGTTAATGAGACAGTTAAGCTGGCTAGTAAATACGATGGAAAGTCTAAGGGATTTGTAAATGCTATTTTAAGAAATGAGATAAGACAGAAGAGAACTATAAAATACATAGATATAGAGGATCCAATCAGAAGATTAGCTGTTAAGTATTCATATCAGCAGTGGATAGTAGAAGATTGGGTTAAAAACTTTGGTATAGAGTTTGCAGAGGAGCTTCTTGAGGCTTTAAACGAAAGACCAGATTTATATGTTAGAACAAATACTTTAAAGATAGATAGAAATTCTCTTTTAAAAGAATTTGAAAAAGAGGGAATTAAGGCAAGTAAGGCTATGTTACCAGAAGAGGCTATAATGGTTGAGAACTTTAAAGGAATAGAAAGCTCTAGATTATATAAAGAGGGACTATTTACTGTTCAGGATATAAGTTCTATGCTTGTGGCTAAGGTCGTAGCTCCTAAGGAAGGCGATATGGTATTAGATATGTGCAGTGCACCAGGTGGAAAGAGTACTCACATGGCTGAGCTTATGAAAAACACAGGAAAGATAGTATCAAGAGATGTTTTTGAGCACAAGATTAAAGTAATAAAGGCAGCTGCGAAAAGACTAGGTATAACAAATATAGAAGCTGAAGAATTTGATGCAGCTAATTTAGATGAAAATAGTATAGAAAAATTTGATTGTGTATTAACAGATGTGCCTTGTTCTGGACTTGGAATAATAAGAAGAAAACCAGAAATAAAATATAAAGCTAAAGAAGAATTGGTAGATTTACCGAAAATTCAAAGTAAAATACTTGAAAATGCATCTAAATATGTTAAAATAAATGGAACTTTAGTATATTCAACTTGTACAGTTCAGGACTGTGAAAATATAGAAGTTGTTGAGAAGTTCTTAAAAGAAAATCCAAACTACGAATTAGTTCCAATAGAAGGAATAAATGTAGATCCAGAGGAGCAGGAAAAAGGTTATATAAAAATATATCCAAATGTTCATGGAATGGATGGATTCTTTATAGCAAAAATGAAAAGAGTTAAATAATAAATGAGGTAATATTATGGAAAATAAAAAGGCTTTGAAAAATTTTACAGAAGCTGAGATGAAAGAATTTATGAAAGAAATCGGAGAAAAGGCATTTAGAGGAACTCAGGTTTATTCTTGGATTTACAAAGGTGCTAAAACTTTCGATGATATGAAAAATATTCCAAAATCTCTTAGAGAAAAGCTTGAAGAGGTTTCATATATAGGTAATATAGATATTGAGTTAAAACTTGAATCAAAAGATGGGAAAACTAAAAAATATCTATTTTTACTAAATGATGGAAATATAATAGAAACAGTTATGATGGACTACGATAGCAGAGTTACTGTTTGTGTTTCTAACCAGGTAGGTTGTAGAATGGGATGTAGATTCTGTGCATCTACTATGGATGGGTTGGTGAGAAACCTTGAGCCATGGGAAATACTAGACCAGATAATGAAGATTCAGGAAGATACTGGAAAGAGAGTATCTAATCTGGTTCTTATGGGAAGTGGTGAGCCACTAGACAACTACGATAATACAAAACAGTTCTTAAAAATCGTAAATGATGAAAATGGATTAAATATAGGGTATAGACATATAACGTTATCTACATGTGGTATAGTTCCTAAGATTTACGAGCTAGCAGATTTAGAAATTCCTATAAACCTTGCAATTTCTCTTCATTCTCCTTATGATGAGAAGAGAAAAGAAATAATGCCTGTAGCTAATAAATACAGTATCAAGGAAATTTTAGATGCTTGTAGATACTATATTAAAAAGACTAATAGAAGGGTTACATTTGAATATTCTTTAATAAAGGGTGTAAATGATGGTAAGAAAGAAGCAGAAGCTTTAGCATCTCTATTAAAAGGAATGCTTTGCCATGTAAATTTAATACCTATAAATGAAGTTGATGAGAGGGATTTCAAAAAACCGGATAAGGCATTTATATATAAATTCAGAGATTATCTTGAAGAAAGAAATATTCCAGCGACTGTCAGAATTTCTATGGGTTCTGATATAAGTGGAGCTTGTGGACAGTTAAGAAGAAAACACAAGTAATCTGAAAAGGAGGGATTTTATGGAATTTTATTTTGCCTCTGATGTGGGATTGGTTAGAAAAAATAATGAGGATTATTGTAAGTGTGAGATTGTTGAAGTAGAAAATGAGGAAATTGGCTTGTTTGCTATAGCTGACGGTATGGGAGGCTATAAAAAAGGAGAGGTAGCCAGCAAGATGGCAGCCGAAAATATTATCCTTTTTCTAAAAGAAAACTTACTTCAAACTAGCAAAATTAAGATAGAATATATAGACGATATACTAAAACAAGCGTATAATAATGTGAATAGCCTAATTTTTGAAAAAGCTTCAGAAGATGAAAGTTTTTCAGGAATGGGAACAACATTGACAACTGCTATATTATACAAAAATTATTTGTATATAGCTAATGTCGGCGATAGTAGAGGATATGTCTACAATGAAGAAAATGGTTTAAGAAGAATAACAAGAGATCATTCTTATGTTGAGGAATTAGTTGAAAGCAATGAGATTACAGAAGAAGAAGCTTTAACTCATCCAAATAGAAGTATTATAACTAGAGCAATAGGTCCAGATCCTTTTGTCATAGTTGATATATTTAAACAAAATATCGAAAAAAGTGATATAATACTTTTAGCAACAGATGGTCTTACAGGTTGCATTATCGATTCAAAAATAGAAGAGATAATTAAAGAAAATGATGAATTTGAAGATATTAGCGATGAATTAATTGATACAGCCAATAATGCTGGAAACGACAATGTTTCCGTAATACTAGTTAGAGTTTAGTTGGGACGGTGATATAACGTGGGAGATACAATTTTAGGAAATAGATATAAGATAGAAAAGAAAATTGGCGAAGGTGGAATGGCCTATGTTTATGAAGCAAAGGATAAATTGCTTAATAGAGTAGTTGCTGTTAAAGTTTTAAGACCTGAGTTTGTTGATGATCAGGAATTCTTAAAGAAATTTAAAAGAGAGGCTGAAGCGGTTGCAAGTCTTTCGCATCCAAATATAGTTAATGTTTACGACGTTGGAGAAGACGGTAAAGTTCATTACATAGTAATGGAATATGTAAACGGTAAAAACTTAAAAGAAATAATACAGGAAGAGGGTACTCTTGATGAGTATACAGCATTAGACATAACTAAACAGATAGCTATGGCTCTTGGTTGTGCTCACAAAAGGGGAATAATACATAGAGATATAAAACCTCACAACATACTTATATCAAATGAAGGTAGAAGTATAGCTAAGGTTGCAGATTTTGGTATAGCTAAAGCTGTTTCTAACTCTACTATGACTAATATAGGTGGTGTTATAGGTTCTGTACATTACTTCTCTCCAGAACAAGCAAAAGGTAAATTTGTTACTAATAATGCCGATTTATATTCATTAGGTATAGTGCTTTATGAAATGCTTACTGGTAAACTACCTTTCAGAGGAGATACTCCGGTATCTATAGCTCTTCAGCACATAAATGATGATATAGAATTTACAGAAGAAGAAAAGATAAGAATACCTCAGAGTGTAAGAACTATAATCAAAAAGCTTACTGAAAAAAATAGCGCTGATAGATATCAGACTGCTGAGGAACTTATAGAAGATATAGAATACATAGAAAAAAATATAGATTTAGATTTCATAAAAGAATATGATGATTTTGCAACAAGACATATAGACGAAAGAAATCTAAATACAGTTGGAAAACCTAGAATAGCTCCAGCAGCTATAGCAGATATAGATGGTGATGATGCTGGTTATTACGACGATGATGACGAGTACGATGACGATTTATATGATGAAGAGGAAGAAGAAGATTACGTTCCAAAGAGAAAAAGAAAGAAAAAGAAAAAAGTAATAAAAGAAGAAACTCCTAAGACTAAGAAGAGATTAAAAATAGCTGCAGTTATACTATCTCTAATACTTTTAGCTCAGGTAGGTCTATTCTTTAAACTATTTGGTTCAAGTTTATTTGGTGGCGGAAAAGATGAATTAATGGCTCCTAATGTAGAAGGTATGCAGGTAACACAGGCAGAAGCTACACTTGAAGAAATGGGATTAAAATTAGAAATAGCTGGATATGAATATAGTTATTCGGCAGCTGAAAATGAAATAATTTCTCAGGATCCAGATGCTGGTACTGAATTAAAAGAAGGCGATACAGTTACAGTTGTAGTAAGTAAAGGTAATAACAATAAAGAAGAACCTAATGTAATTGGTATGACTTTAAGTCAGGCTCAGGGTATGATTCAGGCAAAAGGATTTGCAGTTGGTAATATAACTTATGAATTTAGTTCTGCTTATAAAGAAGGAACTGTTTTAGGACAGAGTACTTCAAATGGTAAGATATCACTTGTAGTAAGTAAGGGTGAAGATACAGCAAATAAACCAACAGTTCCAACTCCAGAAGATCCAAATGCTAATAATAATGCTGGAACAAATAACAACAGTGGTTCAAGTAATAACGGTGGTTCAAGCAACAATGGTGGCTCATCAAGTGGTGGAGACCATAACAGCGGTGGTTCATCAGGTGGAGGAGACTCTAGTGGTGGTTCATCAGGCGGAGGAGACTCTAGTGGTGGTTCATCAGGCGGAGGAGACTCTAGTGGTGGCTCATCAGGTGGAGGAGAATCTGGTGGCGGTTCATCAGGTGGAGGAGAATCTGGTGGTGGCTCATCAGATGGAGAATCTAGCGGTGGAGAAACTGCAGAATAAGAAAATAATAATTTAAAATAAATAAAAAAGTATCCTTTCAATCGGGGATACTTTTTTTATGATAATTTGGAGGAAAATGAAATGAATAAAACAGTAGTAGTGACAGGTGCTTCAAGAGGAATTGGAAGAGCAATAGCTATAGAATTTGCAAGAAATGGATATAATGTATTAGCAAATTACAATAGCTCTGAAGTAGAGGCAAAAGAGCTAGAAAAAATGTTAATTGAAGATGGATGCAATGTAAGGATTTTTAAAGCAGATGTGTCTAAAAGTGCTGAAGCAGATGCTATGATAGATTATTGTTTAAAAGAGTTTGGAAGATTAGATGTACTTGTAAATAATGCAGGTATAAGCCAGGATAAGTTATTTACAGATATAACTGATGAAGAATGGGAAAAAATGATGTCTGTAAATGTGACAAGTGTGTTTAATTGCTCAAGAAAGGCACTTCAGCATATGATATGGGAAAAAAGTGGAAGCATAATAAATATAACATCTATGTGGGGAGAAACTGGAGGATCTTGTGAAGTACACTATTCAGCATCAAAAGCTGCGATAATAGGTATGACAAAAGCTTTAGCTAAGGAAGTAGGACCTTCTAACATAAGAGTTAATGCTGTATCTCCAGGAGTGATAATGACTGATATGTGCTCTTATTATGGAGAGGAAGCTTTAAATGATTTAAAAGAGGAAACGCCTCTAATGAGATTAGGAAAAGTAGAAGATGTTGCAGAAACTGTATATTATTTAGCAGACAAAGCGTCATTTATAACAGGTCAGGTTGTAGGAGTTAATGGAGGAATGGTTATATAAATTTGTAAAATATTACAATTAATTATAAAAAACGTTTTCTTATTTAAAAAAATATGTTCATATTGGAAAATACTATTATAAAATTACTTGTAAAACTAGTATACTATTGTTATAATATAGTCAAATGGCAAAAATTTGATGGCTATTTAATGAAATTATAAATATCACAAGTGAGGAGTGAATTTAAATGAAAATAGTAGAAGGTTACATGCCTTTCAAAGAGTACAAAACATATTATCGTATAGTAGGGGAACCAAATCCAGAAAAAGCTCCTATAATATTACTTCATGGTGGACCAGGATCTACACACAACTATTTTGAAGTGTTAGATAAAATGGCAGAAATGGATAATAGACAGATAATAATGTACGACCAGATAGGTTGTGGGGAATCATACGTAGATAATAGACCTGACTTATGGACAAAAGAAGTTTGGATAGAAGAATTAATGGCTTTAAGAAAACACTTAGGACTTGATGAAGTACATATACTTGGACAGTCTTGGGGTGGAATGCAGCTTCTTGAATACATCTGTAACTACAAACCAGAAGGTGTTAAGAGTATAATACTTTCAAGTACATTACCAGCATCTTGGATGTGGGGACAGGAACGGCATAGAATGATAAAATTCCTTCCAGAAGAAATGCAGAAAGCAATAGACTATGCAACTACAAATAACGATTATTCTTCTCCAGAATATCAGGCAGCTGAAGCTGAATATATGAGACGTCACGCTGCAGGTTCTTATGGTGAAGGAGATCCAGAATGCTTAACTAGACCAGTTAAAAAAGGTGCAGAAGCATATGTAGTTGGTTGGGGACCAAATGAATTTACTCCTCTTGGAACATTAAAAACTTACGATGTTACAGAACAGTTAAAAGATATAAAAGAACCAGCATTAGTTATATCAGGAGGAAACGACTTATGTACTCCATATATAGCTAAATATATGTACGACAGAATACCTAATTCAAAATGGGAATTATTCAGAGATTGTCGTCATATGTGCTTCGTTGAAGACAATGAAAAATACATAAACCTATTAATAGATTGGTTAAATGCTAACGATTAATATATAAAGTTACTTAGAAAAGAAAAAATTGGCTACTTACAAAATTCTTGTGAGTAGCCAATTTTTTATTTTTAGTAAGTTATATGTTAATCGTCTGTGAGGAGGAAGGGTGTAAAAAGCTCTGGAGCAAAGAGTGGTTATGCTATTGTTCTTTTTTCATTTATTTTATTGCATATATATACGAATACAAGTGGCAGTACTAGGCATAGTACAGGAGAGATGAAGTAGTCAAATAGTTCTCTTGAGTTTCCTAGTATTCCTGTGTCTGCAAATTGTGTTAGGAGCCATTTTATTAGTAGGTGGTGTATCATTATACTCCAAGTGTTGTTTCCTATAAAGTTGATTAGTTCTGGTAATTTTCTTTTAAATCTTAGTGCAAGTCTGCACAAGAATTCTGATAGATACAGAACATATAGTATTCCCAGTATAGAAGTGAATAAGCTTATAAATGTGTGTCCGTTGAAGCTTACAGTTCTAAGTGAGAATGTGCAGTATCCAAATATCCGGTAAAATACAGCTTTTGTAGCAACTATAGCAGTAAATCCTTTGAATGTGTATTTTATATGTTCCTCAATAAATTCTTTAAAGAAAAGTCCTATCTGCATGTATTGAAGCCCCCACGCAGTTCTTAGTATTGCGTGGAATAGTGTTACATCCTGATTTTTTACTGGATATGTATTTGCTAGATGTGCTGCAAATAATCCTACTACGCAAAGGAATATTGTAAATATACTTTCATCAAGTAACTTCTTTTCTTCTCCAGATTTGAATGATTTTACAAATAAAGAGAAGAATCTTCTTGTAAGTGGAAAGACAATCCGCACAGTGAATAAGAATGGAACAAACCATCCAGGGCCATTAAAATAGAACTGAAATCCTCCTAAAAATGGCTCGATAAAAATGCTGTGTAGATTAAAATGTATTTCTCTTTCTAAAAGTCCAAGACCAACTAAAACTAGAGTAAGGAAAAAGTAGAATAAATTTGCCTTGTAGTATTTAGTTATATTTTTAAATCTCTTTTTAACCAATGTTAGATAATTGCTCTCATATATTCTTTTGTAAAAATATCCAGACGCAAAAATGAACAATGGTATATGGTACGAGTATTCTGGGAAAAGTTCCCTACTCGAAGTTATCGGTATTCCTATTAAATTAAATAAATTTTCATCTAAATGGCAGCTTACAACGACAATTATGCCGAGAGCTTTAAAAGCCGTCATCCTCAAATTTTTTTCTTTCATATTAAACAATCACCCTTTTTCGTATTAAATAATTACCCTTTTCATATTAATAATGATTCTTTCTATCTTAAATAATCTTTCTTTTCAAAAATCTTAAATTCGAACAATTCTTATTATATCATATTCTAAAAATATTATAATATCCAAACCTTTGATAAAGCTTAAATGCAATTAGATTTTTTACGAGATAAATTTGAAATACTTTGATTAAGTATATAAAAATTAAAGAATAAAAATTAGAATTATGATAAAATAGAAAGAGTAAGAACTTATATAAAAAGGAGCGATTGAATGCTAAAGGGAAAAATAATTAAAGGTCTTAGCGGATTTTACTATGTAGATACAGAAAGTGGTTTGTATGAATGTAAGGCGAGAGGAATTTTTAGAAAGCAAAAAATTACACCTCTTGTAGGCGATAATGTTGAGATAAGCATAGTAGATGAGGAAAATAAAAAAGGTGTTGTTGAAACAATTGAAGAGAGAGAAACTGAGCTTGTTAGACCACCTATTGCAAATGTAGACAAGGCTCTAATTGTGTTTGCCGTTAAAGATCCAAAACCTAATTTATCTCTTTTAGATAGATTTATTGTCCATGCCGAAAGAGAAAATCTTGAGATAGTGATTATATTTACTAAGATGGATTTAGATGATGGCTCATTAGATGAACTAGTTGAAATATATGAAAAAGCTGGATACAAGGTTATACCTGTTAGCAGCGAAAAACATATAAACATAGACAAAGTAAAAGAAGAATTAAAAGGAAATACTGTTGTGTTTGCTGGTCCTTCAGGTGTTGGTAAATCTAGTTTATTAAACCAAATAGATGAAAGCTTCCAGTTAAAAACAGGAACAGTAAGTGAAAAAATTGGTAGAGGTAGACATACCACTAGACATGCAGAGCTATTAAAATTAGAATGTGGAGGAATCGTAGCAGATACTCCAGGATTTAGCTCACTTGAATTAGATGGAATTGATGAAATGGAATTAAAAGAGTATTTCATTGAATTCGATAAATATGACGAATGCAAATTTGGTTCTAAATGTGTACATGAAAATGAGCCAGCTTGCGACGTAAAAGAGGCTGTAGAAAATGGGGAGATATCAAAACAGAGATATGAAAGTTATCTACAGTTATTAAACGAAATAAGACAGAAAAACAGTAGGAGGTATTAGGTTATGGTTAAATTAGCGCCATCAATATTATCAGCAGATTTTGCTAGATTACTAGAAGACGTAAAGAAAGTTGAAAAAGCAGGATGTGAGTATCTTCACATAGATGTTATGGACGGACATTTCGTACCAAATATAACTCTTGGACCTGGAATAGTTAAAAGTTTAAGAAAAGATGTAAATATGGTATTTGATGCACATCTTATGATAGAAAATCCAGATAACTACATAGAAGAATTCGTAAAAGCAGGATGTGATATAATAACAGTTCACGTTGAAGCTTGTACTCATCTTCACAGAACTATACAGAACATAAAATCTCATGGTATAAAAGCAGGGGTTGTTTTAAATCCAGCTACATCTTTAGATACTATAAAATACGTTCTTGATGACGTTGATATGGTTCTTTTAATGTCTGTTAACCCAGGATTTGGTGGACAGTCATATATACCATGTGTAACTGAAAAAATAAGAGAACTTAGAAAAATGATAGACGAAAGAGGTCTAAATGTTGAAATAGAAGTTGACGGTGGAGTTAAACCATCTAACATAAAAGAAGTAGTAGAAGCTGGAGCAGATGTTTGTGTTGCTGGTTCTGCTATATTCGGTAAAGATGATATAGATGCAGCTGTTAGAGAGCTTAGAGAAAGCGCAAAATAGTATCTGTTTATAAGAATTAAATAAGTTAGCATCTAAAAATAAAATTAGAAACAGAGTGAGATAAATTTGAAGACTTGTATATTTTTAAATGGTTCTATTTACGATTACGACGATATAAAAAAGAAGATAGAATCTGAGAATTACGATAATATAATTTGTGCGGATGGTGGTGCAAATCACGTATATAAAATGGGTATGACTCCAGGGTATATAATAGGTGATTTGGACTCGGTAAATCCAGAAATTGTAGAATACTACAAAGAGAAGGGTGTGGAATTTAAGAAATTCCCAGAGAAGAAGAATGAAACAGATTCAGAGCTTTGTATTATATTAGCCGATATGCTTAGCTCTAAGGAAGTGGATTTGTATGCAGCTCTTGGTGGAAGAATTGACCACACTTTGGCAAATGTGAAATTATTAGATTATATGAGAAGAAAGGGTATGACTCCGAGAATTATAACTGAAGATGAGATACTTTATCTTGTTCATAATGGTAGTTTAAATGTTAAGGGTAATAAGGGCGATACTCTTTCTGTTATTCCTATTAGAGGGGATGCAGCAGGAATTAGCCTTTATAATTTAGAGTACCCACTTGATAATTTCACTATGGACTATGCTCAGCCTAGAGGAATATCTAATGTGATGCTTGGAGATGAGTGCACAGTAGAGATAAAAAATGGCTCAGCAATTGTTGTTCGCAACTTAAAAGAGGTATAAATATAGAAAAAGAAGAGGGAATAGCCAAAGTGCTCCAGGCTTCAGCGACACGCCCATTTTTGTAACACATTTATGTGTTGCGTGTCGCTTGCAGAATTGTCGCGTTTTTGGCTATTTCCCTCTTCTTTTTTACATTTATAAACTGGTTTAAATTTGAAAAATAATAATTTCTGAGCCATTTTTTATTTTGAAGAAATTTGGTTTATTGAAAAAATTCCTTTGAAAGTTTTAATTTATCTTTTTATTATTAGCATGATTTTATTCTTCGTCGTCGTTTTCGTCGAGTTTGTTTCTTCTTTTGTTTGTTATTTTCATGCAGATTTGTAGTAGGATGTATGTTAGTATTCCTGTGAATAGTGCAGACATTATGAAAGCACCAACTATTGCTTGTTCAGTTTCGTGTGGGAATGTAAATGCGTTTAATAATCCAACTATTACACCTGCTATTAGTGCTCCTATTGAGTTTGTTTTGTTAGATGCTTTTATTGATCTTGCCCATATTCCATTTTTTATGCAGCTAAATAGTATGTATATGTCTAAAATGAAAAATGTTATCATTTCACCTGCTACATGAGCTTCTGTTTTAGTGTAGTTTGCGTATGCTATTTGTACAAGCATAGATATTACAAGTAATGAGAATGCAATCCAAACACCATGACTTTCTATTTTTAATAGTTTTTGCTCTTGCATTTCATCTAAATAGTTTCGTTTAAATATATTTTTCATAAAAGTTTCCTCCAATCATATTGTGTTTATTTATCCTTGTATAGATTTTAAAATAATTTTTAATCTGAAAATTTTATTTATTGTACCCCAAATTTATTCGTTATCCCAGAATAATTCGTCCAGTGTTTTTCCGAGCACTTTGCAAATTTGGATGCATAAATTTATGGTAGGGTTGTAATCTCCTTTTTCTATAGCACTTATTGTTTGTCTAGTTACACCGACTTTTTCAGCTAAGTCCTTTTGTGTCATATCTAATGCAGCTCTAGCTGATTTTATTTTTAAATTCTTAGGCATTTGCTCACCTCGTTTCTATCCTATCTTTGATTTGAATATAATATATATAATACAAAAAGTCAAATATATTTTACTTTTATGCAAATAAATATTACTTAAGGTATGATTGAGTATACAAAAAATAAATTGGGAAAATATTGAAATATTGGGCGTTATGTATTATATGGTATACAAATGTATTAAAGAATATAAAAAAATGATATAATAATTAGAGTAGATTTTGAAAATCTAAATTAATATTAAAAAAGTGAGGGAAATTATGAACAGACCAGACTCTATAATTTTTGACTTAGATGGGACAATGTGGGACACAAGAGATGATGTCGCAGAAATATGGAATGAAGTTTTTGTAAAGTATGGATTTGAAGCTAGTTTAACTGGTGAAAAGGTAGCAAGTTATATGGGATTACCTTACAATGAAGCGATGGAGCAGATGTTAGGGCATATACCTGAAGAAATTAGAATAAAAATGATGGATGAGTGTGCAAGTGTTGAAACTCAGAAAATAGATGAAAAAAATGGTGGGAAAATATTCCCTAATGTAAAGGAAACTATAAAAGAGCTTGCAAAAGATTATAGATTATTTATAGTAAGTAATTGTCAGAAGGGGTATATTGAAGCATTTTTAAGAATAAATGGACTTGAAGAATACTTTGAGGACACTGAAAATGCTGAGAATACAGGGCTTCAGAAGGGTGAAAATAATAAATTAGTTATAGAAAGAAATAATTTAAAAAATCCTGTTTATGTTGGTGATACAAAAGGTGATGCGAGAAGTGCGGAATTTGTTGGAATACCATTTGTATATGCTGAATATGGATTTGATACAGTAGAGAAGTATGATGCAAAAATAGCTGATTTCTCAGAGTTATTAAAACTAGATATGTTTAACTAAGTAGTAATGGCGATAATTTCTAAAAAAAACTCCTTTAAAAGCTAGCCATCATTACTGAATTTCTCTCCAGGCGATCAAGTCGCATTGTCGAGTTCATTTCAGTAATAATGTCAAGCAAAAGGAGTTTTTTTATAGAAAATTATCGCCATTTATTTTAGTTAAATACATCTGATGTTTGTAATAACAGAGAAGTCAGCTATTTTTTGCATTTGAAGTTAGACTAGAAAAGTCTATAATTCGTGGAATGTAGGTTTCATTTTTTCAAATGTGCAGAATTTTGTAAAGCCGATGTCTCTTAGTTCTTGTTTTAGTTCTTCTATGTGTGAGTTTTTTAGGTCTCTTTTGCAGTGAGAGTCGCTGCCTATTGTTAGTACTTCTCCACCTAGTTCTAGGTATAGTTTCAAAATATCTCTTGATGGCATTAGGTCATCTAGTTTGTATTTTATAGAAGAAGTGTTTAGCTCTATTCCTTTTCCGTCAGCGATTACACGCTTTAAGATTTTAGTTATAATCTCTTTATTTTCTACAAAAGGATTGTAACCGTCTTTTTCGTCGTATCTTTTCATCATATCCAAATGCCCAAGAACACAGTAGTTGCTGTAGTTTTGAACTAGATAATATATTTCATTGAAATAATCTTCGTAGTATTCTTTTTCTATTTTTCCATCTTGATAACTGTGGTTCCAAAATTCTTTGTCATCAATCTGATGCACTGAAAGAATTATAAAATCAAGTGGATATTTTTTAAATAATTTGTTGTATTTTTCAATATTGTATTTCTGTATCCCAAATTCTAATCCATTTTTTATAGTTATCTGATTTTTATACTTTTCTCTAAGTGTTTCTAAATCAGAAAAATACTTATCATAATCTACATTGAAGTATTTTTTAGTGGCTTTATTATTTCTAAGGTCATCCCAATCGTCTTTTATCCCGTAGTCGACGTGATCTGTAAAACAAATTTCCTCAATACCTAGCGAAATAGCATCCTTTATACAATCTTCCATTGGATACATTGAATCACTGCTAAATACAGTGTGGGTGTGGTAATCACAAAACATAATAAATCTCCTTTTTTAGTTTAATTATTATAGTATAATGTACAACTCTGGTAAAAGTGTACTTGTATATTATAAGATATAATTACAAAAAGAAAAAGATGGTTAATGCCATCTTTTTTTAACAATTCTATAATTCGTGGAATATAGGTTTCATTTTTTCAAATGTGCAGAATTTCTTAAAACCTATATCTCTGAGTTCCTGTTTTAATTCTTCTATATGAGAATTTAAAAGGTCTTTTTTAGAATGTGAATCGCTGCCAATAGTTAAAATTTCTCCGCCTAATTCTAAATATAGTTTTAAAATATCTCTTGAAGGCATTAAATCATCTAAGTGGTATTTTTTTGTAGAAGTGTTTAATTCTATACCTTTTCCATCAGCAATTATATATTTTAAAATCTTAGTTATAATCTCCTTATTCTTTACAAATGGATTATAACCGTCTTTTTCGTCGTATCTTTTTAATAAATCTAAATGACCTAGGACAGAGTAATTATGGTAATTTTGAACAAGATAGTATATATTTTCAAAGTATAGTCTATAATATTCCTCTTCAGTTTTACCATCTTGGAATGAGTGATCCCAAAGCTCTTTGTCGTCTATTTCATGTACGGACATTATTACAAAATCTAATGGTGATTTTTCAAATAAATTCTCAAATTTTGAAATAGTGTGTTTCTGAATTCCAAATTCAAGCCCATTTTTTATACTTATCTCGTCTTTGTATAGCTCCCTAACCCTATCTAATTCGGCAAAATATTTTTCAAAATCTACATTTAAAATCTTACCTTCAACTTCTTCTGGTTTTAAATCTTTTAAATCATATTTAACTCCATAATCTACATGGTCTGTAAAACAAATTTCTTTAATTCCAAGATAAATAGCGTCCTTTACACATTCTTCCATTGGATATTCTGAGTCATCGCTAAATATTGTATGAGTGTGGTAATCGCAAAACATAGAAAGTCCTCCTTTTTTGTTAGTTTTCTAATTTTAATTATATCACCGCAAAAACTAAAATCAATCAAGATAAACGACAAATAGATTAAAAGTAAATTAAATCAAAACTAAACTCGATATATAGAAACTCTTAAGAAATTCTTTAAAATTATACAAAGTCTATCTTTAAAATTATTCAATACAATATAATTAACAAAAGAGAGAAAGGAAGTTTGAGAGATGGAAAAAGCTGCATACTGTTGTATAATTAAAGAGTACAAATTATACGACAAAGGAGAAATATTATGAACGCATATAACATATTAGTAGTTGAAGATGAAAAAGAAATAGCAGAAGCAGTTGAAATATATTTATTAAATCAGGGATACAATGTTTTTAAAGCTTTCAACGGAATGGAAGGTCTTAAAGTTTTAGAAAATGAAGAAATTCATTTAGCAATAGTGGATATAATGATGCCAGTAATGGACGGAATAACATTCACTATGAAAGCTAGAGAAAATCACAACTTCCCGATAATAATGCTTTCAGCAAAATCTGAAGAAGTAGATAAGATAATGGGACTAAACATAGGAGCAGACGATTACGTTACAAAACCTTTCAAACCTCTTGAACTTTTAGCTAGAGTAAATTCTCAGCTAAGAAGATACACAAAATATATGAACATTCAAAAGGCAAGTTCAACAGAAGTTGAAGCTGTGAATGAAAACATATACACAATAGGAGGGCTTGAATTAAATGACGATACAAAAGAGGTTTCTGTCGACGGAAATCCAGTAAGACTGACTCCAATAGAATTTAAGATTTTAGGATTACTTATAAAAAATCCTGGCAGAGTATTTCCAGCAGAAGAAATTTACGAAAGAGTTTGGAATGAGGCTGCAATAAATACAGATACTGTAATGGTACATGTAAGAAATATAAGAGAAAAAATAGAATTGGATCCGAAAAATCCAAGATACTTAAAGGTGGTGTGGGGAGTTGGATACAAAATTGAAAAAATCTAGAAATGATAAATCAAATAAAATACTGGCAAATATAGTAGTACTTATAGTGTTGTTAATTTCCTCAGTGGGAATGTTGACGACATATAGAAATATATCTGATAAAGTTAAAGTAGAAGAAGAAGTTTTAAATAGCGAAACGGCAGCAGATTATTTCTTAGGTCAGATTTACCCAATGTACTGGGATCTGAAGAATGCAACTGAAAATAAAGAAAACCCTTCTGATGTATTCTTGACAGAGGAAGTAATAAAAAATGCTCTTGAAAATTCAGACATAGACTCAGGTACTCCAGAAGAATTGACAGATGCAATAAATGAAAATGGAGATGTAATACTGAATAAAGAAGCTATTAAGCAGGACTTTAATGAAGCATTCCAAAATGATATGGATTATTCTGAAATAGCTTTAAATGCAGCTAATAAACCTATAAAGTACAATGTTTACAACAAAGAAAATAAAAAAACAATTGGAAATGAAAAAAATGAATTAGAGCTTATAAGAAATATGTCTTTAGGACAATTAGATACAAATGGAACAGCTAAAGCGGAAGAAATATTAGATAAATATTTATTCTATATGGTTTTAGATTTTGATAAAGATGGAAACTATAGCTTTAAAGCACTACATGGGATAGATGCAGATAAATGCCAGACAGTTATGGATAACACAGTACAAGAATGGAAAGTAAGAAGTGCAAATTTATATAAAGAATATACAGATGGAAGTATAAAATATAACTTGCCTCCTATAAAAAATGCTACATTTACAATTGGTTTAACAAAAGAAGGAGCAACTCAGATAGTTAATGCTCCGTACAATTCAAGTATAAATAACTACCATGGAATTTATAATCTTCTATCAGGAGATAAAATGCATACATTAGGACAGATGATTATGGTGGCTGTTTTAATAATGTGTGTATACGCTTTAGTAGGATTTTTATTACCTAATGCAATAAGAAACGATGTATTTGCAATGAGCAGCGTGATAAAAGCACCTATAGAAGTAATAGTGATATTTGTATCTTTAATAGTTTCAGCATTTGTGGTTATAAACCCAGTACAAGTTATAGATGTTAGTACATCAGACTCATTGGCAAATATACTTATGCAAATGGTTCCAATATCAGCAACTACAGCTTTGTGGGCAGTAGTGATAGGAAATTTAGGATATTGGATGATATTATTTGCATTATGCTTAATGGGCGGTATATATCTAAGAGATATGATTGCTAAGGGCGATAGAAAAGTAATATTCAATTCTTGTATAACAGTTAGAGTTGTAAAATGGATGATTTCAAAGGTTAAAAAGTTCTTTAGTTGGATGAATAATCTAGATTTAAAAGATGGATATGAAAAATTCATATTAGCAGCACTGGGAGTAAACTTCCTAGCGATAACAATTTGTTCTTCAATTTGGGGATTTGGTATAATCACAGGAGCAATATATTCAGTAATACTTTACGGATTAATTAAGAAAAAATTTGGCAAAGTATTAGAAGACTACAACAAGCTAGAAACAATAACTGAAGATATAGCAAATGGTGATTTTGGATCAGTGCCAAAAGAAGATTTAGGAGTATTTAATCCTATAAAAGAAAACCTAGAAAATATAGAAAAAGGATTTAGTGCAGCGGTTAGTGAAGAAGTTAAGAGCCAGAAGATGAAAATAGAGCTTATAACTAATGTTTCACACGATTTAAAAACTCCACTTACTTCAATAATCACTTATGTAGACCTTCTTAAAAAAGAAGGAATAACAGAAGAAGAAAGACAGAAATATCTTGATACTATAGATAAGAAATCAAATAGATTAAAATTTCTTATTGAAGACTTATTTGAAGTAAGTAAGGCTACAAGTGGAAATGTTAAAATGAATCCTATGAAGGTAGATGTTGTATCTTTAATAAAACAGACTTTAGTAGAACTTGAGGATAAATTGAATGCAGCCCATTTAGAAGTTAAGGGCAATTTCCCAGAAGAAAAGGTGATACTAGAGTTAGATAGTATGAGAACTTTCCGCATATTCTCTAACTTAATATCTAATATCTCAAAATACTCAATGCCATACACTAGAGTGTATATAAATGTTAAGAGAGATGCAGAAAATACAGAGATAGAGTTTAAAAATATTTCAGCAGAGGAATTAAACTGCGATGTTGAAAATCTAACAGAAAGATTTGTTAGAGGGGATAAATCGAGAAATACTGAGGGAAGTGGACTTGGACTTGCAATAGCTAAGAGCTTCACAGAGCTTCAGGACGGTAAGATGAAGGTAAGCTCAGATGGAGATTTATTCAAGGTAGTGCTTACTTTTAAGAATCAGAGAAATCTAAAAAAAGAAGAAAGTAAGCAGGAAAGTAAAAATTAAATAAGTTGTTTTAGAAAAGTAGGATGGCGATTATCGAATAAGTGATGAGCTTTGAGAGATAATTTGTTCATCCTACTTTTTATTATACAATTAAAAATTTTGTATATGATATAATTAAAATGATAATCAAGATAGAGTATTAAGAGGTGAAGAGTATGAAAGCAATAGATTTAACTTATACAATAAAAGAAGAAATGACAGTTTTTCCAGGTACAGAAATGCCAAAGTTAATTAACACAAGTAATTATGAAAAAGATGGTTTTAGGGAAACTTCTATTAGTATATATTCTCATGTAGGGACTCACATGGATCCACCAGCACATATATATCCAGATAGAACGACTTTAGATGAGTTTCCTGCGAGCCAGTTTATAGGAAAAGGACTTGTGATAGATTGTAGAGATTTAAATGAAGGTGAGGATATTACACTAGATTGTATTCTAAAATACGGTAAAAAAGCTGAGAAAGTTGATTTTTTATTGTTTAACACTGGTTGGGATAAATATTGGGGAACTGATAAATATTTTGGAGATTATCCTTGTGTAAATGACGATGTTTTAGATTATGTGCTTAATGGAAATTATAAAGGAATTGGGTTTGATACAATAGGGATAGATCCCGTTTCAGATGAAAAACTTACAAGACATAAGAAGTTGTTTAAAGATAAGGATATTGTAAATATTGAAAATCTAAAAAATCTTGAGCTTTGTGGAGATAAAATTTTTAATTTTAGTTGTTGTCCGTTAAAAGTAGAAAATAGCGATGGTGCACCAGTTAGGGCAGTTGCTTGGTTTGAGTAAATATATAAATAAAAAAAGAGCTTAATCTTGTATGGAGAAAAAGCTCTTTTTATTTATGATTAATTTAAATTGGTGAACTATGTTAGATTTTATAATTAATAGATTATGCTAAGAAACATTCTATAGGTTCAAATCCTTCTTCATCTATAGCTTCCATTAAAATTTCATCAGTTATTGATTCTTCTACGTCAACAGTTGCAGATTTGTCTTCTAAGCTAACTTCTAATACTTCTACACCATCTATAGCAGAAAGTGCTTCAGTTATTCTATTTACACAGTGCTGGCATCCCATGCCATCTATTTTTATTATTTTTTTCATATATTTATCCTCCAAGTTTTAATACTTAATATACCTAGTAGGGGTATAAATCACTATAATTTGATTATATGTTTGTTAGTCAATAAAGTCAATATGGTATTGATTTTATTTTTTATTTGTGTTAATTTAATAATAGACAACTGAATTAGTTAAGATGTCTTCAGGGCAGGGTGAGATTCCCGACCGGCGGTATAGTCCGCGAGCGTTTTTTAAAACGCAGGAATTGGCATAAGTTCAATTCAGGATTTGGTGAAATTCCAAAACCGACAGTATAGTCTGGATGAGAGAAGATGTGTTAATAATTATCTATTAGTTAGATTTTTTATTGTGCAAAATAAATCCTATTTAGGTTATATTTTACATACTAATAATCAAAAGATATTTTTATAATAGAGAGTTACAACACCTGAAAGACACTTAGTCTATCAGGTGTTTTTTATTTTAAATTTTAGGAGTGATGAAAGATGATGGAAAGCAAGACAAAAACAATGACAAGGGTGGCAATGCTTAGTGCACTGGCATTTGCAGCGGTATTATTCATAAGAATACCAATGGTATTATTCTTAGAGTATGATCCAAAGAACGTAATTATAACAATAGGTGGATTTATTTGGGGACCATTCATGTCATTAATGGTAGCAGTAGTAACAGCGTTTATCGAATTTTTAACTATAAGTGAAGATGGAATAATAGGACTTGTAATGAATATAATTTCTATTTGTGCGTTTTCTTGTACTGCAGCTTTTATATACAAAAAAGATAGAACTTTAAGAGGTTCTATAATAGGTTTAGTATCTGGTACAATACTTCTTACAGTTGTAATGGTTTTATGGAACTACTTAGTAACACCAATATATATGGGAATTCCAAGAGCAGAAGTTGTAAAACTTTTAGTTCCAGCGATAATGCCATTCAACTTAATAAAAGGTGGAATAGATTCAGCGATAATCTTATTAATATATAAACCGATAGTTTCTGCACTTAGAAGAACTGTTCTAAAATCAGAAGCTAAAGATGCACCAAAAATGATAGTACATCCAGGTGTAATGGCTGTAGCAGTACTTGTAATAGTAACATGTGTAATGCTAGTACTAGCAATGAAAGGAATAATTTAATTTGAGTATATATAATGTGGGACTGTTGCATATTTTGTAACAGTCCTTTCTTATGCGTAGCATCAAGAATAATCTCCTCTCCAGGCTTCGACGCGGTGTACAATAATTGTTCTGTTGCAAAAAATCCTCGCGTCTGCAGATTGTCGAGTCGATTAACTCTTGATACCACGCAAAAGGACTGACACAAAATATAACAACAGTCCTCACATTAAACATCTACTCAAAATTAAATTTGGAGAAGATTGTGATTGGAAAAGTTAGTAAATAAATAAAAAAGGTTGCTACAAATTTTGTAACAACCTTTTTCTATATAATTGAATTTCTTTAATTTTAAAATCGGTTTTAGCTCAACCTATAAGCAAGTATATAATATGAGGGCAAGAGTTGTAACTGCTCAAAAGCGACAATTCTGCAAGCGCCCCACAACTGCTAAATATGTTAGTCTAACAGTGTGGGGCGCTGATGCCTGGAGCAAGGAGCAGTTACACTCTTGTCCTTTCTCTTATATTCTCTCTATTACTACTGCTGTCCCAGATACTGTTACCATTAGCATTCCATTGTCAGCACCTAGTACTTCATAGTCTGTGTCAACTCCAACAACTGCATTTGCACCTCTTGCAGCTGCTCTTCCTTCTAATTCTTCAAGAGCTCTTTCTCTAGCATTTTTTAATTCGTCTTCGTAAGAATTTGATCTTCCACCGAATATATTAGATAATCCAGCTGCAAAGTCTTTGAAGAAGTTAACACCTGAAACAACTTCTCCGTAAGTTATTCCTTTATACTCAACTATTCTGTATCCTTCTACTGATGGTGTTGTAGTTATTATCATAATCCTGTCCCCCTTTTGTAGGTAAAATTTATTTGGATTTTGACCAATTTATATGAATTTTGGTTTATTTATATATTCTATAGAGAGTCTAAAATTCCTTTGAGAATGTAGATAAAAATTAAAGTTATTCTAAAAAATTTTATCAATAAAATTTCTATTAAATTCTAATCATCTAACTCATCATCATCGATATATTAATAAATTTGGTAGTATTATTTTTCTTGACATAAAAAAAGATTGCTTGTATGATAAAAATATAGAAAATTTTAAATTGTAAATCCTAAGACTGGAGAGAGTAGTCGGGTTGAGTTTGATACAGAGAGTTGCAAGTAGCTGAGATTGCAGCATAAATAAATTCGGTGAATGGGTCCACGAGGAGATAGGTGAATTATAGTAGCCGAACCGTCACTGCACGTTACGCAGAAGAGAGATACACGATAAGTGTATAATTTAGGTGGTACCGCGGTAATATCGTCCTAGTGTTTTTTAACACGAGGGCGTTTTTTTATTGGAAAAATTAATTTTAGGAGGATATTATGAACAAGATAGGAATAATAGGTGCAATGGAAGAAGAAGTAGCATTACTTCTTGAAAAAATAGAATTAGAAGAAAAAGTAGAAAAAGCAGGTCTTGAATTTTACGTTGGTAAGTTAAGAGGAAAAGATGTAGTAGTTGTTAAATGTGGAGTTGGTAAAGTAAACTCTGCTATGTGTACTCAGATATTAATAAGCGAATTCGGTGCAGAAGCTCTTGTTAATATAGGTGTTGCAGGTGCATTAAACGACGAATTAGACGTAAATGATATAGTAATATCAACAGATGCAATAGAATACGATATGGACGCATCAGCATTTGGTGATCCAAAAGGAACTATACCAAGAATGGATTGTTCAGAATTTAAAGCTGATGAAAGATTAATAAATGCAGCTTTTGATGCAGCAGTTAAAGAAAATAAAGGGCATAATGTTATGAAAGGTAGAATAGCTACTGGAGATTTATTTGTTGCAGATATGGAAACTAAAAACGAATTAGTAAACGACTTCGGTGGATTCTGCTGTGAAATGGAAGGAGCTGCAATGGCTCAC